>JBDKIW010000058.1:0-6724 GCA_039796955.1 Planctomycetota bacterium
GCTGGCACAACTCGGTCTGCTTTTACGTGCTCGTGCTCCGCGCAGCGGTGCTCGTGCTCGACTTTCACATGCCGCTGTGGGGGCAGGACTTCGGCCAACTACTTGATCGCTCAAAAGTCAGCGGCGCCTGTGATGCGTACGGGGGTTCGAGCACGGGAACGGGAACGGGGGGATCACTTTTCGCGGCCAGGGGTGCTACAAATCGAGATTCTCGCTTTCGATCCGCAACCTTCCAGGGCACTGAATAACCCACTCGTGCTGGCCGCGCTGGCCCCTCCGGACTCACACTCTCCGCTCAAACCGCGGGTTGCTGCTGTGTCATGCAGTGAAACGCTCCCAGCCCCCAGACAAGGTCCAGTGCGTCCACACCCACAACTCGTCGCTCAGGATAACAGTCCTGCAGGATCTGCAGCGCCTGGTCGTCGGCCACATCGCGGAAGGTGGGCACGATCACACCGCCATTCACCAGAATGTAGTTGCAGTAACACGCCGGCATCCGCGCGTCCTCCTGAAACTTCGGCGTCGGCATCGGCAGGGCCAGCGGAATCAAACTGTCGCCAGCGCTGTTTATGCCCGCTTCCACCCCAGCCCAGTTGGCCCGCAAGTCTTCGGCTTCCTCCGCATCTTCTGACCATGGAGTGGCAACCAGCACCCTGCGTTGATCGACAAATCTGGCCACCTGATCGATGTGTCCGTCCGTATCGTCGCCCACTATCCCATGCCCTGGCAGCCAGATCACCTGCCGTGCCTGCAACCACCAGGCCAGTGTCTCTTCCATCATCTGCTGAGTCATCCCGGGGTTGCGATTGGGATTCAACAAACAACTGGCGGTCGTCAGTACCGTCCCCTCGCCATTGCCTTCAATCGCCCCTCCTTCAAGAATCAGCCGTGGGCGCAACGCACGCACTTCAAGATGCGCCGCAATCCGCCGCGCAGTCACGGCATCAAAGTCCCATGGTGGATATTTTCCTCCCCACGCATTGTAGTCCCAGTCGATGATCACCTGAGTTCCGGAAGCTGGTGTCCCGGGCCGCCCATTCAGAAAAATCGGGCCATGATCTCGACACCACGAATCGTTGACCGGGATTTCAAAAAGTTCCGGGGTAAAGCGACTGCCCTGAGCGGAGCAGGCGATATCGACGAGGATCTGCGCCGATTCCCTGACACCCGGTCCACCCGCCAGAATCCGCACCGGTTCAAATTCCGCCATCACTGCCACAAATTTCGCAAACGCGGACGGAATACGTTCAAAGATACCCGGCCACGAATTGGGATTCACCGGCCAGGCAGTCCACGTGGCCGCATGAGGCTCCCATTCGGCCGGCCAGCGATAGTTCTCGAGTGATAACATACGACACCAAAGCCTCAGAGACGGATCAGGAAAAAACAGAGAAAGCTCAGTGGCACACGCCAGACGCCCGGGCACTCCGCCACCGCCCCCACGAACGCTCCGACAAGCCTGCCTGCGTCTGGCACCGGGAACCCGCTGCAAAGGCCTTTATCCCGCCCCACTTTACGTGGCCTGCATTTCAGCGAGGATTCATCACACTCTGTGACACCCAGCCGACCTGCAGGACGCCATAAGGGCAAGCCCAGACTCTGCGAAATCAGGGGGCCGTCAGATTCAGACGCCGCCGCAGATAATTCGCCCGAGCCAGATTGCGCTTTTCGGTTTCCAGTGCTTCCCCCTGCAGAACCTGCAGGTGCGCGGGTTGCGTGTGAATGAATAATTCGTTGACGGTCCCGGCGTCGAGGTTTTCAATCAGGCCCAACCGAATACCCATCCGCAGACTTGACAGCAGATGCATAGTTTCTTCGGAGCTGATGGAACGAGCACTGGTCAGTGTTCCGTGAGCACGCGAAACCTGGTCGTGCAGCTGAGAACGGTTTTTCGTCAGCAGAAACTCGCGATTACGACGTTCCCACTCCACGATCCGCAACACCACTTCCTGCACCTCACCAATCAGTTCCGTCTCTGACTTCCCCAGCGTGACCTGATTGGAGATCTGATAAAAGTCACCCAGTGCCTGACTGCCTTCGCCATACAACCCACGCACAGCCAGATTGATTTTCTGTGCCGATTGATGCACCTTCTGGATATCACGCGTCAGTCGCAGAGCGGGCAGGTGCAGCATGACGCTGATGCGAATGCCTGTGCCCACATTCGTCGGACAGGCGGTCAGATATCCCAGCTGCGGGTGAAAGGCCACCGGCACCTGAGACTCAATCAGGTCATCCAGCGCGTCACATTCCTGCCAGCTCTCTTCCAGTGCCAGACCGCTGTGCAGTACCTGCAGACGCAAATGATCTTCTTCGTTGATCATCACGCTGTAGCGTTCACCTTCAGAAAACACAACCGCACGCGGTCCGTCACCCCGAGCCAGCTCGCGACTGATTAACTGCCGCTCCATCAGAAACTGACTGTCCAGAGCGGACAACGATTCGACGTTGACCGGCAGCATTTTCCGGCCCTGAAAGGTGCCGCGGAGCGCCGCTTTGACCTGCTGAATGACCTGCACCCGCACGTCCGCTGTCGCCCGGGAAATGAACGGAAATCCCGCTACGTTTCTGGCGAGTCGGACCCGGCTGGAAATCACAATGTCCGACTCCGGGCCGGTCCCGCGCAACCACTCGCCGCTGGTCTGCACAAGGGCCGCCATCAGGCTGCTGTTTTCTGATCGTTCGGAGTTCAACGAATTGTTCCCGCGAAATTCACTCGCTGACACAGCAAGCTATTGAATGACGAAGTTAGTCAGCCCTGACCCCAGTCGGTACGAATCACACATTCAGGCCGGAAATCATTCGCCGGATACAACACAAGCCGAGAAAATCCAACCCGCCCGCCGTACAGCCCCCGCCGCCTCCTGAACCAGCGTCCACGAACGCAGAACCAGTCGCACATCTCCCAACGATCGCCGTTCTAATTCAGAGAACAGCGCCATTGACGATACGCCAACATCCGCGAAGGGAGCTGGAAGAAAATTCTATGAGCCGAGCTGGTTGCAGTACAGCGCAGGCCGCGGAAAGTTTCGCGAATCCGACGCTTCACAGGTGCTCGTTACCCCCGCCCTCGCCGAATCTTACCCACCGAACTCAGTCAGACGAACTTCCCGGTGGCTTGCGGCGACGCCCGGATTTCGGTGGGGGCGGTGTCCTGATCTTTGCTTCAAGCTCCAGAATCTGATCGCGCAGGACCGCAGCCGCCTCATAATCTTCCTTCTCAATCGCCGTACGCTGCTGATTTCTAAGCTGGGACAGACGGGACTGGTCCTTCGTCCCCACAATCGTTCCCCGCGGCTGCTTGCCGACATGCCGGGAATCCTCGTGGATGCTTTCCAGCAGCGGAATCAGCTCGGCCATGAATTCCGTGTAATCCTGTGCACACCCGAATCGACCATGCTCCCGAAACTCACGGAAGGTGATTCCGCAGTTCGGGCAAACGGCCTGAGACTCCGCGGTTTCTGCCATGACATCGCTCAGCTTGCCAGGCAACTCCGGAAATACCGTCTCGTCCGGCCCTCCCTGTTCGAGATACTCTCGGGCGCACGTATCGCACAGATGCACCGCAACCGCTTTGCCTTCGCGAATTTCGGTAACGTGCAGGGTAGCCGTTTTGGTACAGCGTCGACACTTCTTCATCGATCACAACTCAGCCAGAAATTTTTACGCTCTGTCCGACGGGAATGCAGGCATCCCGTCCCACCGTCAGCGATTCAGACTTAACAACCAACAGGGCTTTGTGCCGGAACACCTTCGCGTCCCACTCACGGGTTCCCGATTCGTGAAACGTACCGGTCCCGTATCCTGGAAGCCCGTCGCCATTACGACAAGCCTCGTCCCGCAGTTTCCCGCAGTTTCTGAATCCACCCGACAACTGCCGCAACTTCGAAGGCGCAGGATAAGCCGAAAGCAGAACCAGACCGGCTCCACCAATCCATTCCGCAAATCAACTCGCCGGCGGCCCCTCCATGCCTCCAACCAGCTCACCGTTTTGCTCTTGCTTCAAAATGCCCGTCGTAGTTTCCCCACCAGGTCAGTTTCCAGGCGGTCCCTCTGACTTGACCGGCTCGGTGCTGCCCACGGTCTGTGTGGTGAACCGCAGAATTCCCCACGTCTCTGGTCGGTGCATGTCCACAACTCCCTGAGGCGACCAGACCCAGTTGTCCTCGCGACTGGCCTCCTGCCGCCGAGTCCGACCGTTCACCACTTCGTGCGGCCATTCTACACGTGAGAAGTTGATTCTCCACTGCGTTCCCTCACGCGGCGTCAATGGAACCACAGCCGGCCATGCCACGTCGTTGAACTGAGCTGCCATGTCGGTGTCCGAAAACGTCTCCCACCCTCGCCAGACCGAACCATCCCGGATCGCCCGCCGCAGCGGTTTTTCCCGGTCGTTCAGTGTCTCCAGCGCAGCCCAGGGGATCGCGATCTCGATCGTCCAGCCCTGATCAACGTCCATCGCATCATTCAACGTTCCCTGAATGCTGACACCCGTCCGCAATCCCGTCATCGTCCAGCCGTCGTCGGCCTGACCACCATCACGGTACGGCCGCGGCAATCGCAGATCCCAAACCGTATTCAGCGCATTCAATTCCAGCTCACCATACGCCAGACCATCGCCCTCCGGATCCAGAAATACCTCGAAATCATTGTCGTGAAAAATGATCGAATCCCGACGGGTCAGGTTGCCCCAGACATGCGGCTCCTGCAGCTCTGCAGCGATATACAGACACTGGTCATCCCACAGCATCTTCATGCGTGTGGAGTACTTCGGACGAGGCTTTGTCACGCCCTCGATGTCGATAAACTCTGCCGACCATTCCGCCTGCTGCCACGCGGGCTCTTCCAGTCGGCCGTCAATCCTCAGCGCAGCCGCTGGTCGCGCCGGAAGCCGACGGCAAAGATACTCCGACACCGATGTTCCAGCTTGTGCCTGCGCCCGATCCTTCCCCGCAGACTCATCGACCGACTCCGCCTCCGCTGCGCCCCTGGGATCGCCCGTCTCAACGACAGCCGGAGAGGCACCGTCCTGAATCGCGGTCAACAATTTCGCCCCGGGACCAGAGACACCAATCCAAAACCACCAAATCACCCACCCTAACAATACACTCATTTCCGAACGCTCCTGTCGCTCGCCCAGTCAGGCAAATGCCGATCCCTTACCCCTTCCCGCAAATCCTCTGCCACCCCAGCGCGTTTGCAATGGCCCCTCAAACAGTTTTTTGACCATTTCTCGAAAAAACCGTGAGAAAAAATCGGTTGCCTTGCGACCACCAGCCTCTAAAACGTTCATAACGTTCGGTCCGCGGTGGTTGGTTGCTGTGAGGTCTTGCTGTCCATCTATCATGGGTGTGCAAATCGCTGGCTCGCCGCCGTAACGCTGAGACTTTTCTGCTGCGTTGCCGGGATGCCGTTTTGTTCGCAGGTACCGGCACTCCGGCATCGCGCTGCAGTGTTCTTTGTGCTTTACTCGTCAATTCCCGGAGCTCTCTATGCGTTTTCTGAAGTCACTGACGGCCCTGATCTGTCTGCCAGCCTTGTCCTTAGCCGCAGACCGGGCCCAGTGGGTGCAGTGGCGAGGAAACGACCGAACCTGCACTGTGGCTCAGGCCGCATGGCCCGAGTCACTGAAGCCTGAACACCTGAAAGAAGCATACAGGGTTCCGCTCGGTCCCAGTTACTCCGGCCCGATCGTCAGCGAAAACAAGGTGTTCATCACCGAAACGGTGAATAAGGAAAATGAAGTCACACGGGCTCTGGATCGCGATTCCGGCAAGGAACTGTGGAAGGTGGAGTGGCCAGGCGCCATGACCGTTCCATTCTTCGCGGCCGCAAATGGCAGCTGGATCCGTGCCACGCCGGTTTATGACGGCAAGCGACTCTTCGTCCCCGGCATGCTTGATGTCCTCGTCGCTCTCGATGCAGAAACCGGCAAAGAAGTCTGGCGTGCCGACTTTCGTGAAATGTTTGAGACCGTTGGGCAGACCTTTGGCTTCGTCTGTTCGCCCCTGGTCGATGGCGGTTTCGTGTATGTGCAAACGTCCGGCGGCCTGGTGAAGCTGAATTGCGAAACCGGGGAAATGGCCTGGCGGTCGCTGAAGGAAGCCGGTGGCATGATGGGGGGTGCGTTTTCTTCGCCCATGCTGGCCACCCTCGCAGGCACTCGGCAACTGGTCATTCAGACGCGTGCGAAACTCTGCGGAGTCAGTCCTGAATCCGGCGAAGAACTGTGGTCCGTAGCGATCCCGTCATTCCGTGACATGAATATCCTCACACCGACAATCATCGGTGACCAGATCTTCACGTCCAGCTACGGAGGTGGGGCACTGATGTACGAAGTCACAAAAACTGACGCCGGATGGCAGACCCGTGAGGTCTGGAAGAATCAGACTGAGGCCTACATGTCTTCCCCGGTCGTCGTGGATGGGAAGATCTATCTGCACCTCAGGAATCGCCGATTCTCCTGCCTTGATCCGGCAAGTGGCGAATCACTGTGGCGAACAACTCCGTTCGGTGAATACTGGAGCATGGCGGTCAATGGCACCAGAGTGCTCGCGCTCGACTCAGCCGGTGATCTGATTCTGTTCGATGCCAACCCGACCGAATACAAGGAAATCGACAAGTTCCATGTCAGCGATACTTCGACATGGGCGCACATTGCGGTGGCGGACGGACAGATCTTTGTCCGCGCCCTCGATAGCCTGATCGTCTACGACTGGAAGTA
>JBDKIW010000059.1:0-3356 GCA_039796955.1 Planctomycetota bacterium
CCCCGCGCCCCTCCGGATAATCGACCCTTTTTAACCATTTTTCAAAGTCCCCTGAAAATGCCTGAAAAAGAAAGGAATTGAGAACGCAGGCTTGGAGCAGACTTTATCTCGTTCGGGAAAATCCATCCTAAAGACAGGAAATGCGTGCAGGGCAAAAGATTTTCCACACACAGATTTAACAATTTACGTGACAGGCGTCAACCATGGCGGAAAGATTTGCGCGATTACCAGGCTGATTTGCCTTGTTAATCGACACCTGAAGCGGCCGACTGTTTTCCGCTTTGTGAAAAAATTCGCCGCGGAGCAGAATTATTTGAAGATCGGCAAAAGTGTCGTGCCATTGGGCAGTTCTTCGCGAACGACCCAGTCGTGCTTGTTCTGCACGGTCGGTAGCGAGAAATTTCGTTCGCCCCACTGCACGGCCACCGGTGATTCACTTTCCGTCAGCCCGGAAATCCGCATCACGGGTTCATTGCTGGCCGAGAACCCATTTCCGGCCGGTTGCCACAGGTGAAGGTGTGAGTCGCCATGGCGAATCTGGATGGCCGTAGCCGTTCCATCCCGGGTACCGGTCCGCCCGGAAAAACGCAGGCTGATCCCTGAGGCAAGCTGCCTGGTCCGATTCCTGAGCAGCAAGGCCGGCCCGTCGTGTCGAACGGCAATCAGGTCGCTGACGCCGTCACCGTCAAAATCCGCAAGGCTCAAACCACGCCCCAGCATCGGTTGTGAGAAGTCCGCTCCACAGCGTCCGGTGAGTTCTTCAAACTGACCATTTCCCTGATTTCGAAAGGCAGTCACAGGCATTTTCCAGGGGCGTCCGGCGGCTGAATAGTCGTCAATGTCTCCATTCAATACGACAAGGTCCGCATCACCATCGCCTTCCACATCGAGGGCCTGAGTGCCAAAGCCCAGATAAGCCAGACTGGGTGGCCCAAGACCGGAGCGCTGCGAGGCGTCGAGGAACAACCCGGGGGCGATGCTCTCGTACAAAGTATTCTGTTCGCGATAAAAATTGGTGACAAAAAGATCCGGCAGGCCGTTGGAGTCAAAGTCCGCAACCGTCACTCCCATTCCGGCATGCGATCGACCGGATTGCGGTACAGCGACTCCGGCCTGAGGAGCCAGATTCTGCAGGCGCAGGGCCACACCGGCAGGCACGTCCGGAGGTGCCGTCAGCAGGACATTGGGCATGCCGTCGTTGGCCACGAACAGCTCTGTCCCCCCATCTCCGTTCAGATCAGCAGCAATAATCCCCAGGGCTCGACCCGGTAAGTCCTGAAGTCCCGCGTCTTTTGTGATGTCCGTGAATCCGCCATCACCAGCATTCAGATACAGTCGATTGATCGCTGGCTGCAATTCCCTGGGATCACAGGTTGCAATCTCTCCGGAACTGTTGACACAGCGGCGGTTCCAGTCCTCCACATAGTTCAGCACAAAAATCTCGGGCAGGCCATCCGCGTTCAGGTCTGCAAAGCAGGCCCCGCTGCTGCAGTTCCGGTTGACAAGGATCGACTCGGGTGTCTCGTCGGCAAAGGTACCGTCACCCAGATTGCGGAACAGGCGACAGGCTCCGAGATTGGCGACGAAGACATCGGGAAACCCATCGCCGTCAAAGTCACCAATCGTTGCGGCCAGACTGTGTGAGAATTCAGACAGACCCGCAGTGGCCGTGATATCCTGAAAGCGTTGTCCCCGCTGATTACGAAAGATCTGATCATTCAGCTGCGGCGGTTTTGCGGAACTCTGCGTTCCGGAATCAGCCACGGAAGGCGCCGCGGGATCGACATTGGCGTACTGCCCCTGAGGAAAATACAGATCCGGCCACAGGTCTCCGTCCAGATCCAGAACGGCAGAACCGCCACCGACGGTTTCCAGAATGCGCTTCCCGGGACTCTGACCGTTGTGGTACACGAATGAGACCCCCATGTCGCTGGCGACATCGTGGAAATCCCAGTTTGCTGTGGTTGGCTCTTCTGCCGTGACCGTCGTCATCGAACGCAGTCGTTCAACCACCAGCGGTGGCAGGGAAGGAGTCGGTGAATTTGTGTTCGGTTGCACCAGAGTCGCTTTGGTTTCCTCGATTTTGAGCTGTTCCAGCCGCGTGCTGATCTGACTGTCTTCCGGAAGCAGTGTTTGAGCGGCCAGCAACCAATCCCGACTCTCGTCGCTGCGTTCAATGGCCTGCAGATGCTCAGCGATCTCCAGCATCACCGGGACTGCCATCTGCGGAATTTCAGCCTGCGGCCGAAACATGCGGTAGGCCAGCAGTTCCAGCTGATCCAGATGGTTGGTGATCTGTGTTTGTCGTTCTGCGTCAGCGTGTTTGCTGTTGCGTTCCAGAGCCTGTGCGAAGGCATGGCTGGCGGTGGTCGACAGGGGGTGACGCCGGGCCAGATATCCGGCAATCTGTTCGGCGATCGCAAAGTCCTGCCGACGATTGGCCTGCCTGAGGGCCACTTCCCAGGCCTCTGAGGCCGACTCGGCGTTCAATGGGATTTCCGAGATGAACGCACTGCTCAACTGTGCCTGCCCGGCGCGTTCCTGAAGCAGGGCTCGCAGCGCCTGCAGGTCCGGGCTTGTGGATTCGAGGGTTGAGAAAGAGTCCAGCAGTTGCTCCGCACGACCGTCATCGCCCGCAATCAAGCAGCATCGAACAATCCCCGCAGCACTCTGAACGTCAGCGGGATCTGCCTGCATCGCGGCCTGCAGCTGTGTGATGGCCTGCGAGGTTTCCAGCAGAGGTTGCCCGGCCAGCAGTCGTGTTGCCAGTTCACGCGGCGTCAAAGGTCGCAGGGCCTGGAGTTGTGCCAGCGTCCTGCGCAATTCCGGCTCACGCAACTGCAGGGCATAGACGGACACCAGTTCGCGCAGCGGGGCGCTCCAATCGGGACGCAGCGCGTGAGCTTCCTGCAGCAGTGCTTCGGCGGATCGAAGCTGATGAGCTGCCAGCGCCAGAGTGCCCTCCAGAAATTTTGCGGTCGCCGCGAGCGGTCCGGTGCGTTCTGTGACTTGAGCCAGCAGATTTCGAGCCTGTTCCGGACGGCCATTCTGCTGTTCAACCGCGGCCAGGAACAGCAGGGCTTTTGCGTTGTGGGGGTCGATTGTGAGGACCTGCTGATAATGACGGCTGGCGGCCGCATTTTTTCCGGTGTTCGCAGCCTGCGATGCCCGGTCCAGCAACGCTGTCAGTTCTGCCTGTTGCTGCGCGGCCTGACGCTGAAGTTCAGCCGCCTGTCTGAGCTGACTCTGTCGGTTCCACAGCCAGACTCCGCCGGACAGCAGCGCCAGACTGATGATCACGAACAGTAGTATCGAGGTGTTCCGGCGACCTGTCACGTGCTGTGCAACTTTCCACC
>JBDKIW010000060.1:0-5457 GCA_039796955.1 Planctomycetota bacterium
CGCCGTCCAGCACCGCTTCGTCCGCAGTGACAAGGTCCGGGTAACGAGCCCCCTGAACCACTCGCACAGCAAAAATCTCCTGCACACCCTGATCGAAATGGACCCAGCCCAGCAGCTTGCCGGTCTCCAGATGAACAGCCGCCACACCACACATACGTTCCTGCGAACGTTCGGTGATCGGAATCCCGCTGAACACGGCAGACTCGCGCACCTGTGACAGCCCGACAAAGGCCACATTTCCGCAGAAGTCCAGCCCCCTTGTAAATCCCGGTAGCGTCGCGATGGCCTGGTAACGCCCCTGCGATTCGTCGAGGAACCCGAGTGAACCCGCTCCGGATTCCAGCAACCATAGTCGCTCCTGATGCCAGCGAGGTGAATGCGGCATGGACAAACCACCCAGCAGAATCACATTGGAAGAGACATCCATCAAGATCCCTCCATCTTTTTTTGTGGCACGCCAGCCGCCTGCGGAATCCGATTGCCCCAGCGCAGTCACATAACGAATCCGACCATCCCGCAGTCCCAGACCGTTCAGATGACAACGATCTTCCGGCGCCAGCGAGGTAATGAACGGCGGCTGCCAGCGGGGCTGAAAACTGTAAGCCACACTGCGCACGGCAAGGCAGGAAAACAGAGTGTTCACGAACCACAACTCATCGCCCACCCATTCCATCTCATGAATCTGCATGTTGCCCGTGCTGTGAGTGACTCGCGGCACAAAGCAACAGTCACAACGCCCCGCAGGTTCGCGAGTCCCTGCGACGGCGGGATTCGCATGATACTCCTGCACTGTGTTTCGAGTCCCGATACCCAGCTGCGGACCACGCAGTGCCAATCCCATGGGCTTGGGAAGATTGCAGAAATGAGTGTTCAGCAGTCCCTGATCCGCCCTCAGGATCACCAGCTTTCCAGCCTGATATGTCGTCACCAGCAGCGAGATGCCTAGTTGCTCAAGCAGGACCGGAAACGACTGAGTGTGCAGACTACTGAGCGGAACATCAGCAGTTTCACTCGCAGGCTCAAACGTTCTTTCCATAAGAATCTCCGGGGGATATGCTGGCAACCTGCCTGAACAGCACCTGGACACTCAGCACGCTATTGCTGCGGCACCGGGCTCAGGGATCCGTCACTCACGTCGTCGGTCGCTGCGAGCACTGTTGAAAACAGCAGACACATGTCTGCAGGAGTATGCCGTAGAAACCCGTCCAGCGACGGCGGCGTCCGTGGAAAAGCCCGGCAGAATACGGAATTTTTCCGCCACCCATCTCCCGTTCCCGTGGCACACAGTGCCAAGGCCAACTCACATCCTGACCAGCTCTCAAATTCGACAGGTACCGGTGAGTGTCCTGTTTTCGCAACACATGTCGCTGAGTTCGCACCGTGTTGCGGACATTCCCACGGTTCCCCAACTCCAATCTTCCCATTGGGATGCGAATTGTTCTGACCGAGTCCCTCCAGCTCGCACGCTGTGTTACTCGCAGAATTTTCGGAACGGAGCGAAAATTCCGCATGGTGGGCAGGTTTCCCCGCAGAGTTTCCCGGATTTTTGCGATCACGGTGGAAGCCGTGCGATCAATTGTTTGACATGGGAGAATTTTTCGGTGGCCGGCATCCCACGACCTCCCGCCGCGATTCCGAATCCAGAATGCAGAACGTGAAAGATTGTGTCGAACGGCACAGGACGGGCAACCCGTTCAATTGGTCGGGCAGGGCACTCATCAACTCCTGTCTGCTGCTACGCTGCTACCGTTACATCAATCGAGCTCAGGGAAACTGAAAATGCTGCCCATCAAATCGATGACTCAGACAACCGCCCGGCTCCGTCCCTGGCTGAAATCCTTAAACCCTCTGCCCGGCAGGTTGCGCAATCGTCGCCGCAGTCAGTTCAACAGTGAGCGGCTTGAACAACGAGACCTTCCCGCTCAGATCATCGTGACCAGCCTTCAGGACAACATGACAGTCGATGGTCTTGTCACGCTGCGTGAAGCCCTTGAGGCGGCGAATGACGACATCTCCATCGACGGTTCAGCGGCCGGCAGCGGCGCCGATGAAATCCTCTTCGCGCCAGAGCTGGATGTTACCGACGTGAACACAGGTGCGATCTCTTTGGAGTTGGGCGCCCTGATTATCACGGCCCCCGTTCAGATCCGGGGTAACAGCGCGGTCAAAACAGCTCTCGATGCCGCCAGCAGCAGCCGCCTGTTCGAAATTTCAGCGGACGCAGGAGATGTGACGCTGGCAAACCTGACGCTCAGCGCTGGCGCCACCAATGCTGCAAATGATGGAGCTACAGACAACACCAACAGCGGCGGTGCAATCCACTCGTTGTCCCCCGGACGACTGCTGATTACTGATTGTCGCATTCAGAACAATTCCACCACAGGCGCTTTTGCAAATGGTGGTGCCATCTTCACTCAATCCGGATCCATCGAAATCCGGCACAGCTTCATCTCATCGAACTCCGTCGGGGGCGTAGCGGCCTGCGGAGGTGCCATTTTCACCGTCAGCGGCACCGTACTGGTTTCCCATAGTGTGATTGCCAGTAACTCCACAGCCGGCGCGTATGGACGCGGCGGGGCAATTGCGACCGAATCCGGAAATGTGCAGATCTCCGACTCGGATATTCACAGCAATAATACAACCAACACGGACGGTGCAGGTGGTGCGATCAGTACGGCTTCGGGACAGATCCTGATCCAGGGGACTGAGTTCACGACCAATCGGACAAATGGAACCAATGCACCTGGTGGAGCCGTCTACTCAGACGTCGGCACCATCACGATCGAGAATTCCAGGTTCACCCTGAACAGCACCCGGGGTGATCTGTCGAATGGTGGAGCGGTCGCGACAACATCCAGCCTCCTGACCGTACTCAACAGCACTCTGGATCAAAACTCGACCAGCGGAGCAGCAGCTTCCGGTGGAGCCCTTCACAGCCATGAGGGAACAACACTTGTTATCCAGAGCACACTCTCAGGTAACACCGTGCTTGGAGCTGAAAGCGGTGGCGGCGGGATCGCTATGTCCGCCGGATCCCTGCAGGTCATCCAGAGCACCGTGACACGCAATCAGGTGGGAACCGGAACAGCTACGGACCTGTCGGGCGGTGGAATCCTGGTTCAGGCAGGGACCGTCGTCCTTGAGAATTCAATCGTCGCCGGCAATCTGGCCTCAGATACGGCTCCCGACATGTACAGCCCTCTCCCGGTTGAACTCGGTGTCACCTATAGCCTGATCGGTCGGAACAACGGCACGGATCTGATCGCCACCTCCGAAACTTCGCCTGACAATCTCGGCAACTACATCGGTGGAGATACCGCCGAAACAGCCATAGACCCGCTGCTGGGACCGCTGCAGTCGAATGGGGGGCGTTATCCACTGCATGCACCGCAAGCGGGTAGTCTCGCCATTAATCGTGGCAGCAATGCCCTGGCCGTAAACCCGTTGACGGACGGAATGCCGCTCACCACAGATCAGCGACTGCTGATTCCGGTTCCCCGGATTGTTAACGAGGTGGTGGATATTGGTGCCCTTGAAGTCCTCAGCATCGCCGGACCACTGACGGTCACCATCAATACCGATGAAGTCGATACCGATGTCTCTCCGTCCGACCTTTCTCTGCGAGAGGCAATCCTGCTGGCGGGTGCCAGTCCCGGAGCGAATGTGATTCGCTTTGCCGATTCAACAAATGCAGCTGAATTCGACCTTTCTCTCGGGCAAATGGTCATCAGAGACGCGCTGACACTGACCGGAAATGGCCAGTCCCGAACAGTCCTTGATGCCCAGCAGAGCTCTCGCATCTTCGACATCACGAGTTCTGCGGCCAGCATCACCATCGAAAACATGACCCTGAAAAATGGTCGAACCGTGCAGAATGGCATGTTCTGGGCTGATGAGTTGTACGGTGGGGGAGCCATTCGTTCAGCAGCCACCGGCGGACTTTCACTTTCGCAGATCACACTCAGCGGGAACGCCACCATCGGCGACTACGCACCGGGCGGAGCTCTCCTCGCCAAAGGTGGCCCTGTTTCAATCTCACGCAGCATGCTCTCCAGCAACAGCACCTCTGGCTACGGAAGTTTTGGCGGAGCTGTCTGTACCATTGGTGAAATCAACCTGACGGTTTCTGACAGTACCATCTCCGGAAACATGACCAGCGGCCGCTGGGGATATGGCGGCGGCATCTACACAGATGGCGGAACAACCACTATCAGCCGCAGCACTCTTTCCGGAAATAAGACCCTCGGATCCGGAGCCGTCGGTGGTGCAGTGGCCTTCTACGACTACACCTCAAACGGCAAACTGATCGTCAGTAACAGTACGATTTCCGGTAATCAGACGCACGGGAATACGTCCAGCGGCGGCGGTGTCTACTCTTCGCAGAACAACGTGATCATCAGTCAGAGTACGCTGTCCGGAAACAGCACCGCCGGTGCCGATTCAAACGGCGGCGGACTGTTCGTCTCGGGAGCCACGCTGAATCAATCGCAGACCGCTTCACTGCTGATCAGCCAGAGCACAATCACTCAGAATGCAACGGCCCAGGGCATTGGCGGTGGAGTCTCCTCCGGCGTGAATCTGACGCTGCGAAACACCATCGTGGCTGGCAACACCGACAGCGGTATTGCTCCCGACTTCGAGATTGCCGCCGGGAAAACACTTTCCTCACGCTACTCACTGATTGGTCGCAGCAATGGAACAACACTGGCTTCCACCACAGGATCAGTCCCGGACAGCAACGGGAATTTTGTCGGCGGCGACATCGCGGCCAACGCGATCAACCCGCAACTGGGCCCACTGCAGAACAATGGTGGCGGTGTCTTCACGCACCTGCCGCTCACCGGTAGTCGCGCGATCGACCGTGGGCTGAACTCGCTGGCGGTGGATGTCACCGCACCAACGCCCGCACCGGGACTTCTGCAGGATCAGCGCGGTACCTCATTCACACGAATTCTGGATGGCGATCATCTGGGATCAGGAGCCTCAGCGGCCGTTGTGGACATCGGTGCGGCTGAGTTCAGCGGAATTCGGCTCACTTCGCCCAACCCCAATGCCTTCTCGGTGCGTCCGACGTTCCGCTGGACGGCCATCGCAGGCGCTGTCTCCTACGATATCCATATCAACAACGAAAGCACCGGAACGGCCCGCTTCCATATGGCCAGTTCCGCCACCAATGTTTACACACCGGTGGTGGATCTGGCACTCGGAAAATTCACCATGTGGATCCGTCCCAACTTTGCCACCGGGACGTCCAACTGGAGTGCTCCGCAGACTTTCTTTCTGCTGCCACCTGTGACATGGAAAACCATGGATCGTACCCAATTGGTGTCGCGACCAACGCTCCAGTGGAATGCGATCCCGGGGGCCGTCAAATACGACCTCTGGGGAAATAACTATTCCACAGGTCAGACGCAAACCGTGCGCACAGATGTCCTCGGAACCAGCTGGACCCCACCC
>JBDKIW010000061.1:0-6116 GCA_039796955.1 Planctomycetota bacterium
CCGGTTGGCGTCTGAATGGGCAGCAACGCACCGCCGGAATAGGTCAGCCCGGACAACTGATCGAAGCGACCGGTCAGAGTCGTCGCGGACACGACCGGGAACAGATCGCCCGCGGCGGGAGTGAAGCCTGACGCGAGACTGACCTGCAGCGTTCCGTCCAGCTGCAGCGTCCCATTGACGGTCAACTGATCGAACTGCCCGGCCGCGGTTCCGCCGATCTGCAATTGCAGCGTGGCTGAACGGGTCAGCGTGACATCCTGAGTCGCCAGGGTTCCGATGCCATCGCCGGGAGCCAGTGTTCCGCTGACGGATGCGGGGCCGCTGAGACTGCCGGAACCACCCAGCAGAGCGCCGGCGTCCACGGTCAGCAGATCGGTCGACAGAAACGTGCTGTTGACCAACAGAGCGCCATCCTGGACGTGAGTCGGACCGGTGAACGAAGCGGCCGCATTCAGCGCGAGGGTGCCATCGCCGCTTTTCGTCAGTCCGAGAGTTCCGCTGACGGGGCTCCGGACATCCAGCAATCCCGCCGTCACATCAAACGTGGACGCCTCGACGATGAGCGGCAATTGCAGCGTTGTCGTTCCGGTCGCGTTGCTGACATCAGTTCCGGCATTATCAAGGCGGATGGAATTTCCGCTGATGGAATAGCCACCGCTGAGAAACGTCAGCGTGTAACTGTTGTCGGCCGACGTATTATTCACCAGCGTGGTGGAGCTGGTTGTCGGAAATGCCAGAGCATCACCATCCTGCGGCACCGCCCCGGTGTTCCAGTTGGACAAAGGGCCGCTGGTGTCATTCCACTGCGGACTGACATCACCGACCCATGCGAGATTCGCGGGGAGCACACGTTGTTCCAGGCTTTCGGAAAACGAGCGAACTTGACGAGCATGGGACAGCTCGACCGACTGATGGCGTCGGGACCGCCCCAGCCCAGCCCGCCGCCGCGTACTGCGACTGGTCGACGACTTCAGCAGAGACGAACACTCTTTAATCCACTGAGACAATGCCATAGGACCAACCCCGTCGATCCGACCAGGCGGCGCATGGGGCCGCGGATCAGGATCTCGCTTTCAAAATTGTTGAGTACCCGTTTCCCATGCCGTGGCATACGAAACGAGACATTTCGAAGCGGACGTTCCTGAATTTGCAGCACTCGAAGTCAACTCACGGTTTTAATTGTCCGTGCCATAGCACAGTGAAAAGAAAACCGAATCATCTGTGATTCTGGAGGACAATCCTTTTGAAGGCAGGAAAGAAAGACCTGCCGAAATGCCGAATCTCGGGAACGATCGCAGGGTTGAACGAGCCTCTTTGGTAAATCCTTATGCAAAAATTTCTTGAATCGATATTTTTCAAAAGTTAGAATCCGCGAAATTCGGAATGCGCGGGCAGGCTGTCTCCCGCTGGCCGTCTTGTTGCAGAATCAATTCCCCATGAGCCAGACTTGGTGACACCAGTGCAGGACGACACTTCTGTTGGGATGATACTGCAGGTCCTGAACGGGGATCGGCATGCATGGGAGCGTTTTTCGGTCCACTGTCAGCAGGTCATTTTGTCGTGGTGCCGCAGCAAAATGCTGACCGACGCAGATCTGGATGACATTGTCCAGGAATCCATGTTGGTCGTGCTGACGAAAATTCACGAGTTCCGGAGAACGGGAACTGGCAGCCTGCGCGCGTGGTTGCGAGCCATAGCATGGCGCTGCCGTTGTGAGGCGATCGCTAAATCCCGGAGTCTGGAACGTCTGAAGGAGACTCAAAACTTTTATCGCAGCGCGACGGAGGATATTGAGCTTCTGGAGCGGCAGTTTGACCGTCTGCATGAGATGGAGTCTCTGGAACGGTGCCTGACCGCGGTGCGTCAGCGCGTGCAGGCCGCGACGTGGTCTGCCTTTCAGAAACATGCCCTGGAGAAAGTGCCGGGCGCCGAGGTGTCGCGAGAACTTGGAATCTCCCTCGAAAGTGTCTACGCCGCAAAATGGCGAGTCCTGCGTCTGCTACGAATTGAGTGGCGGAAGATTACAGGGCAGAAACTGTCGCTAAGCTCCGAATTCTGGGAAAAGGATGAGGAAGGGCAGTGAGTCCAGTGGCGACAGCACATGATGGCAGTCGAGGACGCCTTGCAGAGTAAAGGCTCGATATATCGCTCTGGTGGCAGATAAATTCCGATTTCCTGCGTAATTCGGTTTGCTGGCTGTTGTGCCATCCCCGACGTCAGGCTGATTGAGCTTGATGCAACATGAAGAAACTGTCAGGGGAGCTGAAACAACTGACAAGCTTGAAGTGTGCCCACGCGTTGGTAATTATAGATAAGAATCTCTGCTTATCGGTAATTCTGATTGACGGCAGGCAGCATCGATCATCGTATCGCCGTGGTTCAGTAAGCCATTATTCAGGGTGTGATTCATGAATGACGCCGCCAGACCTTGCGAATATCATTTAAGGCTGAACGACTATGTGGCCGGTTTTCTGTCAGAGGATGAGAATACGGCGATCGAGCTGCATATCCATCGCTGTGATCTTTGTCATGCCAGACTGTCCGAGCTCCTGAAACTGGATGCGAACGACTCATTGCTGGGCCTGATGGCCCCTGAAGTCGGGCAACACGAGACAGCCGGATTCGGCGGGCAGATCCGTCATGCGTCGATTGATTCCGGAAGTCACGCAAATCGGACCCGGAACTCCTCAGCCAGTGTTAACTCCTCGAGCCGACCCGGTCAGCATACTCCGAATCCTGCGGGAACGTCCGACGCGATCTTTCCTCAGCGTTCCGAAGAATTGTCGCGGTACCGCCCGGTCCGGGTTGCCGGTACGGGAGGGATCGGCATTGTCTGGGAGGCGTGGGACAATGTCATGGGCCGCACGGTTGCTGTGAAGCTGCTTCGGTCTGAGTATTCATCATCATCTCAGATTGCCCGCCTGCTGCACGAGGCAAGTGCCTTAGCTCGATTATCGCACCCGAATATTGTGTCGGTTTACGAACTGACGCAGTACGACGGGCGTTTGGCCATGGTGATGGAGTACGTTGCCGGGACGACTCTCTCGGACATTCTCAGAGGCGAACCGATTTCCGAAGCGGACACGACGAAACTCCTGATTCCCGTCGTTTCAGCAGTGGTGCACGCACATCGGCATGGAGTCATTCACCGCGACTTGAAGCCCTCAAATCTGCTCATCAGCTGGCCGGACGATGACACTGCAGCGGTTCGAAGAATCAGTGATGTTCACATCAGGGTCTCCGACTTCGGACTTGCTAGAATTTCGGATCAGCAGCGAATGACACAGACCGGACAGGTACTGGGAACACCTGCTTACATGTCACCGGAGCAGATCGCTGGCGATTCGAATGCTGTTGATCAGCGGGTGGATCAGTATGCGGTTGGCGTGATTCTGTATGAACTGCTGACGGGACGTCCTCCATTTATCTCTGACGATCCGATGGTGACAATGCGGATGATCACGGAAACGGATCCGGTTCCTCCGAGAATGCTGCAGCCAAAACTATCGAGGGAAATTGAACTGATCACTCTGAAGTGTTTGTCAAAACTGCCCAGCGAGCGTTATTCCAATGCTCAGCACCTGCTATCGGACCTGCAGGCAATCCTTGCTGGTCGACCGATCAGTGCCCGGCCGTTGAGTCTGCGGTTGCGAAGCATTCGCTGGATGAATCGTAATCGAAAACTGGCAATCGCCGGGGCGACAGCCATTACCAGCGTAGTGACTCTTGTGACGGCATCTCTCCTGTTTGCACGGACTCAGGCCCAATTGCGTGAGCGAGCCGAATTTGCTGAAAGAACAGCCGTTTCGCGGACTGCCGATGTGGAAGCTATGGCGGCGGTGGCACGTGAAAATGCGCAAAACCTGAGACGTGAATTGCTGGCTACCGTCAATGATATCGACTTCGTACAGCAGTATCTGGAACGCACTGGAGTTTTGTCTGCCCATGATGCCGGCAGTCGTGAGCGAAGTGGGATTGTCACCAGCACGACGATGCGTGCCTACGAGCGGTACCTTGATTCAGAGTTTGATGGCAACACGCTCAGTCAGGGCGATTTGGCGATAGCCCTCAATTTTATAAAAATGAGACAGGGATTGCGACCTCAGGTGTCAAATCATCCGATTCTGGACCAAATTCAAGTGATCATTGAAGGGGCGACCCCGGCCACCAGAGAAGACCCCTGGTTCAGAAATGCCGAAACGGTCTACCACCGACTGCGAGCGGAAGAATTCGCAAAGTCCAAAGACCAGAACAATGCTGCCCTCGAGTATTTGAAAATGGCTGATGGGATAGGATTGCTTGCGTCAAAGACTCCTGCGACAGACCCCGGAATCAGCGAGCACCTGCGATCCCAGTCACGGACGCTGGTCAACGCGGCATCCATGTTTGCGGAAGTTCAGAAATTCTCAGATGCTGTGGATGCCCTTAACAAGGCGTGTGGGGTCCACGAACAACTGTTGAAATCCGAACATGCTTCGGACGATGACGTCATTCGACTCCTTGAGTTACGTCTTGCAAAGGCCACTCAACTTGCAAAGTCAGATCCGGCGGCGGCCCGCCACGAATTGCAGACTGCAGTCGATTCCAGCCACGCCTATCGTCTGAAAGACCCTGGGCGTGAAGAGGATCTCGAGCGGATGCGAGATGATCACAGGACGATGCTGGAGAAACTGCCGAAGTAGGTAAATGTGTCTGCGGTATGAGTGGTGGGGGAAACCAGCCCGTGAGAGCACCGTGGCAGGTGTGATTCTGAAGTTGTCGGGAATCCCGGGATTCGGGAGTATGGCGTCACCGTAAGTTGCCGGGAAACGTCTCCGGGCGGATCTGGCTGGGGAATTCACAGCGGGGCCGACACTGGGAAAAATTACCGATTACGTTAGACTTTGTGTTCGACACAGATCACCGGGGCGGCAGTTTCGCGGCACCGATTCAGGGAACTCATGAAAAACAACGATGCGTGTTGCGGCGACAGCCTGGTGCGACCGTATCTATGCCCGTTTGGATGTCTTCGCATTTAACAAAGAGAGAATGCAGCGATGGATCAGGATGAAATTCTGCTGGACGCGGAAGAACGTATGGAAAAGGCAGTCAATGTGTTGATGAACGCCTTGAAGGGGATTCGAACCGGTCGCGCAAATCCGGGGCTGGTGGATTCTATCCGGGTCGAATACTACGGATCGCCGACGCCGCTGAAGCAGGTTGCCAACATCAGCTGCCCGGAACCGCAGCAGATTCTGATTCGGCCATTTGACACGACAACTCTGGATGCCATCGCGAGAGCGATCATTGCCAGCGAGCTGGGGATGGTCCCGAACAATGACGGCCGAGTCATCCGCCTGAACGTGCCTCCGTTGTCGACGGAGCGCCGCAAGCAGATGGCGTCCCGCATCAAAGAGCTGGCCGAAGAGGCTCGAGTGGCCATTCGCAATGTGCGGCGGGATGCCAACAAGCATGCTGACACGGCCGAAAAAGAAAAGACCATGGCCGAGGACGACTGCAAGCAAACCAAGGAACAGGTGCAGGATCTGACCAAAAAGTACGAAGGGCTGGTCAACGACAAGGCAGCCGCCAAGGAAAAGGAAGTGATGGAAAACTAGGCCAACAGCTTGCAAAAAGGGGTCAGGAACTAATAGTGCGTAGCACCCTGCGGGCCATTTGGCTATTGGTTCCTGACCCCTTTTTGCAAGCCTCCCCCCCACGATTGTTTTCAAAGGACACTGCCATGCTCCCTTTTTCCCGACGACATTTCCTCTCCACTTCGGCAGCCACTGTCCTGTCGACGGCCGGCTTGATGCGTGCAGGGGCCGCCACGGGTTCTGCGGAAACGTCCATGAAATTCGGGCTGGTGACCTACCTGTGGGGGCAGGATATGGACCTGCCCACGCTGGTCTCCGCCTGCGAAAAGTCGGGGTTGACGGGTGTTGAGCTGCGGACAGAGCATCGGCATGGTGTCGAACCGACCCTGACGAAGCAGCAGCGGCAGGACGTCCGCCGTCGTTTTCAGGATTCGACCGTCACTCTGGTCGGCTACGGTTCTAATGCCCAGTTTCATGAAGCCGATCCCCAAAAGCTGAAGGCCAATATCGAACTGACGAAGAGTTATGTGCAGCTGATGC
>JBDKIW010000062.1:0-2528 GCA_039796955.1 Planctomycetota bacterium
TGCGAGTGCCACAGGTGTGTCATCCGGCGACAGAACTCCAGAAACGACTGCTGCTGCTCGTCCAGTTCCCAGTTCAGCCAGGACACCTCGTTATCCTGACAGTAGGGATTGTTGTTGCCGTGCTGCGTCTTGCTCAGCTCATCACCGCCGCGCAACATCGGAACGCCCTGTGAGAGCAACAGGGTGGCGAACAGATTCCGTCGCTGCCGGTCCCGCAGCTGCCGGATCCCGACATCCGACGTTTCGCCTTCAACGCCACAGTTCCAGTTGTTGTTATGGCTGTCACCATCGCGATTGTCTTCGAGGTTGGCGGTATTCTGCTTCTGCTGCCACGTCACAAGGTCACGCAGCGTAAATCCATCATGAGACGTAATGAAGTTGATGCTGGAATAGGGCCGTCGACCGCCGTGCTGATACAAATCACTGCTGCCGGTCAGTCGCGTGGCCACTTCAGAAATCAGCGACCGGTCACCCGCCCAGAACCGACGAATCGCATCGCGATAGCGACCATTCCATTCCGACCAGAGATGCGGAAAGTTGCCGACCTGATAACCGCCACTCCCGAGGTCCCAGGGTTCAGCAATCAGCTTCACCTGCGAAAGCACCGGATCCTGCAGAATGATGTCGAAGAAGGCACTCAGCTTGTCAACATCATGAAGCTCACGCGCCAGAGCGCTGGCCAGATCAAATCGGAATCCATCAACATGCATTTCATTGACCCAGTACCGCAGGCTGTCCATGATCAACTGCAGTACCCGCGGACTCTGCATATTCAGAGTATTTCCGCACCCGGTGAAGTCCTGGTAGTAACGTCGATTGTTGGAAAACAGGCGATAGTACGAGGCATTGTCAATTCCCCGCAGTGACAGTGTCGGACCTTTTTCATTTCCCTCGCCGGTGTGGTTGTAAACCACGTCCAGAATCACTTCGATACCGGCTTCGTGCAGCCGCTTGACCATACTGCGAAATTCATCCAGCACAGCCTCGGGGGCCAGTGCCGCAGCGTAGCCAGGTTCCGGAGCAAAAAACGACAGCGTGTTATAACCCCAGTAGTTATTCAGCCCATGTGAAACGAGGTGACGATCATCCACGTGCGCATGCACCGGCATCAGTTCCACGGCCGTAACCCCCAGCTGCCTGAGATGGTCGATGGACGCCGCGGAGGCCAGTCCTGCATAGGTCCCCCGCAGCGGTTCCGGAATGCCGGGGTGCAGCAGTGTCTGGCCACGGACATGCGTCTCGTAGATCAGCGTCTGATGCCATGGAATCCGCGGTGGCTTGTCCGCTCCCCAGCGAAAACTGGAATTCACAACGACGGCCAGCGGGGCACACCATGCGTTGTCCCGGTCATCGAACGATAAGTCGTCGTCACCCACCCGGTACCCAAACATGGCGTCCGACCAGCCGATTCCGCGTCCGATCGCTCGCGCGTAGGGATCCAGCAGGATCTTCCGGGGATTGAAACGATGACCAGCAGCGGGATCGTACGGTCCGTAAACCCGGTAACCGTACAACAGCCCGGGTCGCGCGTCCGGCAGAAACACGTGCCAGACTCCATCCGTGTGCTCTTTGAGTTCGATCGTCACCGATTCGTGCAGATCCTCGGCACGCTGGAACAAACACAGTTCCACTTTGGTGGCATGCTCAGAAAACAACGCGAAATTGACACCAGAGCCGCTCCAGCTGGCCCCCAGCGGCCACGGGCGGCCAGGCCAAACGCGAAAATCCGGAAAGGTCTGAGTCTGTTCTGGCGACATGGAGCACCGCGGAGGCGTTATTCGAAAGCTCGGGGCAAACGACCTGGTGTGGGGATCACCAATGATAGCGAGTGTGTTCCGGAAACAGTGTCTTTTCGGGCTGTAGCGACTGTAACGATCCCCGGGGGTCAGACACGTTTGTTTAGACGTCCCGCGACGATTGCATCCACGGATGCCCCCCCGCCGCGGACCGATACCAAAGCATGCAGTCTGGCCGTGCGCACTGCCGGGAACAGCCCACTAACCACAGTTTCTGCAAAAATCCAGGTCTTTCCTGAAATCACAAGACTGGGCGGGATTCTGTTTGACACTGTTTTAGTCGGAGTTTCTGATATTGTGTTCAGCGAAACCTGGTAACTCAGGCAGGATTTTCCGGGATCGGGAAGAATCTGGCGGGTAGATTGGGGTTCGACTGTTTTTTGGAAGGCAGCGTTTCGGCGGAATTTGCCGAAGACAACCTCCAGCATTTCGCTGCAGGCTGTTTCCGCGCGGCCTTCCGATTGCGGGTCAAACACACTCGGTGTCACAGACAACATTCATAGGCGCAGGCCAAAACCAGCAGCAGTACGCTCAGCCGATCGGGCCACGCGTACGCTGAATCGTCCGGTTCGTCAGAAGGCGTTGACGTCACATGATGCTGAATCTCTTTAAAGTTCTTTCGGTCTTCGTGGCCATCGTTGCCGTAACAACGATGGGAGTTTCGCTTTCAACATTCATTGTCGCACCGGATTTGCGGGCGGAAATGAATACTCCGGCGATGCAGAACTACAC
>JBDKIW010000063.1:0-22323 GCA_039796955.1 Planctomycetota bacterium
ATTGATCTGCCTGGCGATCGGGGACAGATTGAGCTGCGGGAGCTGGCGGATATTGAAGTGGGTTCTGGTGCGAATGCGGTGAATCGCGAGAACGCCCGGCGACGGATTGTGGTTCGCTGCAATACTCAGGGACGCGATCTGTCCAGTGCTGTCGCGGAGATTCGGGAGCGCGTTCAGAATAGTGTGACGCTGCCCGAAGGCTACTTTGTTGAGTATGGTGGTCAGTTTGAAAGTCAGCAGCGTGCGACGCGGACGATTGTCGTGCTGGCGGCGGTTGCTGTGATCGGCATGTTTGTGGTGTTGCTGATCCTGTTTCCTTCGGTCAGGATTGTTGTGCAGATTCTGAATGCGTTGCCCACAGCTTTTATCGGAGGAGTTCTGGCGCTGGTGATAACACAGCAGTCACTGACAGTGGCAAGTCTGGTTGGGTTCATTTCTCTGGGAGGTATTGCTGTGCGTAACGGAATTCTGCTGGTGACGCACTACTTTCACCTGATGAAAGAGGAAGGGGAAGGGTTCAGTGAGCACATGGTGATTCGAGGAAGCCTGGAACGGCTGGCCCCGGTATTAATGACGGCACTGACGGCTGGGATCGGACTTGTCCCACTGGTTCTGGGAGGACAGGAGCCTGGGCGTGAGATTCTTTATCCGGTCGCCACGGTGATTCTGGGGGGGCTTGTGACATCCACATTCTGTGAGTTCCTGATTCATCCGGGCCTGTTCTGGCGATTCAGCGGTCAGGATGCTGTCCGGCTGGCGAAGTTGAGTGATGCGGACGATGAGTTCGGAGAGTCGCGTTGACGAGTGTGATGCAGATGTTTGTCGAACGGATGAAGAAAGCGACTGGCCTGCGATGACAACGGAGTTCATGCAGCGGTGTGTTGTCCGCTGCCGCTGTGTCAGGGAAGCAGCAGCGAGTTGGTTTGAAACAGGTATTTCCGGAAGGAGACAGGGTGATGCAGAAGTTCGTTGGTTTGGCTTCGGCCATTGGGGCTGTGTTTGCGATGACCTTCATTGTCGGATGTGGGGACACAGCAGTCCCGGAAGGGGCCGGGGCAACGGGCGCAGCCACAGCGGCGGCAGACGGTGGGCACGTGCATGGTGATGGCGAGGGTGAGCATTCGCATTCCCATAGTCACGGAGCGGGACCGCATGGTGGCACGCTGGCTGACTGGGGTGGCGGCAAATATCACGTCGAGTTTACGGTGGATCATGAAAAGCAGGAGGCGACGGTCTATGTGCTGGGCAGTGATGAAAAGTCACCGACTCCGATCAGAACGGACCGGATTTCGCTGACGATCGGCGAGCCGGAAATTCAGACGGATCTGCTGCCGCAGCCTTTGGAGGGCGAGACGGATGGAGTGTCGTCACGCTTTGTCGGAAAGCACGAGATGTTGAAAACCGTCCGGGATTATTCGGGGACGCTGACCGCAGAAATAGAGGGCACACCGTACACCGGAGAATTCACGGAACAAGCACACGAGGGCCATGATCACAAGTAACCTGGGCAGCGCAGAGTTTTGATGCGGGACAACTGCGGACGGGGCCGATCCGAGTTGTCCTGCTTACCTGTTGCGGTGGAACTGAATGGCCGGAATGCGGACAGAGTTGGGCATGACCATTTCGATGACCTTGTGGTGACACCGGATTTTTGGGGGTTCGGCCGTCTCGGGGGCTCAGCGTGGAAGAGCCGGGCGAGGCCGAGTGGACCGGAGTGTCATGGTTTTCAGCAGTTGCTCCGGTGCGCCCTGAAACCTGGCCGTGTCGTCGTTCGCGTGTGAAAAGAGCAGAGAATACTGTTCACCGGAACGCGCACTGCAGAGGTAGTAGTCCCAGAAGATTGTCTGGTCGGCTGGGGCCACGGGATTGCTGGAAGCGGAAGGTGACTGGGCTGCGGGCTGAGACGAGTTTTGCGGGGGTTTGATGATTGAGGTGGCCTGAACGTGATGGATGCGCCAGCCGCCGACGTCGGATTCGACGGTACTGCTGACAATTTGCCCCTGTCTGTCACTGATACGGCGTTCCACATCGGCGACAAATTCCTCTTCGGACGTGAACTTGCCGGCGCTGAGTTGTGCGGCAGGTGCCAGATTGCACTGAGCGATCAGTGAGCCATTGTCGAGCAGTCTGAGAATTACGAGATCTGCCGTTTCGTGGAACACATGCCAGTTGCGGTTATGCAGCAACAGCAGTCGCCAGGGCGTGACCAGTGTCAGCAATAATTGACGCTCTTCAGGAAACGTCGCCGGGATTTCATCCGGCAGGGTGGTGGCAGGAGTCGCGACTTCCTGAGACCATTCGATGGTGGCATTGACATTGAGTCCGGCGTTGACGGCACTGGCACTGCGTTTTTCCTGCATCGTGGCGGAGAGGCTGCGGATCAGACCTGCTTCGCGGCCAAAAGTCAGGGTACCACGGAGTGTAATTTCGGTGGCTGCCCCGGCGACAGCCCCCTGCCCTGTGCATTGAAAATCGATTAGCGCCTCGGCGGGGGTCAGTTGTGTGAGTGTGCAGGTGACGGATTGAGTGATGAAAGCGTCTACGCCGGTCAGCATGGCGAACACCCACGGGTCAACATTCCACGATTCCCCGCTGCCGCTGAGCTGACGGGTTGGCAGGAGACCGGTGGCGGCGAGCGGATCGCAGGCAAACTGCAGCAGATCCACCTGAGGACGTGTGAGTCGCACTTCCGGGCTCAGTTGCACCAATTGTGTGTCTTTTCCATACAGATGGATCAGGCTGGACTGAGGGGGCAGCGTGGTGCGGCGTTCGGGATCCCGGCCAACGGTTGTTGCGGTTCTGGCGAGGCTGTAGCGACGTGAGGCGCTGCGGGACAGCAGGCTGTCGGAGGTGGTTGGGTACTGGCGTTGATCAAATTCGAAGTTTCCCTGCGCTTTCAGGGGAAATTCAGACAATCCGGAGGTGGATGGTGTGGAGAGTTTTCCTTCCAGCTGCATGGAGTAGACCACGCGGGTGGTGATTTCGGGGCGGACGCGTGGTGTCAGCGTCACGAGTCCGTTTGTGGACGTTTTGGCATCCTGAGCCGAGAGGCGTCCTGGCACCAGAGCGAGGGCGCTGCAGGTCTGCAGGAACTGTCGCCGTCGTGGCGTTGGCGGACAGGATTGCTGGCTGGTCGAATGGGCCATTCCCGGAGGTCTCTGCTGGCGGTGCGGAAGCGACTGAAGAGTGGCAGTCTTAATCGCAGAAGCGGGCTTCCGTCAATTGCAGGTTGCGGATTGCCGATGGCGGCTTGCAGGTGCCGGGATTGCCGGGGATCTGAAGTGGATTGGTGGTGCAGTAGGGGCCGGGGCCTGTTAGAATGGGGGCCTATGGAATACTGGCAGGCCTGTTTGATAGTGTGTCCGGCAGCAGCGATTGGTGGGGCCATCAATTCGGTGGCGGGTGGCGGTACGCTGGTGACGTTTCCTGCGCTGATGTGGGTGCTGGACGCTTTGGGCGGCACCGCGAATTCTGCAATTCTGGCCAATGGAACCAATACGGTGGCTTTGGCGCCGGGGGCTTTTTCCGGGTCCTGGGGTTACCGTCGGGAACTGAAGCAGCTGGGACGCTGGGTGCGCTGGCTGGCGATTCCCAGTCTGGTGGGCGGTGTAATTGGCTCACTGCTGGTGGTGAACAGTGGCGAGTCCTCATTTCGGGCGATGATCCCGTGGCTGATTGGCCTGGCGACGCTGCTGTTCATTCTGCAGCCGCGATTAAAGCCGCGGGTGGCAGCAGTTCCGGCGGCGGAGGGCAGCGGTGGGCAGTCGGGTCACCGCTATCGAGCTTTGGTATTTCTGCTGCAGCTGGTGATTGGGCTGTATGGCGGTTATTTCGGCGCCGGGATCGGAATTTTGATGCTGAGTTCGCTCAGCCTGCTGAACGCCGGCACGATTCATCAGGTAAATGGTCTGAAGACGTTCCTTGCGGGGCTGATCAATGGCGTGTCGGTAGTCGTATTTGTCGTGGAAGGCAAGGTGGTCTGGTCGCTGGCTGTTCCGATGATTGCCTCGGCCATGCTGGGAGGATGGCTGGGGGCTGTGTGGGCCCGGCGTCTGGATCCGCGAATTGTGCGGAGAGTGGTGATCGGGATTGGGATCACTCTGACCGTATGGTTTTTTGCACGTTTGTACTGGATGTCCTGAGTTTTAGGGCTCGTTCTGGTGTTGTGGGGTGTGTCGCAGCGTCCCGGTGCAGGAGTCGGTACAGCCTGTTTTTCGGGGGAAGCCGGGATTTACCGGATTGGGCCTGATTCACTAGACTGCGGGGAGCCCATCGCTGGCAGGATGCCAATGGAGGCAGGCGGTGACAGGGACAGCCGAACGTGGTGGCACTGGCTGGTTCGGCGAGAGTGTGGAGTTCAGGGATGAATGGGATTTTTGCGAGTATGATCTCGGGATCAATGTCGTCATGGACGTTGGCCCAGGCGACAGCGGACGCGGTTGTGGAATCGCCGGACGTGTTACAGCAGTTGAAGGCGGTTCTGGAGGCGGACCTCAGCACGGCCATGTTAATTCGAGTGGCGACCCGCTGGGTGCCCTCTCTGCTGGCCGCGTTGCTGGTCTTTCTGGTCGGACGGATGATGTCGCGTGTCGTCACGCGAATGATTGACCAGGCAGCTCGTACGGCGCGGATGGATGAAACACTGGCTCGATTTGTCGGCAACGTGGCCTCAATCGGCATGCTGATGGTGGCCTGCATTGCGTCGCTTGGCTGTCTGGGTGTGGACACAACGTCGATGAGTGCGGTGCTGGTGGCTTCGGGCTTTGCGATTGGCATGGCGCTTCAGGGGTCATTGAGCAATGTGGCCTCCGGCGTGCTACTGGTTTTTTTCCGCCCCTTTCGGGTGGGTGATCTGATTGAAGTGAATGCCGTACAGGGGAAGGTGGTGGAGATCCAGATCTTCAACACGCTTCTGCTGAGTCCTGACAATGTGCGGATTGTGCTGCCGAACGTGTCGATTACCAGCGGGATGATTCGCAATCTGTCGGCGGAGCCGACGCGTCGGATCGACCTCGTGATCGGCTGCAGCTATAACGATTCGCTGCGGGATGTACGGGCGTTGCTGGAGCAGATCGTGGCCTCGGAACCGAAGATTCTGGCGACACCGGCACCGGTCATCGCGGTGCTTGAGCTGGCGGAAAGCAGTGTGAACTTTGTGGTTCGTCCGTGGGTTAACAGCGCGGACTATCACACCGTCAAATTCAGTCTGACAGAAAAAATCAAACTGGGATTTGATGAACGCGGTCTGACGATTCCCTTTCCATCGCGCGACGTCTTTGTTCATCATTCGGGTGGTGCGATGTCGATTCCGATTCTGGATGCTGCTGCGGCTGCTGCAGCCTGAAGTCAGTCCGGGAATGTTATGACTCCAGCACCCTCCGCAGAAACTCAGGCCCTGCAGCAGGTATTGCGGGGGACAGTCCTGCGTTACGCGCCGGCAGCCGAAGGATTTCTGCTGGCAGTTTCCGGCGGTCTGGACAGCATGGCTCTGCTGCATCTGACGGCGGAGAGTGGACTGGGGAGCGAAGGCCTGCTGGTAGTGGCCCATCTGAATCACGGCCTGCGTGGTGAAGAGAGTCGGCGGGACGCTGAGTTGGTGCGTGTGGCGGCGGAACGCCTGGGTTTGCCTGTCGTGGTGGAGGAATTGGCAGAGAATGAGCTGCAGCAGCGTCCCGGAGAGACACTGGAAGAAGCCGCCAGAAAGGTTCGCTATCAGTTTCTGCAGCGTGTGGCGGAAGAGCAGCGTTTGTCGGTGATTCTGACGGCCCATCATGCAAACGATCAGGCCGAGACGGTGATGCATCACATCGCGCGGGGGACAGGGTTGAGTGGGCTGCGCGGGATTCCGGGCAGTCGCCGCATCACTGACAAGGTGCGGTTGGTGCGTCCCCTGCTGTCGGTGACGCGTGTTCAGCTGGAAGCGTATATCGCGGAGCGGGGGATCTCGTTTGGCGAGGATGCGAGCAATGTTGACGGTCGGTATACGCGCAATCGGATTCGGCATGAAGTGTTGCCGTTGCTGCGTGGACTCCTGAACCCGGCATTAGATGCGGCACTGAACAGGCTGGCGGAACAGGCTGTGGAAGTGACGGACTACCTGGACGTGCAGGCGGACGAGCTGCTGGAGAAATCGCTGCTGCAGGAAGACGTGACTGTCTGTCGACTGCAGTGTGCCGCTCTGCAGGAATCGCCCGGGCTGTTGCTGCGGCACGCGCTGATCCGACTGTGGGATCGAGTGGGCTGGCCGAGACAGCGGATGACCTATGAGCACTGGCAGCGGCTGGAGCGGATCGTCCGTGACCCTTCGTCGCTGAGTTTGCCCGGAGGCATTCGGGCGGAGGTACGGCGTCAGTTACTGATTCTGAGTTACAGCCCGGAGAAGCCTGGGCGAATTCAAATCTGAAGTGCAACAGGTGAAGTGAAAACAATCGGCATCGAGCTGAGACGTGACCTGGATTGGGGGAAGGAAACGAGCACCCAACTTCAGCGGTCGTCACGATCGATGCCGTCCTGGTAAGTCAGGCAATCGGATCGGAAAATGACTGATCGAACGCGGGGCAACGGAACAGGTTTGCGGAAGGTTTCTGCAGAGACCGGGTTCAGTATGACTGTGATTTCCGTGGAGCGGTTCCGAAAAACGCAGGCGTGATGCCCTCGCCTGGAGAGACGCATCTACCACTCAGATAGGCGGCGATGCGAAGTACGTAACGGCGTTCGTGGACTGACAACGAGGCATTACTTTGCAACTGCGGGGGGTGGCAAGGCCTCGGATGCCAATCCGAGGCCTGTTGTGGCCTGTCGACTATTGTCCGAGGATCTGCTGGACTTTCTGTTGGGCTGTTTTGGTTGCCGCGGCCTTGACGTCGGCCACTTTTACGGGCGTGAATCCCTGACGTTTGCTTTCGTCAGCGGCCTCCATGAAGGCATACAGATCGATGGTTTCCTCGGCGGTGACTGGGGGGACCCCGGAGCGATAGAAGCGGACGATTTCGACAACGAGGGGTTTATAGCCATCGTAAGGCCCGACCTGTGCGGAGCCATTGGTTCCGAAGGCTGTGCCGCCATAGGGTGCGCTGCCGTTGCGGATGCCGCGAAAGGTTCCGATGCGACCATCCTGCCAGACACCGGTGACCTGATCAAAGTCTTTGGTGGATGTTCGGACGACAGATTCGACGCCCGGCCCCATCACAGTGAACAGTGTTTCGCAGCCATGGATGCCGTACCAGAACAGATCAGGGTGTGTGGCTTCGAGACTGCAGGGCGAGTAGGCATCGCAACCGGTGACTTTGCCGATGGAGCCATTGCGGACGGCCTGGGCGGCAGCAGCGAATCGCAGGGAAGAAGCGCTGAAGACGGGAGTGTTGTAGTGTTTTGCCAGTTCATAGATGGCGATGGCATCCGAAAGAGAACCCGCGACGGGCTTATCGATGAAAACGGGTTTGCGGGCCTTGAGTACGGGGATGACCTGTTCGAGATGCGGACGACCGTCATTGGTTTCGAGGAGAACGGCGTCGACCTGCTGGATCATGGCCTGCAGATCGTCAATCACTTCCACGCCGAGGGCTTTGATTTTGATGGTGTAATCGGGAACGCGCTGCGTGCTGCTCTGGATATCCGGGCTGCCTTTGGGGTAAACCAGTACGACTCGGCAGCCCCCGAGTTGCGGATCGTCCTCGGCCGCTTTATTCAGGAGTTCGGCGAAGGCGAGACAGTGTGAGGTATCGAGACCGATCATCCCGACGCGAAACTGGCGAGGTTTTTCGTCAGCGACTGCGGGCGTCAGCAAAGCCAGCAGCAGAGCGAGCCGGGTCAGGACATTGCGGATGAGGTGTTGCATGGCGTTGGGAGTCCTTGTGGGGTTGAGGGTTGGGTGGGAGTGCGAGCCGCAGAGGGCTACGGGGATCGCTGCGTGGTGTGCGAAGGTTTGGTGAGTGCGGGGATGAGGACGGCTGGGAATCGAAATTCCGGGAATTCGCCCGTGGACCATCACAAACCCGGCCTCCACACTTTGTCAGGATCTGCTGGAACGATACTCTTTCCGCATGGCTTTTGCATCACTCAGCGGTCGACGAATTCTGGTCACGGGTTCATCCACGGGAATTGGACGAGCCGTTGTGCTGGAGTGTGCGCGTGCCGGTGCGGACGTAATTGTGAACTGTCGGCGGCCATCAGAGCGTGCGGAGCAGGTGGCTGTGGCGGCGCGAACTTGCGGTGTGCGTGCAGACGTCTTGTGTGCGGATGTGGGAGAGGCCGACGAGCGGGAGCGATTGCTGGAGCTGGCATTTGCTGGTGGGGGTGTGGATGGGCTGGTGAACAACGCGGGGGTGGACTTGCTGACCACGGATCTGCGATCAGCGCCGTTTTCGCAAAAACTGAGTGAACTGCTGCGTGTTGATGTGACCGGCACGATGGAGCTCTCGCGTTCCTTTGGAAAACGCTGTGCAGATTCCGGCACGGGTGTGATTCTGACGATTGGCTGGGATCAGTCAGATCGTGGTATGGAGGGTGACAGCGGGGAGTTGTTTGCGGCGGCCAAGAATGCGGTGATGGGATTCACAAGATCTCTATCGGTCAGTCTGGCACCGCGGGTGCGAGTGAACTGTATTGCACCAGGCTGGATTCGCACCGCGTGGGGCGAAACGGCGGGGGAATACTGGCAGCAGCGAGTGCTGAACGAGACACCGTTGAAACGCTGGGGAGAACCTCAGGATATCGCCAACATGGCACGTTATCTGCTAAGTCAGGAGGCGTCGTATATCACGGGGCAGATTCTGAATGTCAATGGCGGGGCGGTGCGTTAAACCGAGGTCTGGTGTCGGCCGGCCCGGCGATTGAATGGGCCCGGCGACTGAAGGGGCTCTGGTCACGCAGACGCGGGGCCTGTCGGGAGTTGGATCCTGGCGGCCGGGAACGGACGATCGAGCGAGTGCGGAAGAAGTGACGTGGCGAAAACGACCTACCTGTTTGTCACTGGCCGGCTGGCGGAAGTCAGTTTGCGGGAGATCCTTGCCACAGTGTCCGCAAAAGCGGACTTTGAGTGGGAGATTGTCGTTCCGGGGATCCAGGTTGCTGCCCTGATGCACACCAGTCTGTTGCGGCGTAGGCTGGTGGTGCCTGAGCATGTCGACGCGGTGATTGTTCCCGGCTGGTGTCAGGGAGATCTGGCCGAGCTGGAGATGCATTTCGGCAAGCCCTTCCGTCGCGGGCCGCGGGATCTGAACGACCTGCCGGAATATTTTGGCGTGGGGAAACGTCGGACGGTGGATCTGAGTCGCTATGCGATCGAGATCATCGCGGAGATTAATCATGCGACGCGACTTCCGCTGGAGGAAGTACTGATTCAGGCGCGAGCTCTGAAGCGGGCTGGAGCCGACCTGATTGATGTCGGGGGCGTGCCGGGTGAGAGCAGTCCCCGGATCGGGGAAATTGTTTCAGCGCTGCGCAATGAGGGGCTGCGGGTCTCGATCGACAGTTTTGATGAGCAGGAGGTCGTGCAGGCGGTTGAAGCGGGGGCCGAACTGATACTCAGTTGCAATCACTCGAACGTGGACTGGGTCTCATCGCTGGGCGTTGAGGTGGTGGCGATCCCCGATGCTCCTCAGGACTTGTCCTCACTGGATCGGCTGGTAGAGCGCCTGGATCGTGACGGGTGTCGCTTTCGCCTCGATCCGATTCTGGAACCGATCGGCGTGGGATTCACCGCATCACTGGAACGATACATGGAGGTGCGTCGGCGTTATCCGGAATGTGCCATGATGATGGGTGTGGGAAACGTGACGGAGCTGACGGAAGTGGATTCGGCTGGTGTGAACATGGTGCTGGCCGCAGTGTGTGAGGACCTGGGGATTCAGAGCATTCTGACGACTCAGGTGATCAACTGGTGTCGGACATCCGTCGCAGAATTCGATGCGGCTCGACGTCTGGTGCATTATGCCGTGGGTGCGCGGACGATACCGAAGCATGTGAATTCCGCGCTGGTGATGCTGCGGGATTCGCGCCTGCGTGCGTTATCGGATGCGGCATTGCGAACGCTGGCCGAATCGCTGCGGGATCCGAATTATCGGATCTACGCCGAGCGTGGCGAGTTGCATCTGATGAATGGTGAGGGGTACTGGCATGGAGACAATCCCTTTGGGTTATTTGAAGCAGCGCTGCAGCGGGCGAAGGAGCGGCGGCCGACTTCAGAGATCACTGCGGAGCATGCCTTTTACCTCGGCTATGAACTCGCGCGGGCTGAGGTCGCATTGCTGGCCGGAAAACAGTATGTTCAGGACGAACCAATGAACTTTGGACTGCTGGGGGCAGTGCAGGCCTCGTCGTCGCTGCACCCGAATGTGGAATAGGCTGTTTTTGAAAGGAACAGGGAGTCATGCTGAAGTCAGAACTGATTCATCCGAAGATTTCTGAAGTGCTGGCAAAGGCCGGCCACAGTTCAAAGATACTGATTGCGGACGGGAACTACCCCGCGTCTTCGGCCATGGGACCAAAAGCCGAGCTGGTCAGTCTCAATCTGGCCCCCGGTCTGGTAACTGTTGGGCAGGTGTTGCGCGTGCTGCTGACGGCAATTCCTGTGGAAGCGGTCAGCACCATGGGAATGCCGGAAGACGACCCCTATCGTCTGCCGCATGATCCTCCGGTATGGAATGATTACCGTTCCATTCTGTCTGCTGCGGGACTGGCGATTGAATTGCAGCCGATCTCCCGCTGGCAGTTTTACGATGCGGTTGATTCGCGGGACCATGTTCTGACGATTCAGACCGGCGATCAGGCGCTCTGGGCCAATCTGCTGCTGACGGTGGGCGTACGCAAGTCTGGTGAGTGACTGAATGTCGGAACACGCGCAGGGATGACGGTTCCTGCAGGGCTTTCGCAGGCGTCAGATCCCCGGAGGACAACTGATTTCTCCGGGGTGTTTCTGAGGCTGGAAGCGATGCGTGTGACGCACGAGTGCGGCGGAGTTGGAACTGATGCTGTCTGAGCGAATCGAATCACTCGACGACCCGCGTCTGGACATTTTTCGTCAGTTGAAGACGACGAATGCTACGCGTGATTCAAGACTGTTTGTCGCGGAAGGCACGACGGTTGTTGAGCGTGTGCTGAAGAGTGGTTTTGAAGTGCGGAGTGTCCTGATCAGTGACCGCAAATTCGCGGGCTTTCAGGAGCGATTGCCCGAGAATGTTCCGATCCTGCGACTGCGGCAGGAGCTGGCAGAAGAGCTGGTGGGCTTTGTCTTCCACAGCGGGGTGATGGCCAGTGCTGTCAGACGCCCTGCTCCACCGCCTGGTGACTGGATCGCTCCGACGGGTCCTGGTCTGATTGTCGCGGGGGATCGTGTGACAGACCCGGAAAACGTGGGGGCTCTGATTCGGATCGGGTCAGCGTTTGGAGCGGCGGGTGTGGTGTTTGGTGACGGCTCGGCAGACCCGTTTTCCCGACGCGTGCTGCGTGTGTCGATGGGAAACGGGCTGTTCCTGCCGATTGTGGAAACTGCGGAGCTGCCAAGTTATCTGGCGATGCTGGTTAGCGACTTTGGATTCCGGCTGTGTCTGACGGTGCTGGATCAGACGGCGCAGGTATTGTCGGGCTTTCGGTTTCCGGATCGGACAATTCTGGTGCTGGGAAATGAGTACGACGGGATTTCTGAGGCTGTGCGGAGTCTGCCGGCGGAACGTCTGACGATCCCGATGCTCAATGGCACGGATTCGCTGAACGTGGCGATTTCTTCAGGTATTTTTCTGCATCAGTATCGCAGTCAGTACCCAGGAGTATGAACGGGGGGTGTGACTGAGCGGGGGCGGTCACGACTGCGGGACGACGGATGTTCTGAAGAATCGGCCAGAACTACTGGAAAACAACCGGAATTCGCTTGCGTTTTCTCAGCAAATGGAGGAAGTGTGGTGAACGATTCGAATTGAACCTTCGTCGGCGAACTTCCATGCAGGCCATCGAATATCTACGGGAATTGATTGCGTACCCCAGTGTCAGTTCGGAATCCAATGTTCCGATCTCGGATCAGGTGGAGGGCTGGCTGAAAGGCATGGGATTTGACACGGAACGTGTCAACTATGTCGATGCCGCAGGCGTTTGTAAGTCCAACGTGATCGCGCGAAAAGGCCCGGAATCGGGGACTGGTCTGGCGTGGTTCGGGCATACCGATGTGGTGCCCGTGACGTCCTGGAATTATGCGAAATCCGGTCCTTGGCAGGCTGATGTTGCGGATGGCCGAGTGTACGGGCGAGGTTCCTGTGACATGAAAGGGCCCGTGGCGTGCATGCTGGCCGCGATGAATTCGCTGGCCGCCAAACCGTTGACGGCGCCGCTGTGGTTTGTGGTCACAGCGGATGAAGAAATTGGAATGCCGGGAGCCCGGGCTGTTGTCGACCATTCGCTGATGTACCGTGAGATCGTCCGGTCGCAGGCCCGGTCGATTATTGGTGAGCCGACGGGATTGCAGGTGGTGTATGCGCACAAGGGTGGTCGTTCGATTCGTGTGACATCGCATGGTCGGGCGGCACATTCCAGCACGGGACTGGGCGTCAACGCCAATCTGGCCATGATCCCGTTTCTGCAGGCGGTGTACGAGATCCATGGGGAACTGGAAACACAGCCTCAATGGCGCGATGAACGTTTTTCTCCGCCGACGCCAACCCCGAATCTGCTGCTTTGCGATCCGAATACGGCGATGAACATCACATCAGCGTTGTCGCAGTGCACTCTGTATTTTCGCCCTATGCCGGGACAGGACGCAGATGGGCTTGTGGATAGACTGCGGGCGTTAGCGACGCGCTCTGGTCTGCAGTTTGAAGTGGTGTTTTCAGGCGAACCGCTGTTCAGTGATCCCAACGGATTGCTGGTTCGGGAGCTGCTGCAATTGAGTGGAGCGGACCATCCTCGGACGGTGGCCTATGGAACGGATGGTGCCGTGTTTACGGAGTTGCATAATATCGCTGTGTGGGGCCCGGGCGATATTGCTCAGGCGCACACCGATGACGAATGGATCAGCCTTGAGCAGCTGGATCGCGGTACAGACTTGTATCGGCGGGCCATTCAGCGATGGTGCCACTGAGTGTTGCAGTGTGCGGACGACGTCGGGAAAGGCAGGTCCGGCAGATTATTTTTTCTGCCGCTGATAGATTTCGGTCAGCACGTCTTCCACAGTGCGAAACTTCTTTCCGGGTTGCATCACAGTTTCGATACGTTCCCGGGCATCCTGCGGTGTGTGTCCGACACTGAGCAGCGCTTCATAGGCTTCTGACATCAGGTCGGAAGCGGTATCAACGGCGTCGGGGATTCGGCTGGCGATCATTAACGCAAATCGCGTCATTTTGCGACGGAGTTTGGCGACGATGCGTTCGGCCATTGCGGGGCCGATACCCGGCAGTGTGCTGAGGTTCTTGACATCCTGTTCCTCGATTGAGACCGCGATTTCGCGAACAGGTCGGACCATAGCACGCAGCGCTTTTTTTACGCCCACACCATCCACGGAACAGATCTGTTCAAAGAATTCCAGTTCAGCTTCGTTCATGAAGCCGATCATGCGTGGGGTGAGCCTTCCCTGCTGCGGATTGCCATCGAGATATTCGATGGTCCTGAGACTGACTTCGGAGTTGAGCTTTGTCTGCAACTGCCTGCGCACAATGTCCGGAAGCAGCACTTCGTAGTCGAAACCACCGATGCGAATGGTTGCGCAGAATTCGTTGAGCCCAACCAGTAGTCCATTGATGCGTGTGATCATGTGCGGAGATTCTGAAAACCTGGTGTGGAGGTTCCGGGAAAATATGTGTTGGCAGAGATGCAGGGACTTTATGGATCAGTCTGACGAGTGTCGTGATCTGCACCGCATGGGGGGAGAGCTGGGCGAACCTTCGTGCAGAGAGCCTTATTGGGCCGTGTGTTGCCGAGGGGCTTCAGGCTTGTGCCTGTGCATGTCGGCCTCATGCGACAGTATCGCAAAAAGCACAGTTCAGAGGGAGAGCGGATTCTGAAAGGTCGCCGTTGGGGAATGCTCTGCGAACCGACCGATCGCGGGGAGCGGTGTTTGTTCAGGCTGCGAAGCGGACGGAGTGGTAGAGGCACAGTGCCACGGCCGACGCGTCGGCGACGTCATGGGGTTCGGGCAGCGCGGAGAGTCGCAGTTCCGTCTGGATGGCGTGCTGCATCTGTTCCTTGGGCGCCCGACCGCTGCCGGTCAGCAGACGCTTGATTTGTGTGGGTGAATACTGAATAAGGGGAATCGCAGCTTCGGCAATGGTCATCAGAATGGCACCGCGTGCCTGAGCCAGCAGCAGCGAGGACTGGACGTTGCGAACGTGCGAGAACACCTGCTCGATGGCCACGGCTTCCGGTTTGAGCTCGGTGAGTAATTCACGCAGGCCGGTCCCGATTTCAAGGATTCGATGGTGCAGAGAGTGCCCTTTGGTGGACTGGATGACGCCGCCTTCCCGCAGAACGGGACCGCGAGACGTGCGTTCCAGAAGGGCGTAGCCTGTTCGATTCAGTCCTGGATCGATGCCGAGGTAACGATTCTGGGACGGCAGCAGGTTTCCGGCTGGGATTTTCATTGACATGGGACTCATTCCAGGGAACCGGACAGGGGATGTTTCGCAGGTACGGCAGAACAATGGACTTGATTCGGCGGTGCCGGTGATGGGCAGGATGGAACGCGACCTTCTGGCCAGGGTTCAGTGCGCCTGAGGCGGAATCTGGCGAGACATCAGGACGACTGCATCTGCGGAGAGGGACTCACCACGTCCGACGGGGCCGACTTTTTCACCGGACTTGGCTTTGACATTGATCTGTTCGGGTGTGACGGCCAGCAGTTCAGCAAGTCGCTGACGGATCTGAGGTTTCCATGGACCCATTCGGGGGTGTTCCGCGTGAATGGTGCAGTCGAGGTTGATCAGTGACCAGTGTTCCGCATAGAGCGTGTCGACAACGTTTTTCAGCAGCATGGCGGAGTCTGCGTCCTTCCATGTGTCGCTGGTATTGGGAAACCACTCACCAATGTCACCATGCCCGGTTGCACCCAGCAAGGCGTCAATGATGGCATGCAGCAGTACATCGGCATCACTGTGCCCGTCCAGTCCGAAGGGGGCGTTGCTGATCAGCACTCCACCGACGACCATGGAGCGTCCGGCAATGGTGCGATGGGTGTCGTGGCCTTCGCCGACGCGGAAAGCAGAGACTGGCATGAGGACTCCGGGACGGGTACGAGTGAGATCCGGAACAGACGAGGTCTGAGGACACGGGACCGGAATGATAGTACAGACGACATCAACTCGAAAACGCCGGTCGTCGGCGGCAGGCGGAATGGGTGAGAGGGCCCGAAGCGAGTGGCGTGAGAACCCGAAGTCGCGGAAATTGCCGAACAGATGTCCATTGCAGGTGCACCGAACTTCCCGTTCTGCCTGTCTTTCCCTGTTTGTCGTGTTCCTCCAATCCTGCAGTTGACTCGGGAATCACGTCCCGCCTAGTTTGTGTCGCGGACGGCCGCGCAGAGTGGCGGTTGTGGTGTGGATTCCGTAACGGCTTGCAATGGGACGTGAATCGAACCGGACATAATTCAGCCGGCTTGAGCCTGAGCGAATAGTTTTTGGGGAAGGTTGTCCATGGTGTGTTCCCGACGGAGTGCGATTGCGGCGCTGCTGATGTCAGCGTCCGGCTGCAATCTGTTCCGTTCCGTGGGAACAGAGGATTCGATGTTGAATTCGTTGTTCCCCGGGGGCGAATCGACAGACGCGCGAGGGGACGCCAACGTACCGACTTTGTCCATGGTGCGTTTGGATGCGACGATTGCCAGTCGACCGGTTGGGGATCCGAAGATCCGCAAGTTGGTGTGGGAAGAGCTGGACGAGAGTGGCCTGATGACGCCGGAGCAGCGGCGGGCGCTGAATGACAGTGGATTCCGGATCGGTGTGGCTGGCAGTTCGACGCCGTGGGCCCTGCAGAGTCTGGCGCGGGATGCAATGGTTGCGGATCGCGGTGACGACGGGACGACGGGACCTGTGGTGCCGGAGACGCCCGGCGGACCGCTGGGTCCCTCGTTCACTTTGATGCAGAATGGAAAGAGCTATCTGGAGATCCAGGGACAGCTGGACGAGAAGCGGCTGCCACTATCGAAAATTCCGCAACTGGCGTCGCTCCGGGATCGTCAGGCATTGCGATGTGTGATTGAATTGACTGCCCGGGAAATTGCGGAGGACTGGGTGCTGCTGACGCTGCTGCCTGTCATCTATTCGGGGACTTCGACGCTTCGGCTCACAATACAGGACAATACAGAGAAACTGCCGATGCGGCAGAACACGCTGCCGTTGTATGAGCATCAGTTGACTGTGCGTTTGCTGGCGGGCGAGGTCGCGGTGGTCGGCCGTTCTGCAACTGGAGATTCGGACAGCTGGAATCTGGGAAATCTGTTTTTCGCTCCGGAAGAGGGTGGAGCAGCAACGGAGCGGATTCTGATGATTCGCATGGCGGGTGTGGAAAAGCTGCGAGGTCAGAGCGATCCGACGTTCCGATTGGGAGTGCGTTAATCGGCGTGCTGCAGTTGTAACGACATTTGGTTTTTCCCGGACTTTGCGAGTGGTGGGCTGCAGGCCATGGTCTCAGGGAACAACTGTTGACCGCTATCGGCGAGTGAGATCATGGAAAATTCCGCGCAAGTTCCACTGCTTCACGTTGTGCTGCATCAGCCGGAGATTCCTCAGAATACAGGGAATATCGGACGCACCTGTGTCGCGATTGGTGCAAGGCTCTGGTTGATTCGTCCGCTGGGATTTCTTGTGGACGACACGTCACTGAAACGGGCTGGTCTGGACTACTGGCAGCATCTGGACTGGGAAGTCGTGGACAGTCTGAGCGAAGTGACGCGTAAGCTGCCGGAATCGCGCATCTGGTGTCTGACAAAGACGGCGACGCGGACGGTCTGGGAAGTGGAATTCCGGCGTGGAGACATCCTGCTGTTTGGTAGTGAATCCCGGGGGCTGCCGGCTTCGATCCTGCAGAACCAGCCCACTCACAATCTGCGATTGCCCATGCGGAGCCAGGTGCGCAGTCTGAATCTGGCCAGTACCGTGAATACCGTCGCCTATGAGGCGGTTCGACAGTTTGGGGGTCTGCCGCCCGAGTAAATGTCGTGGGGACAGATGGAATCGCCTCGTTCAGGCATCGGACCGTTGAACAGAAAGGCGGACGGCGGCTGGCGAAGTAAGCCTGATCGTGTGAACTTCCCTGTGAAGGGTGGCTGTCGTTTCTGTCGGTTGACAGGTGTCTGGTAGAATTCCCCCCTGGTGGTTCGGCAGTGAAATCGAGGAAAAACTGCGGGCTCATGGTCCGAGGTGTGGTGACGGACAAGCCGTTGTTGACAGAATACGGGAACACCCGTAATGTTTTTCGCTGGACGAATCCTCCTGACGGGCTCAGGTCACGAGGGACGCGGACCCTGAAATTCTCAGTTTTTATCAGGAAAAGCACCACGTTGGCGTTCTGACGATGTGCCTGCCAGAATTCGGGGTTATGGGTGACAGACTGCGGTTGTCAGTAGGTTGCGACTCCGGAACTGAACGATTTTGGTGTCGGGTCGGCATGCATACGTCAACCCGGGTAATTTTTTGCAGCATCAGTATTTGATCGGGCGTGGAAAATGTCAGGCAATCAAAAATGCTGGGGGCTCCCGGTTTTCCTGCTGTTTTTCTGGACAGCCAGTGCGCAGGCGCAGCAAAACTGGGCCGAATCCATGGTGATGCCGCGGAATCTGGACTTCGGAGTGATTGCGACGGGGGCCGAGGCCGTGAAGACGGTCACAGTGACAAATTCGTCCCAGGTTCAGGTGCATATTTCGCAGGTGACAACCGCCTGTCAGTGTGCGCGTGCTGGTAATCCTTCAAAGACGTTATTGCAGCCGGGAGAAAAAGCCACCATTGAAGTGAGTATGGATACGCGTTCGTTTAAGCAGAAACGCGATACCACACTGACGATTCTGCTGGATGCCCCGCAGTTTGCTGAAGTGCGGATTCCCATTTCTGCCTACATTCGCCAGGACGTCGTGATCGATCCGGGCAAGGTGGATTTTGGGTCGGTGGCCATGAACGCTCCTGCCAGTAAAACGGTGAAGATTTCGTACGCAGGACGTGCCGACTGGAGTATCCGGGACGTCCGGATTAATCATGAGTCGCTGAAGGCTCGGCTGAAGGAACTGGCACGAAATGCGCAGCCGGTGAACGGGATCAATGTGGAGTATGAGTTAGAAGTGACACTGTCCGGGACCGCGAAGGTGGGACGGTTAGTGGACTATCTGACGCTGGTGACGGATGATTCCCGGAACCCCAATGTGCCGCTGATGGTCGAAGGTGTTGTGGTTTCTGACATGACGATTTCCAATCCAAGTCTGGCCGTGCGTGCGTTGAAGCCGGGGCAAACCGCAAAAGTTTCGCTGGTGGTCAAGGGAATTCGCCCGTTCCTGGTAGCGGACGTGGATTGCGGAGCTCTGAAAGATCAGATTGTGGTCACCAAAGGGGATAAGGAAGAAAAGGTTCAGGTGATTCAGCTGGAATTCACGGCGCCTGAGCGACCGGGCCGATTCAGTGAGAAGATGCAGGTTCGAGTGCAGGGGCGCGAGGAGCCTCTGGAGTTTTCATTCTCCGGAACGATTCTCTGACGGACGTGCCGCAAACACTGAACACTGTGTGCTTGTCGAGATCATCAGTGGCCATCGCATGGACGCCAGTGGATGATGGTACGTTGTGCAATGGTCCGATGTGTTCGGCCCGCCGGAATTGGTGATGTCAGCGGCCCCGGGTGCGGTTGGTATGACCGATGGTGCGTTTGTCTGCGGGGCGGGACGGTAAGGCTTACCGGCCTGCAGGAACGCGTGGGGCATTTCTGATTGGGGTGATCCTGCAGTGGTTCGCCAGCGGTGAACGGCCGAGAATGTTCAGTCAGGGGAAGTCGCCGCGGGTTTTTATCGGCAAGTGCGGGTTGGTGTCGTGTCCGGCAGACCGTGGCGGCGGATAGTTATCCTTTTGAGGCGACGGGTGAGACATGGACACGTGGGATCTGTTGCTGCAGATCGTATTGCTGCTGCTGGCCTGTTTCGTGGCTGGCAGTTTGATGGCCATGGTGCGTCAGAGTCCGCTGGTGGGATTTCTGCTGGCCGGAATGGTGGTGGGTGGCCATGGCAGTCTGGAAGTCGTGAAGGCTGAGTCTGCGATCGAGGGCATCGCCGAGCTGGGGGTGGCAATGCTGCTGTTCAGTCTTGGGCTGGAGTTTTCGTGGAGCCGTGTGCTGGGGCTTGGCAAGCTGAATCTGCTGTGCGGCGTACTGCAGGTACTGCTGACGATGGCGGCTTTGACAGCTGCGGGACTGGCGCTGAATCTGGGGCTTTCGACCAGTCTGGCGATCAGCGCCATGGTCAGCCTCAGCAGTACGGCGACGGTGCTGGGCGTCCTCACGGATCGAGCGTTGCTGGATTCACCGATGGGACGTAACTCGATAGCCGTCCTTTTGGTGCAGGACATGGCGGTTGTTCCGCTGGCCCTGTTGATTCCACTACTTGGCGAATCCGGAGACGCTGAGAGTCTTGCGCTGCGGGTTGGAGGGATTGCCATCGCCGGTGCTGGTGTGGTGACGGTGCTTTATCTGACGCTGAACATGCTGGCCGTGCGTGTGATGAAGACGCGATCCATCGGTCAGAATCGGGAACTGATGGTTGTGCTGAGTGTGATTGTCGGGTTAGGAGCCACCTGGGCAGCGCACGCAGCCAGGCTGTCGCCGGCTCTGGGGGCGTTCGTCGCCGGCATGTTTCTGGGGAACTCACCCTTTGCTTTTCAGATTCGAGCGGATGTCGCATCGCTGCGGATTGTGTTGCTGACATTGTTCTTTGGCTCTGTGGGCCTGTTGGCCGATCCAATCTGGATGTTTCGCAATCTGCTGCTGGTTCTGGCCATGTCCACACTGATTCTGTCGGTCAAGGTGATGGTGGTGGCTGTCCTGTTTCGAGTCCTGCGGCATCCTTCGGGGACCTCGCTGGGGACCGGCTTATGTCTTGGTTCGGTGGGTGAATTTGCGTTTGTCCTCGGCAGTCAGGCCATGGGGGCCGGATTGATTACGGAAGACCAGTACAACGCACTGGTCTCGGCGGCCATTATTTCGCTGCTGGTGACACCCACGTTGATCACCTATGCACCAGGCTTGGCATCGTGGCTCAACGGGCATGTATTCGCTCCTCTGGGGGGAGCATCTCGGGACGAATTGAATCGACATGCGTGGGACTGTTTGCTGGTGGGATTTGGTCCGGCAGGTCGAGGGGCCGCTGAGGCGTTGTCGCGACAGGCTTCCCAGGTGCTGGTGGTTGACCTTGGAGCTGACGGGGTCAACAGTGCGCGTGCTGCGGGATTTCATGCGATGCAGGCGGATGCGACGACCGGGGAGATTCTGCAGCATCTGCATCCGGAACGCCTGAAGCTGGTGGTGATCACTGTTCCGGGATTCCATGATTCGATGGCCGTTCTGCAGCAGATCAGGCACATGGCGCCCGATGCAAAGATTCTGGTGCGATCACGTTATCGCCTGCATCAGCAGGACTTTCGGGATGCGGGTGCAGACATCGTGGTAGGTGACGAGGAGGAAGTCGGGACCGCGTTGTGCGAAGCCATTCAGAAGCTGCGAACCGCCTGAAATCGCATTAAGGGGACATTCTACTTTACGCCTGTTCGTGTGACGCACAGCATCGGTGAATACCGCTAACACTCAGCTTCCGGCGTTGTGATCTGGCTGATCCCCGACAGGCGGCAACGGCGGCACGTGTTGGCCGGAAAACCCCTCAATCCGACTGCGGTACAGACCTGAACAATATGAAAAACAGCATGCCCCGTTCAGGGTTGATGTTTACCAGCCGTCCCCGACAACAACGCCATCACAGCGATCACTGAGTGATCTCAAAACGCTCCTGTCAATCTTTGTGGAAACAATCCGCACGCTGCCATCTGCCAGGGCAAAATGAGTTCCCGACGCGTGCCAGCTCCACCAGTGAATATCGTCATCCCTGCGCCCCGTGGCTACCCGCAACCCTCCCATTTCCCCGTCCTTTCCGGAGATCAGGCCCGGGAGAAGAACGTCGGTGAGGCCGAACGGACACGAAGTCCCCGATCCCGGGCCACCCCACTTCCCGGTCTGCGGCACGCCTCCGCGCTCTCCAAGCAAGAGTGTCTGACTCAGTCCGTCACAGATGTCGGCGAACCTCGTCCGACTGTTGCCAAAAAAAACTCCACTGTGAAGTCCGCGTGTCAGTGGCTCACGGCTCAGAGAATCGCAGCGAGATGGCTGAGTGATGAAGTGCTGACGATCCGTTCCCGACACACCAAAGTAGCTGGTCACGCCCCAGTCTCCGCGATACCAGGCACCATGGAAGCTGCCGGGAACGATCTGGCGATTCCAGAATGTTGGCTGGCTATTCACTGGATCCGAAGGACACACGAAAACAACTATCTGTTGTTTTGTCAGAAATCTATGATGAATCTGGCAATCCAGATCGAAATCAAAACGATTGTATAAATCGTTTCGCTCAATATAAGGCAGAATTGCGACTGTCCAGCCATAACCTTTTGTAAAATTGAAGGGGCTTTCCACGGCCGCCAAATCCTGAACCTGCGATCCGGGTGGAAGCACAGAATGCGTGTCATGGTACATATGAAGTGCCAGCGCCAGTTGTCGAATCTGGTTCCTGCACTGCGTCGCTCGAGCAGCCTCCCGTGCGCGTTGTACAGCAGGCAACAGAATAGCACAGAGCAAACTGATCACGGAAACTGTCACAAGGACTTCGATGATCGTGAATCCCGATTTTCGCATGGTACCGCCCTCGTTTTATGCCGACCAGACCCAGCAGTTTTCAAACAGCCAAGCGCCGGAAAACGCCGTGCGGGTGAGCGAGAACCATTTCAGAGCGGAAACGTGAGACTGCATGATGACCCTTCCCGGATTGGGTCGACAGTTCGTTCTGAAACATCAGCTTTTGTGCCGCCATCGCAGTGCAACCGCGGCCGTAATCGTCAGCATGGACAGCCCCGCTGCCGCCCACCACACCCACGAAATATCACTCGGCAAAGCCCTTCGACCCGTAGAAGGCGTTGGGTTTGCAGCTTTCGCAGCAGCGGCCTTTGCCGCCAGCTCATCCTCATAGCGCTGCAGTTCATCGATGTCTGTGATTCTCCAGCCCGGTTTTGGCTGCAGGGTAAAAACGGCGGGATCAATCGGAGAATTGACGACAAGAGAATCACCGTCGACGACCATCTTGTTCTCGTCGATCAACGAGACGCGATCGGCGCCATTTTC
>JBDKIW010000064.1:0-19742 GCA_039796955.1 Planctomycetota bacterium
CTCGCCGCTGAGACCTGGTCTACGCAGTTGAAGGATATTGAACGGGAACTGCAGAATCCCACCGCGTATATGCCGGTGCTCTTTTCCCTGCCATTGATCGCTGACGCCAATTTCGAGGTGAATGGCGCGTTGCCCGTCTGGCCGTTCCGCAATTCAATGGCCCTGAATCAGCAGATTGCGGGGACCAATGATGCCCGAGCAGAACTGATGCTGATGCAGGCGGTTGTGAAGATTGAACAGGCTGATTGCGAAGCTGCAAAGCAGATTCTGAAGACCGTACTGACGGAGCTGGGTGAAAATCGAGTGCGGGGACTGGCCCTCGTCTATTACGCCATGCTGGATGTGGATTCGCAGAAAGTCCTTGAACCCTACAACGTCAATCCCTGGGAAGAGTTTGACTATCCCGGCGAACCTGTGCCGCCACAACCACCGGCCGGCGCAACCGGTGGTGCTGGTCCTGGCGGAGCGGCTCCGGCGGGGGCCAACGGCCCTGCGGGTGCTCCCGGCTTGACTCCGCAACCGGCAGCAGGTGCCACGGGGGCTATCCGTCCCACGGAAATCGGAGCTGGTGCACTGCCGGGAAGTGCTCCGTAAGCTGTACTGGTCGGTGTGTCGGTGATCGTGCGGTTTCATCGGAAGCCGTACGGTGATTGCGAGGGCCAGGCGTAGTGAGCTGGGATGGCGAAAACGGCGGTGAACCAGCAAACAGTTACGTTCGGCGGTGACAAAATGGACCCACGATGCTTCCCTGCGGCCGTGAGAGAACCTCGCAGTTGGCGATGTCGCAGCGGAACGCTGACGTGAGTTCAACCACCGCGTTCACGCCACGCGTGAGGCGTGGTCGACCCCTGAGCGACGTTGTAGTGAACAGGAATGGCGCTGACCAAACCCGAGGCTGACGGATAAAAAAACATTCAGCCGCAGAAATTCTGCCGTGAGCCGGGGATGTTTGTCAGCCCGGTCTAAACGAACCTGGCAACGACAGGCCGTGGTCTGAGCGCGAATCACGTGGGGGGCTGTTCGAATTGTGTGGGTGCAGAAGGCCACAACATTCTGCACCCCAGCCCTTGTGAAGCCCAAATCGAGCCCCCCGCAAGTTTTCAGAGGGTGAGTTGCGTCAGGTCAGAATCGTGCCGCGGAGATTCTGCAGCAGTGATACCGCATGACCGATATCCGCCTTCTGGCGAGCCCGATCCTGAGGAATTTCTCGTTCAATCGTTAGTGGGCCGGTATAGCCGATTTCGAGCAGTGTGCGGAGGTAGCGTTCCATGCCGACATCACCATCGCCCAGGGGAACTTCCTGACCCCATGCAGCACCGCGAACATCAGCAGGGGCCCACTTTGCATCTTTGCAGTGAATGCTGCGGACGTACTTGCCGACCTTTTTCAACGCTTCAATTGGTTCACCGGTTCCGTACAGAATCATGTTGGCCGGATCGAAGTTGATGAACAGATTGTCGCGCTGCACATCATTGATGAACTGCAGCAGATGGTCGGCGGACTCCTGGCCGGTTTCCAGATTCAGTTGCTGACCATTTGCCTTGACGTGATCGAGCAGGTCACGTGTGGTGGCGATCAGGTTTTTGTAGCTTTCGCTGCTTGTGTCATGAGGTACAAAGCCAATGTGCAGGGCCACGGTCGGACAGTTCAGCAGTTTGGTGAAATCGCTGATTTCCTTCATTTCCTGAACGCGGGCTGCACGGGTCTCTTCAGGGACCAGTCCCACCGTGCGGGCGGTGGTGGCGATATCGGCATAGCTTTCACCCTCAAATCCGCCGAACACAGCGGTGATAGTGATGCCAGCGTCAGAGCATCGCTTGAGAAATGCAGCGGCAGCCTGCGGGTTGCGAGTTCCGGCATGCGGAGCATGCACCTGAATCGTGGGAACGCCCAGTTCCTGAGCCACGTCCAGATGCACACCAAGACCTGCGTCAATCGACGCAAACACACCAATCTGCCACTTTGCCATCGCTCACATCTCCGTTGTTTTGAACTGGAATATCGGGAGTTTATTGAAAAAGCCGCGGGTGGCAAGTCGCGTCTGCCATCGGCGAGGCAGCGTCGCCTTGACGTGGCGAATACCCAGACTACTGCTCGTTGGCCGCGGTGTCCGCGGATTGCTGTTCATGGCGACGGCAGTCGCGGATGATCACGTAAAAGGCCACCAGATCATAAAGTGTGTGGGCCGTGATTGGAATCAGCAGATTCGGCGTGGAGTCGGACGCCACCAGTGCTGTGAGGTAAAGCCCGAGGAATGCCGCCAGCATTGCATACACCGGCGTCACGGCATGCGCCAGGCCGAACAGCAGATTCGTCAACATCACGGCCAGCACCGGATTCCAGGCGGCAACCCAGGCGTAAAGAAAACCACGAAAGAAAATCTCCTCGCACACACCGGCCAGCAATGCCAGCAGAATCAGGTCGATCAGGCGACAGCGAGCAAGGAACACACCGATCGTCTCCCGGAGAAATTTACGAATCTGCAGCATTCCCGACGACCTGGAAAGCATGCAGATTGCCAGCAGAGCCAGCATGGGGAGTGTCGCTGCCAGTCCGAGAACAAAATCCTCAGAACGCCACTGCAGCCAGAGCGTCGGGTTGGTGCCCGTGACCCATCCAGCCACAAAAGCGATCAGCAGCAGGGCGCCTTCAAAAATACCGGCGCTGATCAGAAACTGACCATGGGTGAGTTCATCGTCGGAGCGAGAAATTGCGGAACTCCCTGAAGAAACTGCAGGCGAATGCACATCGGCTGAACCGGTGCGGCCATGACGGTCAGGAGTGTAATCGAATGACCGTCGAATGTCAGTCGCCGCGCTGGTGGGTTCAAACAGCATCTGTGTTCAGGGGCTGAATTGGTTCCGAAAGGAACGATCGGCTGACAGAGATGTTCAGTGCGGGAACAGGCTGGATCGGGAAATGCCGTCAGCTATTCCATCAGCAGCAGAATGGATCCGGCAGGAATGCCGCTCGCCGGGTTCAGTAATTTCGCGACCACATCATTTACTTCTGAGGTTCGCGGCAGCAGAACTATGGGCGCCGGGCATTCGTTCGAAGACTGCTGCAGCGCTTCGACGGCAGAATCCGCCACCGGATAGACTCTCAGGCCCTGCGGCAGCGTTCGATAGTCGCACTGCGTCAGCGACTCGTGGATGATCTGTGCGACATTCTCTTCCGTCGTGAGTTCCTGGGTTGGGGCGGCATAAGGCAGCACATGGAATCTGGTATGCAGCGCTTTTGCGATCGCCACCGCATCGACCAGGGTTTGCAATGGACTCCTCTGGCACGACACAAGGGCAATCACATCCGACGGGGCGCTCACTGAGGATTCCGGATTTTCAGGAGTTGCCGGGTGCAGCCAGAGATATCCACGAAAGTTCTGCAGCGCCGACAGCCAGCTTTTCGGTGGCGGAAAAACGAGGACAGTTTGCCGGGACTGGGCCGCGGTTGAGGCAGGGACCGTCAACGAAAACAGCAAGCCGGGGTCGTAGGGTGTTGAGGTCAGCAAATCGACCCACTCCGCTGTGGTAAAACACTCAAATTCGCTCACGGAGGTTCCCGCGCGCTGGGCCTGCTGGTCGATGAGTGCGCGCAGTTGGCTGACCAGTTCGACGGAAGAAACTGGCTGGGTCGACGTGGCTTCGTGAGTGGGCAGGGTGAGCGGTTGAGCTGATGGATGCAGCAGTGCGACAGCCAGCGGTAGCTGGCATGCCGCTGCGAGCAGAGCGGCGTGTTGAAACGCCTGACCGAGGTCGATCGGCAGGGCGTCCCCGGGGGAAATGGAAGCAGGAATCCGTTCAGATTCCAGCACAACAATCAGGCGACGAATCCCCAGCATCATGGCGGACTTTCGGGGCGGCAGGTTGTGCCGAGGTGAAGGGTTGCAGGCAGCTGTGGGACAACAACGCGGGAAATGATACGAAGGCAAATCCCGTCAGGGGAACAGTGAATTCCCGCCAGGATTGCGATCAAGTTCAGGACAATCGCTGGTAACCCTCGGAAAACACGACTATCATCATGGTGGAGAATTCTATTGTTTCTCAGGAAATCGCGGGGAATGGCTTTAATCTATTTGTTTTTGGCAGTGCTGCTGGTGCTGCTGAATGGCTTCTTTGTTCTGGCAGAGTTTGCGGCGGTCAAGATGCGCCCGTCACGGGTGCGCGAGCTTTTGAACGACGGCGTTCGAGGTGCCGTGGCCGCCAAACATGTTCAGGATCACCTCGACGAATACCTCTCGGTCTGTCAGGTCGGGATCACCTTCACCTCCATCGGTCTGGGGTTTGTCGGTGAACCGGCCGTGGTGCGGTTGATCGAACCCCTGCTGCTCTGGTCGGGTTGGTTTGCCCGCGAGAATGCTGCCACAGTTCTTTCAGCACACGCGGTGGCGTTTGCGATCAGCTATGCGATTGTCAGTTATGCTCACATTCTGATTGGTGAGCTGGTCCCGAAATCGATGGCGATCCGCAGAACGGATCGGGTGTCCCTGTGGACGGCACCGCTGCTGCGTGTTTTTCTGACGATGTTCGCGTTGCCGTTGTGGGTTCTGAATGGTTCCGCCAATTACCTGTTGAATCTGATGGGATTGGGAAAATCAAAGGGACACGAGACACACAGCGAGGACGAGCTTCGCATTCTGCTGAATCAGTCGCAGTCCTCAGGTCTGATGAGCTTTCGGCGGTTGTTGTTTCTGGAGAATGTCTTCGATCTCGGCGAACTGATGGTTCGTGATGCGATGCGTCCGCGTTCTCAGGTGCGTTGTATGAGCACCGCAGAGACGATTGAGCAGAATCTGCAGATCGCTCGTCGCTACCGGTTCAGTCGCTACCCACTGTTTGACGGTGACGAGATGCCGTCCGGCTTCGTACACCTGAAAGATCTGCTGCTGGCAGGCGGTTCCAGCAGTAACCTCAAGACTCTGCTGCGCCCCGTCATTGTAACGGAAGAAACATCAGGTCTTGAGTCTGTCCTTGCGGAGATGCAGAAGAAACGCTGTCACGTCGCTCTTGTTCGGGATGCTCGGGGCGCGTGGTCCGGTTTTCTCACGCTGGAAGACGTGATTGAAGAAATCGTTGGTACGATTCGGGACGAGTTCGAGGACGAAGAAACGGTCAATCTGGCTGATGCCATCACCGAAGATCGTATTCAGTTGAATATCGAAGCAGACAGCACCATCGAAGCTGTTCGTGAAGCCCTGCTGCGGCTCAGTCCGGACTCACTGCCCATTCCCCGTGACGAAGTGCTGCGTGGTGTCGAGGAGCGTGAGCGGTTGATCGAGACATATCTTGGTCGGCACCTTGGCATGCCCCATGCTCGACTGCACGGACTTCAGCGCGCGATTGTGCTGTTCATCAGATCGGCCAACGGTATTCCCTATCGCGGAACCACGGAACGTGCCCATTTGCTGTTTGTGCTTCTGACTCCCGCGGGGCAACCACGTGTGCACCAACGCCTCCAGTCCGTTGTCGCCACCCTGCTGGACGAAAGCGAATTCATACCGGAACGCCTGCGGACCGCGTCTACTCCTGCCGAAGTGCTGGACATCCTCAGGACCGGCGAGCAGGCAACACTGGACTAGGTAGCGGGCCGCGTTTTCATCAGTTTTGCCGGATGTTACCGCGGTAACTGCTGGAATTTGCCGCTCCCGCCAGGACCGCAGGTGATTTCCCCGCCAGGAGGCAGTATCATCCTGATGCCTGGCAACTGGACTAAAGGGGCTGCTGTCGGTGGGTCCGATGTCCTGAAGTCTCAGTCGCCAATCAGGTTCCCTGGTGAAGTAAGATGCCGCCTGGACGGGAGACCGTCACTGGCTGGTGACCGGTTCACAGCGGCTGTGGATTCAAAAGTCGCCACAGTTTCCGCATAGTTCCTGACACGTGGCCGGACGAAAGACACGTGTTGGCGAGACAATCGCGGGCTAAGTTGTGAAATCTGTGGGCTTGCCGTATGGGCGGGGCTGACAAATCGCCACGGCGCCGGTTGGACGACGTGTATTGGATGACATTTCTGTCGACGGGAGAAACAGTGATGAGCAACCTGCGAACAGCCTTGCTGTGGCTCTGCTGCATCTGCGCCCTTCCATCCTTCACAGTCGCTTTCGGTGATGAGCTCGCCGGTTCGGCAACAGACGCTGCGCAGGATCCGCAGAAGCTGAGCTTCTTTGAGCAGAAGATTCGGCCGGTCCTTGTCCAGCATTGCTATTCGTGTCACTCCGCAGACGCTCGAGAGATTCGTGGCGGGTTGCTGCTTGATTCACGCGAAGGCTTGCGAATCGGCGGCGATTCCGGACCAGCGCTGGTTGTCGGGCAGCCGGAAGCCAGTGAGCTGATCCGGGCTCTGAAGCATGAATCCGTCGAAATGCCCCCCGACCAGAAACTCGCAGATTCAGTGATTCAGGATTTCGAAGCATGGATTCGTGATGGAGCGGTGGATCCAAGATCCGGCGGGACTGTCGTTGTGCGGCAGAAAATGGACATTGAAGCGGGACGCAGGTTCTGGTCCTTCCAACCGCTTCAGCAGACGTTGGTGCCTGCCGAGGGAGACGGTTGGGCCAGAAATGAAGTCGACCGATTTATTGCAGCCAGACATCAACAGTCAGGGATCACCGCTCCGCCAACAGATGCCGGGGCTGACGTGATTCTGAAACGCCTGCACATCGTATTGACCGGTCTGTTGCCGACGCCTGAGCAGCAGGAGAATTTTGCCCAGAAATATTCGCAGGCTCCGGATGCGGCGGTCGCCGAGGTCGTGGACTCGCTGCTGAGTTCTCCACGATTTGGTGAACGCTGGGGACGTCACTGGCTGGATGCCGTTCGTTTTGCAGAATCCACGGGCGGCGGGAGGAGTATGATGCTTCCTGATGCCTGGCGTTTTCGTGACTATGTGATCCGCTCATTCCAACAGGATAAGCCGTATTCGCAATTGATCCGGGAACACCTTGCCGGAGACCTGCTCCCTGCGACTTCCGACGAACAGCATGATGACCAAATCATCGGTGCAGGCTACCTGATGCTCGGTGCAATCAATTATGAAGAGCAGGACAAAGAACAACTGCGGATGGATGTTGTGGATGAGCAGATTGATTCCATGGGACGCACCTTTCTGGGAATGACACTTGGTTGTGCCCGTTGCCACGATCACAAGTTTGACCCGGTGCCGGCCGAAGACTACTACGCACTCGCCGGTATCTTTCGCAGCACCAAATCGCTCACACCAGGCAACGTCTGTGGCTGGGTCACGAAGCCACTGCGACAGGGAATTGACCATGCTGCGTTAACTGCATGGACGGCCCGCGATCGGGAACTTGAGCAGCAGATCAGCGAACTTCGCAAGCAGGCCGCAGCGTCTGCAGTCCCTGCGATCAGTGACGTGCCCGGAATCTTTGTGGATGATGATCAGGCGATGCTGGAAGGTGAATGGACGTCATCCAAGTTTCAGCCGCCGTTTCGTGGAATCGGCTATCGCCACAGTGGCCAGCCCCGAAAAGGATTGACCGCCACTTATCCGGTCGAAATCCCTGCCGATGGAGAATACGTGGTCAGAATGCTGATCAATCATGGCAGCAGCCGCTCCGAGCAGGTGCCGGTCGTGATTTTTCATGCTGATGGAGAAACCGAACTGAAAGTGAATCAGCAGTTGAAGCCGGCATCGGAAGACGGGTTCATGGAACTCGGACGCTTTCGCTTCGAAGCCGGCATGTCGGCGAAGGTTGTGGTCAATGCGTCCGCGGCGTCTCCGGGACACGTCATCATCGATGCGATGCACTGGGTTCCCGCCACGCAACTATCAGCAGCGGGCCGCAGGGTTACGCAAGGGCCCACGGGATCACCCCCGGCAGTTGTGGATTCCAAACGATCGGCTCCGCAGGGGGCGCCCACAGCACAAATCAAAAAGCTTGAGGAGCTGCGGAAGCAACACGCAAAGAAAAAGCCGCCGCAGCCAGTCGCGATGTGTGTGGAGGATGAACAGGAGGTTGCAGACTGCCCTGTGCATGTTCGCGGCGAAATTCGCAATCACGGCTCGGTAGTTCCGCGAGGCTTTCTGCAGGTGGCCACACAGCGCGAGATGCCACAACGAGTTTCAGATTCTGGGCGGACAGCCAGCGGGCGACTGGAACTTGCGGACTGGGTCGCTGCGACAAGCAACCCGCTGACGGCTCGTGTGTGGGTCAATCGGTTGTGGCAGCATGTCATGGGAGTTGGACTTGTGCGAACGCCGGACAATTTCGGCGAGACCGGACAGCGGCCGACTCATCCTGAACTGCTCAACTATCTCGCCTGGACACTGATCCACACCGACCAGTGGTCCACAAAGGCCATGCTCAGACGACTCTGCAACTCACGAACCTTCCGCATGGCGTCGGTACCCACAAACGACCTCGGAAAAACAGATCCCGAAAATATTCTCTGGACGCATGCCTTCCAGAGACGCCTCGAGGCGGAGTGCATTCGAGACTGTCTGTTGCAGACATCGGGACGCCTGGACCTGTCTGTCGCTGGCGGCCCGCAGATTGCCAGATTGTCGACCTACGACAACGAATACCGGCACGCGGATTTCCCGATGCAGTGTCGCAGTGTGTTCGTACCAGCCTTCCGCAACACCATGCTGGACTTGTTTGAAATCTTCGATGGCGCCAATCCGAATTCCGTCACCGGCCTCAGAACACAGAGCAATCGTCCTGCGCAGGCCCTGTTCATGATGAACAGCCCCTTCGTGCTGCAGCAGGCCACCTCGGCAGCCGAGCACCATCTCAATCTGGACACCATCCGCGGAATGTCCCCGGAACAACAGGTCCAATTCGCTGTGCAGACGGTATTATGCCGCAGGGCACTCGATCAGGAATTACGATTGCTGACAACGGTGGTCAGTCCTGACCCCGGATCCGTGGAACACTGGGCAGCCGTGTACCACGCGCTGTATTCCAGTATTGATTTTCGCTACATCAACTGAACGGTTGCTTTCTCCTCCGGAATCATGTGACAGGCTGATCTCATGGCAAAGAATGTTTTGGGCAGTGACCTGCTGGTCTGTTCCGCCGATCCGATGACCGGATTTTTTCGCAACGGCAAATGTGAAACCTGCGGGGACGACACCGGGATGCACACGGTGTGTGCAGAAATGACGGCGGAGTTTCTGGCGTTCTCGAAGGCCGCCGGCAATGACCTTTCCACCCCGGTGCCCATGTACCGCTTCCCGGGACTCAACCCGGGAGATCGATGGTGCCTCTGCCTGCCCCGCTGGCTGCAGGCCCTGCAGGCCGGTGCCGCGCCTCGGATTTTCCTCAAGGCCACCCATATCTCGGCCATCGAACACGTTTCGATGGATGTCCTGCTGGAATATGCGGTCGACGCCGATGACTACGTGCCCGACGACACTCTTGACGACTAGCCTCACACCCGCCCCACGCTCGCCGCTGAACGGGATGATCGGTAACTCGGTGCCACGCACCTTTGGTTCCACATCACCATGTAAAACCGCTATAGGTGCCAGGCACCTTTGTCAAAAAATTTGGCAAAATCCCAGGGATTTGTGCTCATATCGGCTGATTGCTGTGTTTGAAGGGCCCGCGTGGAAACCCGAGTCCATACAGCCAGCGGAGCGAAATGTGGATTTGTAGATCATAGTTTCATAAAATTCAGGCCTGCCGCCAAGGTGCCATGCACCTTTGTGCTCAGGATGCGTGTCACTTCAGGGCGCTGATGTACTAGTGATTGTGCCCATGGGAAAACCGCTATAGGTGCCAGGCACCTTTGTTAAAAAAGTTGGCAAAATCACAGGGATTTGTGCTCAACTCGGCTGATTGCTGTGTTTGGAGGGCCCGCGTGGAAACCCGAGTCCATACAGCCAGCGGAGCGAAATGTGGATTTGTAGATCATAGTTTCATAAAATTCAGGCCTGCCGCCGAGGTGCCATGCACCTTTGTGCTCAGGATGCGTGTCACTTCAGGGCGCTGATGTACTAGTGATTGTGCCCATGGGCGGTGCTGGGGACGGGGCATTTTTAATAAAGAGGATTTTTTGGTCCTTAATTCGACGTTGAGTTGATCCTGTGCGACCGCCTGTGGGCTGGCTTTCGAATGCGAGGTGTGGGATCTATACTGCCGGCCGCGGCTCTGGCGTTCGGCTGTCGCCCGGCAAACCGCGGGTGTTGCTGGATGGGCTGTATGTCTGGCGGCTGGTGGTTGGCAGACTGAGAATGCTCCGGTGCATCCGGTGTTGCTCATTGGATGTCGGTATTCGGAAAACAAGGATGATGGCAGGCATGAGGCCGGAGCAGAAACTTCGTATAGCGTGGGTGGGCTTCCATCAGGAGGGGATCCGGACACTTCGATGGCTCCGGAATTCAGGCATCCGGCTGGAAGCCATTCTGACCCTTGATGAGCCGGCTCTAGCCAAACGCAGTGCCGGCGGCGGGTATGAGGACGTCACGGCGGACTGGGACGTTCCCGTTTTTCGAATCTCCAGCATCAACGATCCGGAAGTCGTTCAGCTTCTGCATAGGCTCTCACTGGACCTTGTTTTTGTGATTGGCTGGAGCCAGATTCTGCATCGTGAAGCTCTGGCGACTGCCAGAGTTGGTGTGATTGGAGCCCACGCGTCGCTGCTGCCGCACAATCGTGGCAGTGCGCCGATCAATTGGGCGCTGATTCGAAACGAAAAGAGTACTGGTAACAGTCTGATCTGGTTGACAGAGGAGGTCGACGAGGGGCGATTGATCGATCAGATCAGCTTCCCGATTACTCCGTTTGATACCTGCGCGACGTTGTATGAACGGGTTGCTGAAAGCAATCAGATCATGATTGAGCGGGTCCTCGGGGAATTGTTTGCCGGACGCGTTCCCGGGGCTGTTCAGGAAGTCACCAGCGAACCGTTGTTGCCACGTCGTCGTCCTGCGGACGGGCTGATCCAGTGGGCGGAAACAAGCGAAACGATTTACAACTTCGTTCGGGCACTGACCAGGCCCTATCCGGGCGCCTTCAGTTTTCTTGACAGAGTCCGCTGGACGGTTCAGGCCTGTGCTCTGCTTCCCGGCACGGTCACTGCGGAAGCTGCCGGGCGACAATTCGGGGAGATTGTCGGGGCCAGCCTGAGTCCATGCGAGGACGCCTGCGGACTTGTGATTCAGTGCGGTGTCGGTCAGCTACTACTGCTGGAAATCGAAGATTTGGAGGGGCGAGTGTTGCGAGGACGGGAATTAGCGCTTCGGGGGCTGGATCAACCGGGCGAGGTTAGCTGGACAGGAAGGACGTGGTTGAATGAGTAACGTACCTGTGCTTGTCATCGCAGCTCATCCGGACGATGAGGTACTGGGCTGCGGTGGTGCCATTGCGCTGCATCGCGATGCAGGTGATCCGGTGACGGTCGTGATTGCTACGCGTGGAAGAACTGCTGAAGATAGTTCCAGTGGTCAGGCTCAATTCACCTACACGGCAGCGGCTATGCGGGTGCTGGGGGTCAGCGATTTTCGGTTTCTGGGGTTTCCCGATCAGAAGCTGGACACTTTTGGCCTGACGGAGATCATTACCCCGCTGGAAGCTGTGGTGCGGGAAGTGCGCCCGCGTGTGGTTTACTGCCAGTATGGTGGTGACATTAACCATGATCACAATGTGCTCTTTCGTGCAGCCCTGGTTGCATTGAGACCACAGGAAGAGTTCCTGCAGTCAATTCTGACCTTTGACACCGCCAGCAGCACCGAGTGGGCTTACCCGAGAACGTTTATTCCGGATACGTGGCTGGACATCAGTCGTGGCCTCGAGCGAAAAATTGCGGCCATGCAGTGTTATGAGCCGGAGCTTCGCGAGTTTCCGCATCCTCGATCCTGCGAGGCCTTACGACATCGTGCTGCGGCGTTTGGAAGCATGTGCTGCATGCCGGCCGCGGAAATCTTCATGACCGTACGACGAGTTCTTCGTGATGGCAAAACGCCTCTTTGACTGTCTGTCCGCCCTGATTGCACTGATCCTGCTCTCCCCTCTTCTGGTGAGTTCAGCGATCGGTGTTCGATTGTGCAGCGCTGGACCTGCACTGTACCGAGCACGACGCATTGGTGTTGGTGGTCGGGAATTTGTCATGTACAAGTTCCGAACCATGCACGTGGCGACTCGTCCCGGGAGTGTGATCACTTCTTCCTCGGACCCTCGAGTCTTCGCGCTGGGAAAAATCCTGCGAGCCATGAAGATTGATGAACTTCCGCAGCTCTGGAATGTTGTCCGGGGTGAGATGTCCGTTGTCGGGCCAAGACCGGAGGATCCCCGGATTGTCCAGCAGCATTTCGGACCGCTCGGCATGGAAACACTCAGCGTTCGCCCCGGACTTGCCAGCCCGGGAAGCCTCTACAACTACACGCACGGGAATTCAATGGTCGATCAGAACAATCCCGAGGCGGCTTATGTCCGGGACCTGTTGCCCGTCAAACTGGCACTGGAACTGGTCTATGTCCGACACAGGTCGCTGCGATACGACTTACTGATCATACTGCGAACTGCGATGACGATTTTCCAGATTGGAATCGGCCGAAAACTATTCCCCGAACCTCCGGAAATGACAGCAGCCCGCGTCATTCTCAGGGAGAATGCCGCCTTGCTCGTCAAGGATGCTTCGCCACACCCTGCCCCGCTGCAGACGTAATCAAGCGGTGTTTTCGGGGGCACCTCATTGTCGATTGCCGAGGCGGGCTAGGGTTCTGCAAGATCGGGTTCCAGTGCCCGGCCGGCGGCCCATTGCTGCAGTGCCCGTAAGGCCCGTCGGCCCCTGAGAAAGTATGAGTCCTCCAGCGACTGCACCGCGTCACGACAAATTTTTCTCGCGGGATCCTGCCAGTCGGAAGTCTTACTGTGCACACATCCTTCCCGGGACATCCATGCTGCAATCGCGACCGCGATGTCTTCGTGTCCGCGAAATGAAGGGTGCACGTGATCGACCAGCACCTGCTCACCCACAATGCCTCCGACGCACCGCTGTGCAAGCAGATCGTGTGCATTCAGAAAAGGAACATTCAGACGGCTGACCACATTCTGCATGGCGTGTCGTAGTGGTGTCGTCATGCGCAGTGGACAGATGTCTTCATCCACGGCCCGCTGAAAGGATTGATGAGCAGCCTCATACTCGCCCAGCGTCAATTGCAACTGGCCCAGCTCATACCACCCCATCGCAAGTCGTGGCTCGTCACGAACGACCTGCTGCAGCATTGTCAGGGCCTCCTGCGGTTGCGTGGCCGACAGTCGGGAGGCCTGCTGCAGAGACTGCAGAGTCCGTTGCTGTACGTCCGGGGGAGTGTCTGATGCAAACGCTGATTTGAAGGGCGGACAGTCACGCAGATTCACGGGTGGCTGAATCACAAGCAGCGGCACTTCTTCACGACGACACAGACCGACCATCCGTTCAAGATTGTATTGAAAGTGGCGAACGACCTCACTCGCGTGATCATCATCCCGTTGAAAGTGTTCCAGACCACCGGATTGATCGAGCAATGTCCGGACCTCAGTGCTGAGCGTTGGCCGGTCCATCACGACGACGCCGTTCTCCGGGCTTGCCACACATGCATTGACAATCGCTCGCACTGATTGCAGATGACTGGCAGCGGAAACTATAGGGACGACGAACGGACTGAGCCGCCGCGAATCGGAATACGTCACGTCCTCAAGGAATTCATTCTGCCCCTCACAGAAGATAAAAAGATCCGGCTGGTACTGCAGACATTCTTCCATCACCGGAAGCAGGCGATAGGTGGCATAGGACACTCCGCCGCAGTTCACAACCTCCCAGTGACGTGTGGGATCCATCGATTGCAGAGTCAGCCGCAGGAATTCCGGAAAACTGGTTTCGATCGAAAACGGATTTCCCTGGACCGTAGACCCACCGAAAACAAAGATTCGAAATTCACCTGCCGGTTTTTGTGCCGCAAATGAATCACTGCGAAAAAAGCCGAGACGAGTCTGTGATGTCTGGTAAACCAAACCATCGGCGGATCGTTGAAACAGCGGTTGCAGCGAGGCAAAGCCAACGAACGGATCGACAGAAAAATCGACTTCCCCCCAGCCTGCGATGCGGCAGACGAGTTCGGTCATCATCAGAGGCAGACAGCCAAGCAACAGTGCCCCAAACCGAAATCCCAGCCAACGCCCGGCGGTGCGTGCTTTGCTGCACCTGGCAGGTATATTCCTACTCGCCGCCAGACTATCGCCCGTCCCGGTCAAGGTCATTCGTGCCTCTTAAGCATCGAGTCAATGTCTTCTTTCGGTGCCAGTCCCACAAAGCCATCGATCTGGGTTCCGGAACGGAAAATACGCACGTCCGGGATACTGTTCACCTGCAGATGCTGAGCAATCGCCGGGTTCGTATCAACGTCGAGCTTGATCACTTCAATCCTGTCGCCCCAATCCTGCTTGAGATCTTCCAGGATCGGAGCCAGCATGCGACAGGGGCCACACCATGAGGCCCAGCAGTCTACCACAATCAGTTTCGAATCGCTCCGCCGAACCTGCTCAAGGAAACGCCCCTCACGATGCTCGATTTGGCCATCGCTGGTCAGGGCCAGAATTTCCACAGCACCATCCGGAGACTTCTCGACCGAACGCCCGTTCGTGGGGCCTTCATTGCACCCCTGAATTAAAGCGATCAGCGTTCCGACACACAGATAACAAAACACGCGAAATCTATTCATGATGCCCTCGGTTGCCAGCACGTCTTGATGTCTCCACCGGTTGAAGTCTGCGACGGCAGTCTTTCCACTTGTGGCTCGCCGGATTCTAGCCGACCACACGTCTGACACCCAGGAATGCCGACGACAGGAAGCAAAAAACACCGGGAAATCCAAAAGACCAGAGTTATCATGGGCCCTGCATTGGAATCATGCGAGGGGGCGCGTTCCGCGGACAGCGACGACCGAATTCGCAGGCGACGGGATTTCAACCGACAATGCCGCCAGCCTACGTGACTCTGCTCCCGGCTGGACAATCCAGGATGTGCTGAGAAAATTACCCTCGGCATACCATGATTTCGGAATAACACTCAAAAGGAGATATTCTTGTCTACTAATGCTGTGTTCGACGGGTTTGCGGCAGCGGGAGCCGCTGCGGCACGATCCGTGTGTGCGACAAGGGCCAGGAAGTGGCAAAAAGTGAAGACTATTGTGAGGAAATTCGGCGTCTGGACGCTCAGTCTCTGGCTATGCATGTCAGAATTATCGCCTTGAGAGGATTGTTAAGCGGGGGGCAGGATTCATTTCAAGGTACCCAACGATTCTTCGGAATTGACGCTTTTTTGCTGTAAAAACACTGTTTTAGTGCGTAAAGTTCGTAGAATCCCGCAGGAAAACGCGGATGTGGCCACTGTAGAATACGAAACGTGTCCGGATGCGTCGGTGGCTGACAAGCCAGCTGGTCGAAATGCCGATAAATGGGCAGTGAACCTGACCGATGAATTGTCAGCTGTCGCGTTGGCATCAGTTACAGATCGCGCCGCCTCTGATCGTTGGTGAAAGGCGATTCAGGGACGGTTGAACGACAGAGCCACAGCTTAGTGAATCAAACGGTCGTGAATCTGAATTGGGTTCCCTGGCCGCTTACATGGGTCCGTCATCAGTGTTTCTGCGGCGGACCGGGACCTTCCTGTTCAGCAGTATTTGGAGAATTGCAATGTCAGTCATTTTGACGGAAAAGGCTGCCAACGAAATTAAGCGAGTGATTTCAGAACAGAATCGGCCTGAACTGAAGTACGTTCGCGTGGGTGTCGTTGGCGGTGGGTGCAGTGGATTTCAGTATTCCTTCGACTTCACCAGTTCCTATGATGCGTCAAACGACTTCATGGAAGAACACCATGGTGTTGGTGTCGTGGTGGACAAGAAAAGCGACCTGTACCTCGACGGCACAGAGATCGATTTCTACACCGACTTGTCTCGCCGCGGATTCACATTCAAGAACCCGAATGCGGTGAAATCCTGCGGCTGCGGAAGCAGCTTCTCCGCCTGATCCAGAGAACTCACCCGCCTCAGTGCTGTGGAAGTATTCAATGTTTCCGGTTCATCCGGAAACAGGTCACTCGCGGGTTAGTCTCCTCGGTACATCATCAGCCAGTTGCACAGACCAAAAGGGGCTCGGAAACCTTGTGTTCCAAGCCCCTTTCCGTTGCTCTGGATAGAAACAGATACTCCGTACCTCTGGTTGCCAGAGATGGCGATCGCCTGACGCAGAAGCTCGCTTTGAAATGGCCTGTCCGATCGTGAAGTCGGCTACGAAATACCGTTAGTGTCCCGGGATTCTACCGTACTGACGTGTGAACATCGTCCGCGTGTTCACTCATCCCTGATCCTTAAGCCTCGCGACAGCAATTGCCAGTTGGCCAGCAGACAGTCCACCGTCATTCGTTGGAAGTCGACCAGGCATCTTCAGTGTGCGTGCTGAGCGATCAAAATCTTCCATGACCATTTCGCACAGCAGGCGATTCTGAAAACAGCCACCGCTCAGGACAACGACTCGGTCAGGCAAGCAGGCCGCAAACTCACTCACCAGTTTTGAAACAGCTCTGTGGAACAGCCACGCGAGTTCACGGGAATCGACGCCCTCCTGCCGGGCTTTAAGCAGGTCACGGATGATCGGTCGCCAGTCCGCATGTCGAAGTCCACCTGACCCCGCCGCCGACTGCTGAATGACAAAAGGCCGCAGTGATGTGCCGGTAAGATGCGAATGCACGGTGTGAGACTGCGATCGCGATGTGGCTGACTTCCACCCCGCATCCTCAAGCAGCATTGCGGGTGATCCCTCGAAATCGGCTGTCATAGTTCCCAGAATAAGGCACGCGACGCCGTCAAAGAGTCGCCCCATGCTTGTACTCCGGACTGCAGCTCCGGATCGGAGAAGTATCAGCACGTTTCGTATGTCCGCAGGGGTGCAATGTTTTCGGCCAGAGAACGCAGTCTGACTGAGACCGCACACCAGAGAGCTCAATTCCTCCACACTCATATCCGGAAATGTGTCTGCCAGCAGTGCCACCGCAATTCTCCACGGTTGCTGAATGGCGGTATCACCACCGACCAGTCTGAATGGACGCAGGCATCCAGCGCGTTGAGCGCTCAAGCGATCTGCGAGCAGAAATTCTCCTCCCCAGATGGTCCCATCCGGGCCGTATCCGGAACCATCAAAGGCGATGCCGAGAACCGGATCCATGAGGTCGTGTTCCAGCATTCCGGTGACCACATGGGCATGGTGGTGTTGCACAGCCATCGTTTCACAGGATTGCTGGCCGGCCCAGTGTGAAGTGAAGTAGTCCGGGTGGGCATCGTGTACGATCAGAGATGGCTGCATCCGGTAAAGCGTCAGCAGGTCGTGGACGTGTTCCATGAATCGCTGACGTCCGGCGAGTGTTTCCATACTGCCCATGTGGGGCCCCATGATGGCTTGCCAACCGTTACTTAGAGACACTGAAACCTTCTGCTGACCACCGAGCGCCAGAATTTGTTGCGTACAGGACAGAGGCAGGGACATGGGAGTCAGGCCGCGACCAGCTCGGATCGTAACAGCCTCGTCATTTATCACGCGCACAACGCTGTCATCCACTGGCCGGATGATCTGCCGCTGGTGACTCAGAAGGTGGATGTCAGCATTTTGCAACAGGCCCTGTACTTCCTCGTCACGAAAAATGATCGGATCTGATTCGTCGTTTGCGCTGGTCACAACCATCGGTCCCTGCAGTTCCTGAAGCAGCAGGAAGTGCAGGCCTGAGGATGGCAGAAGTACACCCACGGTTGCCATGCCTGCCGTCACCGAATCCGCCAGAGACAGGCCTGCTGTACCTCGCAGAATTACGATGGAATTATCTCTCGACTTCAGCAAACGCCGTTCAGTTTCGGTGACGGTGCTGTCGAGCCAACTCTCCGATGGCACCATGACAGCAAACGGTTTGGAAGGACGCTGTTTCAGAACCCTGATTTTCTGCACAGCCAGTTCATTCGCCGCATCACACAGTAACTGATAACCACCGATCCCCTTCAACAGCAGCAGTTGACCGGCACGAAGATAATCCGCCAGGCCTTTCCAGGGCTGGTTAGTAATCAGATGCCGAACCTGAGGACCACAGTGGGGGCAGGAAATTGCCTGCGAATGGCCGCGGGATCCGCTCGTGCCATGATACTCGCTGGCACATCGCATGCAGACCGGCCACTCCGCCATGGCCGTTAAGTGCCGTTCCCACGGCATTGCCTGCAGAATGCTGTAACGTGGCCCACATGCCCGACATCCATTCATTGCCCAGCCATATCGACGATCCATTGGATCGATGAGCTCATGCAGGCACGCGGCACAAATGACTGTATCCGGAGGAACCAGTGCCGACATGACAGAGGGACTGACGGGCACTGTCGAACTGGGGGGAATCTGTTCAGCCCCGACTGCTGCGCGGGCCTCTGACGCCGACAGGATTTGAAAATCTGCCACAGCAGTCTCGGGCAGGTCCACTACAGAATGCCGCTGGCATTCACCGAATTCCTCAAGCAGATCATCCAGTCGATTCAGAAATTCACCAACGGCGACATCGGGGCCCATGACATGTATGGAAACGCCATGAGACGTATTCCAGACAGTCCCGGAAAGCTGCAATTTTCCCGCCAGTTCTGCCACCGCAGGTCGGATGCCCCGTCCCTGCACGAACCCTGTCAGGTTGATTCCGAGGGAGGATTGCTGGCCACGCATAACGGAAGACTCGACACTCAGTGACTCTGCTGGTCAGTATTGTCGTCCACGTGGATTGCTTGTTGCTGCACCAGAGATTTCCGCGCTGACTCGAGATATCGGCAGCAATCCTCGATCCCTTCATCCCGGAGTGCGCTCAGGGCAAAGGTCTTCAGTTCCGGTTGAATCAGCTTCGCATCGTGAATCGCGTTCTCAATCGAAAAGGGTACCCACGGAAGCAGGTCCGTCTTGCTGATAATCAGGGCCTGACTGGTACGAAACATTTTCGGGTACTTGGCCGGCTTATCGTCGCCCTCCGTGGTACTGAGAACAACGACACGGAGGTGTTCACCAAGGTCGTGTGAGGCGGGACAAACAAGATTTCCGATGTTCTCAATGAACAGGAAATCAAGATGAGTTGGAAGCTTTTCAAGTCCCCGGCGTACGAGTGGGACTTCAAGATGACAGGCACCACCCGTTGTGAGCTGTTCGGTTGGCATGAACGGCCGCAGTCGCTCCGCATCGCGTTCAGTCGCCAGATCACCAACCAGTGCTCCAGGACGATACTTGTCTTTCCAGAATCGTCCAATCGCCTGCAGCAGACTGGTCTTGCCAGCGCCAGGCGAAGCCACAAGATTGACCACGAGAGTCCCGAGGGAGGAAAGCTGCTGCCGAAGCTCACGCGCCTGCTGTTTCTGATCAGCCTGCACATCTCTCTGCACAGAAATTGTGGTCACCATTCGCTTGTGCCCCCTGAAACGCAGTCGGGATGGGCCACGCCAGGGACAGTTCTCAAACTGTCCCTTTTCCCGCTCTCGGTTACAATTCTCGCCTATTCAGTCACACCGGTGAAGCGGCTCCTGCTGAAATGGGAAAAAGTGAGAGGAATTGAGAGGCGGCAATACCCCGCCTCCCACCTACTCAGGTGCCAGGCACCTTGACAAACATTCGCAGAGTTTTTATGCTTTGTCGGAACTGGACGCCCCTGACCTCTGAAGGCCATTTCCATGCCGCGTGTCAACCGACGTGAAATCCTCGCTCACGATGAAATTCAGGTGTTTCACGCTGTCAATCGATGCGTCCG
>JBDKIW010000065.1:0-5495 GCA_039796955.1 Planctomycetota bacterium
CAGTGTGCTCAGTGTCACACACATAAATTTGATCCACTGACACACAACGAATACTACGGGCTGTTTGCATTCCTGAATAATACATACGAAGCACAGTCGTGGGTGTATTCGAACGAGCAGCAGCAGCAGCTGAGGGACGCACAGACGAAGATCACCACGATTGAAGATCGGATTCGTGGTGATCGTCCGGGTTGGAAAGAGGACCAGCAGGCCTTCACCAGTGACGTGCTCAGCCGCCATGCGGCCTGGGTTCCGCTGGATGCCATTGAAATGGGCAGTAACAGTGGTTTGAACCATCCTACGCAGGAATTGGACAGGTCCCTGTTGATGAAGGGCCATACCAGCGGGGATGTCTTCTTTATCGCAGAGCCGTCCCTGCAGAATATCACCGGGTTGCAGATGGAGATTCTGAATCATCGCGACCTGCCGCAGAATGGTCCGGGGCGCAGTCGCACAGGCACGTGGATTGTCCACGAACTGGAAGTGTTTGTGAAAACGCCTGAGGGCAACTGGGAAAAACAGAAGCTCGTGAATGCCACTGCTGATTTTTCATCAGCTGAAAATAAGTCCGCGGATGGCAAAAAAACAACGGGCCCGGTGGCATTGCTGATCGACGGCAGCGATGAGACCTCGTGGCTGGCTGATCGCGGTCCGGGATTGCGCAATCAACCGTCAGTGGCTGTGGTGCAGTTCGAGACACCGTTGAATTTCCCCGTGGGATCTCAGATCAAAGTGGCGTGGCGGATGGGTGACATGCCTGGCTGTGCCAGATTCAGTCTGACCACCACAGCGGCGCCCGCGGCCCCGGCCGTTGATCATGGCGCAGTACTGGCCATGCAGACGCCGGTTGAGCAGCGGACCGAGGTTCAGCAGTCGGCCGTCTTTGCCGCCTGGCGAAAATCCATACCAGAACTAAAACCGCTCAATGATGAAATTGAAACGCTGCAGAAATCGGTTCCTGAAGGAATGACGACCGTACTGCATCTGGCGGAGCGGACGCCTCAGGATCCGCGACACACCTATCGTCTGGATCGGGGTGAATGGGATCAGCCGAAGGAGTTGATTGAGCCGCATGTGCCCGCCGCCTTTCATGCATTTCCGGAGGGAGCGCCACCGAATCGCCTCGGCTTCGCCCAATGGCTGGTTGATAAGCGTTCGCCGCTGACAGCTCGAGTCGCAGTCAATCATGTCTGGCAGGCCATCTTTGGCCGTGGTCTTGTTGAAACATCCGAAGATTTCGGGACTCGGGCCCCCCTGCCTGAATATCGGGAACTGCTGGACTGGTTGGCTGTGGATCTGATGGAGCATGGCTGGAGTCGTCGGCATCTGATTCGCATGATCCTGAACAGCCGCACCTACCAGCAGGCGTCTGTAGAAACGCCGCAGCTGCGGGAACGAGATCCGATGAATCAGTTGCTGGCCCGGGGAGCGCGGTACCGAGCGGATGCGGAAATTGTCCGGGATATTGCCTTGAGTGTGTCGGGATTGCTCAGCCTGAAAGCGGGTGGTCCCGGAGTGATTCCACCAGTGCCTCAGAACGTACTGGACTACAATTACACCTATCCCGGATACTGGACGGCAGCGACGGGTGAAGATCGGTACCGACGTGCGGTCTACGTGTTCCGTAAACGATCTATGCCTGACCCGGTGTTGTCCTCACTGGACGCGCCGAACGGGGACTTTTCGTGCCCGCGCCGCGTGCGATCCAACACTCCACTTGCTGCGTTGACGGGACTGAATGAGACAATTTTTGTGGAGGCCGCGCGGGGACTGGGCCTGCGAATTGTGAGAGAGGGGGGCGGCGATGATGTCGCTCGAGCACGTTATGGCTTCCTGCTCTGCACATCGCGGGAACCCACGGAACCGGAATTGAAGGAGATTCTGGACGCTCTGAAATCCCGGCGTCAGCGACTGGCGGATGGCTGGTTGAATCCCCGGGATATCATGACGGGGGACCCGGCGAAACTGCCTGAGCTTCCGGAAAACGTGACACCTCAGGACGCCGCCGCATGGACTCTGTTGTCCCGCGTGTTGCTGAATCTGGACGAAACAATTACGAAGAACTGACCTCGCGGGCGACCGATGAGACATGCAATTTCGGGGAGGGCGGCCAATTTGGGAGGGCGCGGCTCCTGCCAAGCCGCAAACCTGGCATCGGAAAAGGGGTCAGGACCCAATAGTGCGCATCGGAAAAGGGGTCAGGACCCAATAGTGCGGAGCACCCTCCGGGCCATTTGGCTATTGGGTCCTGACCCCTTTTCCGATGCTCCCCTTTTCCGATGCCGCGGAGCACCCTTCGGGCCTTTAGGCGATTGGTTCCTGCCCCCTTTTCTGACCTCGGGAGCATGTCCACGCAAAGCCCATTCAGTTTTGCGGCTCGGCAGCAGCACTCTCCCTACCACGAACTCCAACGTTCAGGAGTCTGCTGCGCAGTTGGGAAGTCATCAGTTGCAATTGCTGGAGAGACAGTTGACGCAGCGTGGCTTCGTCGGTGACAGGTGCTCCGGAAATTTCCTCGAGCAGCTGAATGAGTTGGATTTGCACTTGCGTGTGCGCTCGCTCCATTCCCTCCTGAAACCCCTCCTGCCAGCCGCGTTCAAATCCTTCTCTGCGAGCGGCGTCCAGTTCCCACTGGCGATCGCGCAGGGCTCTCACACGAGCATCACGCATGGTTTTTTCCTCTGACCTTTAGTTCTGTCCGTTGTGATCGAGTGTATTCCCGGCAGCGGGGCCGTTACTGAGTCTGCTGCGCAGTTGGGAAGTCATCAGTTGCAATTGCTGGAGTGACAGTTGAAGCAGCGTGGCTTCGTCGGTGACAGGTGCTCCGGAGATTTCCTCGAACAGCTGGATGACCTGGATTTTCTCTTGCTTACGCCCTTGATCAATTCCTTCCTGAAGCCCCTCCTGATGCCCTTGCTCCATTCCCTCCTGCCTGCCGATTTCAATTCCTTCTCTGCGAGCGGAGTTGAGTTGCCATTGGTGGTCGCGCAGGGCTTTCTCACGAGCGTCGTACATGGTCTTATCCTCTGTAAGTTCGGCGATCCGTGCGATTGTTGCCGTGGCCTGCCAGAACGCGGGGTCTGGAAACAAATGTCTCAACGTCTCCACATCGTATTCGTGGGCATGCAGCAGCCAGAAGATCCAGAGCTCCAGTGGGCTGGCGGACTGCAGGTCGCTCTCACGCCGATTATACCACCCCAGTTCCAGTGTGTGAACTTCCAATGTTTCACTCAGACATCGCCCGGTGTCGCGATTGATCAGTTGAAAAGCATGATGCACCCGACGGGAATCCTGCCAGAGTTGGCCATTCAGCAGGCAGATTGCGAAGACGGGTTTCAATTCATGGTACTCATCCCCGGCCTGCATCTGGCCGGCATAAACCTCGCACGCATAAAATACAATGCGTTTCACAAGGCCTGGCGTGGCAGACAACTGCATTTCGATGTCGTAGATCACTCCGTTTTGATCCACAGCGCGGATGTCCAGGATGGACAGCTTGTCGTTTTGAAAGTCCTTCTCATTGAATGGATTCTGCAGAGTCACCTCCACCAGCGGAATGGGCAGTTTCAGAATGGAATTCAGCAGGCTGATGAGCGGCAGAGTATTGCCCAGCGAGCCGAAGACCTTCTTGAAGGCAAAGTCGTTGATGGGGCGAATGCCAATCGGAATCATCGGGGCAGATTTCTTCGGTCGGGTAAACAGGCATTAACAAGGGTGATGTGACATACCACGCATTGGTGCATAATTAGTAGGTGAATTCAGTGGTGGTGAACTTTGTGGTCAGGAATTGAGTTCCCGCAGGTCATCCCGCGGCGAAAAGGCTGTGTTTTCCGGGTTTGCCGAGGCCCACGGCAGTGATGTCTGTAACGTCAGGTTCCGGAACAACTTTTGGCTCGACAAACGTGCATTTCGGGTTCTGTGATCAGATCAGCCCCGTTCCGCTGAAAACGCCGGGTGGCAGGCTTGACGGCGTCACTGCAAGTTACGAATCTGTCGAAATCGAATGTCCTGTGTGCCCGTCAGCGGTGACCAGACGTTAAGTCACCGCGCTATGTCCTCAGGTGCTGGCCAGTCCCCGCGCAGGTGATTCCGGATGCCCAAACGTTTCCGGCTTTCGGTGCACTCTCACTGACAGGGTGTCCTTGCCGGGCCGGACACACGCTCTCTTTCAGATTTCAGGAAACAACCCCGATGGTACGGACACTGATCGCGTTGATGCTGCTGGTGTCTGCTGCTGGAACTCAGGCGGACGAGCCCCGGCGGCCCAACATCCTCTTCCTGCTGACGGACGATCAACGCTGGGACGCTGCCAGTCTTGCCGGGCACCCCCATCTGCGAACGCCCAATATTGACCGCCTGGGACAGGAAGGTGTGTACTTCAGAAATGCCTTCTGTACCACATCGCTCTGCTCGCCCAGCCGTGCCAGCATTCTCAGCGGTCTGTATGCGCATGCCCACGGCGTCGTGAACAACTTCACGGAATACCCACAGAACCTGCAGAGCTTTCCGTTGATCCTGCAGGCTCAGGGCTACAACACGGCGTACATCGGCAAGTGGCACATGGGCGAAAACAATGACGAACCGCGGCCGGGCTTTGACTGGTTTGTCACGCACAAGGGGCAGGGAAAGTATTTTGATACGGAATTTCACATCAATGGGCAGCGACGGGAAGTCATACCGGGCTACTACACGCATGTGGTCACCGACATGGCCGAAGAATGGCTGAAGCGGGAACGCGGCAACCAGCCCTGGTGCCTGATGATCGGTCACAAGGCCCCGCACAGCTTTTACTTCCCCGAACCCGGATATCAGGATGCCTTCAAGCAGGTGCGAGTGGCGTATCCCGAAACGGCCTTTATGCTGCAGGACAAGCCAAAGTGGATTCAGGAACGGCTGACCACATGGCATGGAATCTATGGCCCGCTCTTCGACTGGCGCAAGTCCTTCCCGGATACGTCACCGGAAGGTGTACGGGATTTCGAAGCCATGACTCGCGCCTACTGGTCCACTCTGCTGTCTGTGGATGACAGCGTCGGTCGCTTGTACCAGTTGCTGCAGGCACGAGGAGAACTGGACAACACGATCATTGTCTTCATGAGCGACAACGGGATTCTCAATGGCGAACATGGCATGGTCGACAAACGCACCGCGCACGAACCCAGCATGCGAATTCTGCAGATCGTGCGCTTTCCGAAACTGGTGGCCCCGCAGACCCCGGCAGTGATCGAACAGCAGGTCCTCACCGTCGACATGGCTCCCAGTCTGCTGGAACTGTGTCAGGCGCCACCCCTGACAAAAGTTCACGGACGTTCGTGGGTTCAACTGGTGCAGCAGGGTGACCCGGGATGGCGCACCGCATTCCTGTATCACTACAACTACGAAAAACAGTTCCCCTACACACCCAACGTACGCTGTGTGCGAACCGAAACCTGGAAGTACAGTCACTCACCCCATGGCGACGGTGGCCCGGACCGTCACAAGGCAGAACTGTACAA
>JBDKIW010000066.1:0-3747 GCA_039796955.1 Planctomycetota bacterium
CCCGGCAGTCATGCTCGACGCTGAATCCAGCCCCCACCCAGAACGCGATCGTCCTGATAAAACACCGCCGCCTGCCCCGGAGCCACCCCAAGGATCGGTGTCTCCGGAATCACCGTGACCGAATCATCCGCGTTGACCACGATCCGACACGGTTCCGATTGCTGGCGATAACGCACCTTCACCAGACAACTCAACTCGCCCTCTGGCTTCGGAGACAGCCAGTTCACCTGATCCACCAGTATCCCCGCAACAGCCAGATCCTCACGATGCCCAAGGACAACGCGGCGCGTTTGCGGGTCGATGTGCACGACAAACCTCGGCTCGCCAAAGGCCAGCCCCAGACCCTTACGCTGCCCAATCGTAAAGTGCTCGTACCCCTCGTGCTGCCCCAGAACCACTCCATTCATGTCCACAAATTCACCAGCGGTGCTCTCGTGGTTCCGATATCGCTTCAGAAACCCGGCATAGTCCTGATCAGGCACAAAACAAATCTCATAGCTGTCCTTCTTGCCCGCAACTCGCAGTCCCGCATCCCGCGCCAGCTCCCGAATGTCCGGCTTTTCCCATGTCCCAATCGGCAACAGAATATTGGGAAGCAACTCGCGGTTGATTCCAAACAGCACATACGACTGATCCTTGTTGCTGTCACTGCCGCAATGCAGCCCCCAGTCGTCCGTGTCTGCGTGATGCTGTATGCGAGCGTAGTGGCCCGTAGCAATAAAACCAGCATCCACCTGCTGCGCAAACTCCCAGAGCTTGCCGAATTTCAGCCACGTGTTGCACTGAACACAGGGATTCGGTGTTCGCCCGGCGAGGTACTCATCCGCAAAGTAGTCCTTAATTCGCCGAAACTCTTCCTGGAAATTCAGCGAATGGAAGGCAATGCCCAGCCGATCCGCAACACGCCGCGCGTCCGCAGCATCTTCCGAACTGCAGCAACCCTGACGATTTCCAGACCCCGAAACCACCGGCAGTAAGCCCGTTGTCGGGATCGCACAGGCCGACTCGCTTTCGCCGGATCGCATGAACAGCCCCACCACCTCGTAGCCCTGCTGATGCAACAGAACCGCTGCGGCCGAACTGTCCACTCCCCCACTCATCGCCAGCACAACCCGTTCCGCCATGCGCCGGAAACCTCCCACTCAATGTCCACCAACGTCGATCTTCGCGGCCCGCACCGCCGTCACTCAGGGCCCGCGTTTCAACCGTTCTCTGCACAGTCTACCCGATTCCGGTCACACCCGCCACAGGCCACTTTCCGAGACACTCTGTCGTCCCGACCGAACTTCCACATACAGAACGCGAACAACAATGCCACACCCTGTCTCAACCCCGGCCACCCAGTCGCAGCCCAACTCACCCCGGTCAGGTCAACGCTTCGCTCGTTGCTGCTGGCGATAATACTTCAGGCCCGGCAGGAAAAATGTCAGTGCCGAAACGATTCCAAAAATCGTCACGCTGAAGTCCGGTATGTCCGCCGATGCCAACGCCGCCATCACCAGAGCCGTGCAGAACAACATCGCCGCCTCAATATAGAATCGCCCCGACAGAATTCCGGCCTTGGCCAGAAAAACCATCCCCGTAATCACACCAAGGCATGGCGAAAACTCAAGCACCGGTCGCCCCATGATGGATTCCACGGCAAACAACATCGAAGACGCAATCATACTCCCAGCCCAGATGTGCGCAATCTGTCGCTCAACCGCCGTGATCGGTCCCGCTCGATGTCGCAGATTCCAGAAAATTGAGGCCCAAAGCCCCAGCCCGATCACCCAGAGACTGACAAATGGCCACCGCTCATCCACACCGGATAACTGCATGGCATTCGTCAGCAGACACAACAACAACACCACCAGACTGTGCCACATCCACAGCAATCCCCAGTTCTGCAGAATGGCGGCGTGATGGGATTCCCGAAACAGACGCGTCATGACCTGAGCCACTGTCGATGAGCGCGCACTGACAGGCTCGTTGTTCAACCACGCTTTCAAATCCGCAGCCAGCGCCGTCGTCGACGGATACCGCAAATCCTGCGGCTTCTGCAGACACTTCATGACAATCATTTCAAGATCCGAATCCACCGCACGGTTGATGACCCGAATCTCAGGCGGATCCTGCTCCAGCACCATCAACACCGTGTCCAGCGGTGAGGCCGCCTGGAAGGGTGGTCGCCCCGTCAGTGTCGCAAACAGTATGGCTCCCAGACTGTAAATGTCCGTCGCCACGTCAATCGATTCCGACTGCCCCGCAGCCTGCTCAGGAGACATCCAGGCCGGAGTCCCCAGGATCGCACCACTCTGCGTCAGCCCATGCAGTTCCCCCGTGAGTCCACCCATCTGACCGTCCACAGGCACGCGTTTCGCCAGACCAAAATCTGTCACGAAGGGAACGTCGTCGTCAGAAATCAGGATGTTCCCCGGTTTCAGGTCCCGATGCAGCACTCCCGCCCGATGCGCCGCACCAATCGCCTCCACAACCGGAATCATCATGCGGACAGCTGCCGACGGAAGCATCGGACCAGACATCAGTCGCTGAGACAGTGTGGTCCCCTTGATGTACTGCATGCTGAACCACGGCTGACCATCCAGCTCTCCCACCTCGTACACCGGTACAATGTTCGGATGCCGCAGTCGAGCGGCCGCAAGGGCCTCAGCACGAAGGCGAGCCAGATCCTGCGATGAAGCAAACGCCGCATTCGGTATCATTTTCAAGGCGACCACACGCTGCAGACTACTCTGCCACGCCCGGTACACAACGCCCATGCCCCCGCGACCAAGCTCCTCTTCAATGCGGTATTCACCCACAAGAGTGCCAATCGCAGAACCCGTTGGCGCCGCTTCACCAGAACCCCTCGCTGTCCGGTCCGGAACCACCGATTCCAGCAGTGCCAGATCGTCTGCCATCCGCGCTGTTGCAAACAATTCCCGCAGATCACCCTCAAGGTCCGGATGCTGGCGAATCGCCTCTTCCAGCTTCTGCTCCGGTGGCTGGTTGCGTGAGTCCTGTATCAACTGATCAAAGACCACCGCCAGACGCTCATCCCGCTCTTCTGTCCCACTGAACATCTGTAGTTTCCCAGCCAGTTCGGTATTCAACAGCGGGATCGAAACAATCGCGGCGATGTCCCGGGAAGTCAAATCCTGCCCCGCATAAGCCCACGTTCGGATAAGACTCTCAACTCACCGACAGCACCAGCAACAGACGGCGTCCGACGTGCCCGACCCCCGTGGGAAACCTCCGACAGCCAACAGCGTCCCGTTGCCACGATCGCAATTCATTCACCGTCATTGTAGCGCTGACGACGCGTTCGCACAGCTTCTGTTTCACCCGAAACTCAACCCGATCCGGGTTTCCGCAGGCGTTTTCCACATATTCACGGACCACATCACTCACACGCAAGCCCAGCTGGCCCGCGTTGCGCTTCCTCAACGGCGATTGCGAAACCGCCCGCCCGAATCCACCCGCCCATCAGCCACGCCTGATACCGCGGGCCAGAATCGCCCCGCTGTCCTCGCCGCAGGCTTCACCAGGCGAGTCGCCGCGCGCAGCGACGCGCTTCGCCTCACAGACGGCAAAAGCTCTCAGAACATTCTCAGGGGGGATCGAAAACCTGCCCCCGGCGAACCCATCCGGTGGCCGGAGTTCTTCAGCCCCTGTCACCACCACCCGGCAATCCTCGTTTGTCAGCCCGCGCCTAACTGCGGAATCCTGTCAGGTACGGAATCGAAGCCGCGTGTTGCGTCACCT
>JBDKIW010000067.1:0-8436 GCA_039796955.1 Planctomycetota bacterium
GGTGCCATCCATCGGTCGAGTGACGCCGTAAGTGTTTCAGCAATCTGGTCATGCGCCAGTGCTATGCTCGCAGATTTCTGCGATCTACGCGAACACTCTGCGTGAGGCGTTGATGCTGATAGCTCGATTGTGACCTTTCGTCTCCGCATTCGTCGCCTTCGACTTCGGACGGCCCACGCTGGAGCGGAACCATTTATGAAAGTGCGTGACACACTCCACCCACAGCTCCGCAGAAATTTCCAGTCGCTCAAACACAGGTGCCAATTCCGCGGGTGTCGCTCCGCGTTTTCCTGTGCGGACTTGCCGAGCTGTCCATTCCAGCAATTGCAGGTAGTCGCCAAGGCCCAGCGACAGGCAGCCCTTGTTCGAGGCACGTCGATCCGTCTGCTTTGCTCGTACCGCCTGACGCTTTGGCTGCAGCGGAATTGGTGCCAACCATCCCGCGCGAGCCCCGTGTTCGACGGGGGCGTCGAAGGAATTGCGTTCCGCGGCCGGTATTGATTCCTTTACCGCAATCACCGATGTCTCGACAAGGGGTGTTGCTGACGCTGACGGCGCGGTATTTTCTGCACACTGCCCACTCGTCTCTGCACACTGTTCCTTCGCCTGCTTCAGGTCTTCAATACGATCCTGGACACTTGTGAAATGACTGCTTTCCAGAGTCTTCGCCAGGCCGGCGCGAATGGGGTTCAGGTCCACGTACTGCAGGCAAAAGATTGACGGCACGGGAACGCAGCGGAGTATCTGCCTCTCATATCGTGAAAGGAAAAGGGATCACATTCCGGTCCGGAAAGCAAGTCACGAAAAGAGAGCTGCAGCATGCTCCCAATCAATTGCCCTCAATCTTTTTCAGCAGTGCCTGCATTTCCTGCACGCGGCTGACGTTTGATTTCGCAAGATTCTGTGTTTCTCCCGGATCAGTTGCCAGGTCATACAACTGCACCTCGGGGGAATTGCCGGTTTCGATGTTGACCTGTCGATTGATCGCCGGACCTCGCCCCGGGGCGATGAACTTCCATTTGCCCTGTCGCAATGACAGTGTGGCGGCCTGTTCCACCAGATGGTCCCGCCCATGGCGATCTTCCAGTGTCAGGGTGCGCATCAGCGGCAGGCTGTCCCTGCCGGCGCCCGGTGGCAATGGTTCACCAATCAGTTCAGAGAAACTTGCCAGAAAATCAATCTGGCAGATCAGCGCGTCAGACACCGACCCGGGCTGGATCTTCTCCGGCCAGCGGACGAGGAAGGGGACTCGTGTGCCACCTTCAAAGGCACTGTACTTGCCGCCCCGCCATGGGCCTGATGGTATGTGCTTACCGGCTTTCTCAACGGCTTCGTCCTTGTAGCCGTCGTTCAGCACCGGGCCATTGTCACTGGTGAAAATGACGAGGGTATTCTGCGTCAGTTGGTGCTGATCGAGGCTGCGGAGAATCTCACCAACTGACCAGTCCAGTTCGGCAATGACGTCTCCGCGCGGCCCCATCGTCGTGACCCCCGCGAACCGCGGATGAGGAACTCGAGGAACATGAATGTCGTGTGCATTGAAGAACAGAAAGAACGGTTGATTTTTGTGGGTGGCAACATGCTGATCAATGAACCGGACGGCGCGTTGTGTCAGCACATCAGCCATATCCTCGTCTACCCATCTGGCGGACTTGCCACCCGACATGAATCCGATGCGACTGATGCCATTGATAATGGTTGCGTTGTGTCCATGGTCCCACTGCATTTTCAGGAGTTCCGGGTGATCCAGCCCGGTCGGCTCGTCCCCGATTGGTCCGGAAAAGCTGACCGTGATCGGATCGGAGGGATCAAGGCCGGCGACAGCTCGATTTTCCACATAGACGCAGGGAACTCGATCTCCTGTGGCCGGGATGATGAAGCATTCGTCAAAACCGATGTCCAGTGGTCCCGGGGAAATGGGTTGATTCCAGTCGATCTGGTTGGTCCCCAGTCCGAGGTGCCATTTGCCGATGACCGAGGAGCGGTAGCCCGCTTTTTTCAGTTGAGACGCGACGGTGGTGCGATCGGGCGTGATGATGGCCGTGGCATCTCCGGGTGCGATGCCAGTTCCCTTTTTTCGCCAGGCGTATTCTCCGGTCAACAGCGAATAACGCGAGGGGGTACAGGTCGCTGCAGAGCTGTGTCCATCCCGGAAATTACAGCCCTCTTCAGCAATCCGGTTGATATTGGGGGTACTGACGCCACGTCCGCCGTTGCAGGAAATATCCCCAAACCCAAGGTCGTCTACGTAGATAATGACGATATTGGGGGGATCAGCGACAGCAACCGTGTTCAACAGGAGCGTGGCAACCAGTAAAATCCAGCGAAGCATGGATGGGCCTTCAGCGATCAGAAAGACATACGTTCACAAGGTGTCAATTCAGAGAACATCATGCCGCCAAATTCCGAATGAATATCCTGTGGGGCTCTAAAGACGCCAACCGCCTGCGGATGCGCAATGATGGCGGTTGGCGTAATCTTTCGAGGCAGACTCATCGGCCGGTGGCTGCTACTGATCAATTGTTCTTTGCTGGTGGTTCGGCAGCAGCCGGGGGCTTTTCAGCGGCGTCGGGTGCCGCGGCCGGGTCTGTGGCTTTCAACGATTCGAGCTTTTTGCCCTGCACCAGTGTGTCGACGGCGACGTCGAGGTTGCGTGTGGTGATGCCACCTTCCACGATGCCGTCCTTGTTGACAAGAAACATGGTTGGAACTGAAACAATGCCAAACCCGTAATCTCCCGGGGGAACTCCGGGCTGCGCGGCTGCCTCGCGGAGATTCTGCCAGCGGACTCCGTTGGAGCCGACCCAGGCCGTTGCGGCTGCAGCGTCCGGGTCGAGGTTGATCCCGAGAATTTCAAATCCGGCTTTCTGATGTTTTGCGTACACTGTCTTGAGCGCCTCGGCTTCCTCAACGAAGGGCTGAGCGTACGACGCCCAAAACACGACCAGCAGAACTTTGCCCTTGTACTGATCCACGCTGAGCGGCTGTCCCTGCAGTGTTTTTCCGGCGAGCTCAAAGGTCTTGCCAGTGAGGTTGAGTCGACGCAGCGCTCCCTGAGCTTTGACGCCTCCTTCTGTTTTCGGGTAGTTTTTCGCCAGCGTTCCGTACCATGCCTTTGCGTCTTCAATTCGCCCCATCAATTCATAGCTGATCGCCAGCTGAACGACCGCATCGGGCGCGTCTTCAGAATCCGGCCACTGCCTCGCGTAGCTCTCCAGTTGTTCAAACCACCATTTCTGTGTGGCTTCGCGTGCCTTGCGAGCCTCTGCTTCGACAGTGGCTTTGTCGTCCTCTTTCAGACGGACTGCGTACTCTGCCATCAGTCGTCGGTAGAAAACGTAACCCAGCAGTTTCTGATTGGCTTTGACGGCTGTCTCCAGACGCTGCAAACGCGCGAGGCCTTCGCTGTACAGTCCGGACTGAGTTGCCGTGGAAAGACTGTCGGTGAACTGCTGAATCCACTGCGATTGTTCTTCTTCTGTTCGTGCCAGGCCAATGAGTTTTTCTGAGAGATTTGCACGACCAACATTGTAGTTGGTAAGTTCTGTGGCGGTGGCATCCGGGCGGGGACTGTTTTCATCCAGTTTCTGCAGATCTGCCAGTAATTTCTGCATTTCTGCCGACATCTCCTGTGTGGCTGCCGGCGTATCGGCACCTTCACCCGCCTGCATCAGAATGCCGCCGAGTGACACAACCATGTTTCCTGTGGCGTCGAGTGGTGTTGGTACGGAGACAAGTTTCCAGACATCGCCGATCTGGACCATTTCGCCTACGGAAATCAGGTCCAGCTTTTCGCCATTCTGCACGTACGCCATGGCATTTTCGTACACCGTCATGTCCCGACCGGCACCGCTCTGCTCAGCCAGCACCAGCCCCGGCGGCGGGGGATCAAACCGGACCCAAACGGTGCGTGCATTCAGAACTTTCGAGTTGGCGAGGGCGGCCTGTGCCTTTTTCGGCAGCTCACCGACAGACTCCTGAAGTTTCCTGGCCATGGCAGCCGGCAGACGCAGGGACTGGATATCGGCGTCATTCAGCATGACGGTACTGAGCGCTTTCAGATCGCCGGCAATGAGTGCTTCGACGGCGACTCGGGCTGCTTCCTGAGCGGAAATCACCTTCCACTGATCAATCTTTCCGTCCTCATCCGGGTCAAGTCCCCAGCGGGTCCCGCCCCAGTTCATCCAGCGATACTGGTCCGGGCGGGTCAACTTCTTCGCTTTGTAGTCTCCGTTGGTGTCCACCTCCCGGTACACTTCCAGACCGAGATGGTAGTAGCGAAACATGTCCGGTGGGCCATCCCCGTTGGAATCGGTAAAGCGGCGCAGCGGTTCGTTGGCGGGCCCGTAGACCACGAAGCTGTTTTTTTCCTGAACGAGACGGCATTTGGCAATGTCCTCAGCCTTCGGGGTATCGTATTCGACACCACGCTGAGACGGGACATAGCGTTTCAGCAGTTGTTCAGCGGTCACCTGGCTTTGTTGAGCGAACGCCCATTGGGGAACCGCAAGCAGTAGAAATGCTGCTGCAAAAAACACAGTTCGTTTCGTCCGGCCAAGCCCTGCGGCTACGTCAACCTGACGATTGCTCACATGACGCATCCCTGCAACTCCGTCCAAAAGCCGTTTCTGTAGGCGCCTGCCCAAGCTTGATCACGTTATACGACGTCAACTTCGGCAACTGATGCCTAAGTCTAGTGCAAATCGGCAAATGGCGTCACCCCGATTTTTCAGGCGACGTCCGGTAAGGGGACGTCACTGGAGAAAATCAGGAGTGGATCGGGTGGAGGCGAGCGGCGAGGCCTGATCCGCATGCAGCACGTCAATCTTCAATATCTGAGATCATGGTGCGATCGTAAGATCCGGTAGCGGGCGGGGCGTTGGTTTTTTCGCCGGGAGCGACCTGTGGGCTGGCATCCTTCAGTTCTGCGGCAACCACAGAGCCGGATCGCTGTGAAGTCGTTGTGGAAGACGTGGTCAACTGACCGCGTTCGAATCGCCCCCACCATGCGTCACCGTCTTCGGTGGTCCACAAGCCGAACTCCGGGCATTTTCGCAGCAGGGTAGCCACATCTCGTGCCGTTTGCGGGCGATTGGCCGGATTCTTTTCAAGACAGGCGAGGATCGCGGTCTCCAGTTCCGCCGAGACGCGGCGTCCCAGCCGTTGCGAAGGCGGTGCAGGTGCTTCCATCACGTGCATGCGGAGGAGATCCACGAGATTGGATGAAACGAACGGGGGGTGGCCGGTCAGCAGAAAGTATGCGGTGGCGCCCACCGCGTAGAGATCGCTCCGGGCATCCACGAGCGCCGGGGCGTTGATACCTTCGGGCGAGATGTACAAGGGTGTACCTGTCAGTGAGTTGGCAGCCGTCATGCCGGCCTGTTTCTTCTCGTCCACGGCTTTCACCAGCCCGAAATCGAGCACTTTAATGACATCCGGGAGTCCCCCGCGGCGATTGAGCATGATATTGGCTGGTTTGATATCGCGATGGACCAGGCCCTTGCTGTGTGCCTCGAAGAGTGAACCGCAGATTTGCAGCAGCAAATGAATGACACGGCTCTCAGGGAGCGGGCCTGCCTGATTGACCAGGTTTTCGAGATTGATTCCGTCCAGGAATTCCATGGCATAATAAAAGACGCCTTCCGGCGTTCGCCCGTAGTCGTAAATTGCAATGGTGTTAGGATTGTTGAGCTGGCAGGTAATCTGGACCTCGCGTTCAAATCTGGCAATCGAACTGGTATTGATCTTTTCAACATCGAGCAGTTTGATGGCGGTTGGGCGTCGCAGCATGGCGTGTCGCCCCTTGTAGACGACGCCCATCGCACCTTGTCCAAGTTTCTCAAGGAGTTCGTATTGCCCCACCTGTTTAGCGGCAACAGCTGCTTTTCTGGCTTCCCGCTGCAGTCGTGACACGATGATTGTAAAGATAAAAATTGCGACCGAGCTGAGAATCAGGAGTGCGAAAAGCACTTCAAATGTACGCTGAAGAATGGTCAGGGGCCGGTACGCTTCCTCATGGTCAATTTCTGTCGCGACCCCAATGTCATAATCCGTCAGCCATTTCCATGCACCCACAACAGAAACACCACGGTAGTCAGAATAGCCGTCCAGGTCGTGGGTATCAGATCCATCAAGGGCTGCCTGAACCATACGCGTGAGTGGCATATCGCGACGCATTGTTTTCGGGCGATAGCCTTCAACGAGGTTTCCCGGTGGTGCCGTCAGCTGGATGGTCAGCATCGAAGTACTTCCGTTTTCCTGCGGCACAAGACCCAGCAGCTTCAGGTCTTCGTCAAATCGACTGTTGGAAACCATCAGCCCCTGACGGTCGAAGGCGTAGGTTTCTCCCGTTTCACCAAGTCGACCGAGTTGCAGGATTTCAGTGAACTCTTCTTCTGGTCGGATCTGTAGTGCCAGTACTCCGATTACCTGAAAGTTTTCGTCGCGTACCGGAGACACGGCATACATCACGGGCACATCAGTGTGGTATTTACCACCGGAGGATTTCATCAGTGAAACACTGCGAAATGGTGGCGAGACGGTGCTTTGTCCGTCCAGTGCCTTCGTCATGAATGCTTCAAACTGGGCGATTTCTGCCTGACCGATCAGTGTGTGATCCGTTGCTGAAAGGATCCGCCGCGATTTATCAGCCAGCAGGTAGCCCGTGTAACGATGCGACGACATGATCGGACTCAGTTGTCGATCCAGATCGCGGTGCAGCGCGTCCAGACTGGTGGGGGAGGCGCCGGGTTCAGCAGGCATCGCCGAAATGACTTCGTCGGACATCAGTTGTGTCAGGCGGCGGACTTCTGTGGAGTTGGCTGCTGACTGAACGTTGGACTGCTGTACTTCGAACCATGTCCGCAGCATGGCGACTTCTACGTCCAGCAACGTCTGCAGGCCGGACCTCAGGTTTTCCCGCATCGTGGCTTCGATCGCGGAACGCACGAGGATACCGACCGTGCCGAGGATCGTGACTGCAATAATCGGCCAGATCCAGAGGTTGCGTCTCAGGAAGACGTTGGTGGCCTGCACCGTCCCGGAAAGGGAGTTTTTCGCCCATGTCATCCGAGCGGCGTCGCGGGAGCCGTGAATTGATGCGTCAGGGCGATGCTTACGAAAGAGCTTAAACGGATTCACGGCGGCTATTCCAAAGGTGGCTTGCCCGAGCAGCACTGAGCGAATGTGGGAACCGGTTGATCGCAGTCTCAACAGGAAACCTAGGTCAGCCTGCGCCGGACAGATCGCGTAATTGACCGAAAAACTCCGCGAAGTACGTTGTTGGAGACCTCACAGGCCGTCCAGACTGTACAAACGGACTGCATGGCGATCGTTGTTGGACCGGAGACTGCTGTCGCGGCAGAAATCAGGGATCCGGTGGCCCGCCGCGATCCGGGTGATCGGGAATTCCCGAAACTTTCGCCTGATCTGTCCTGGCGCGGACCGTTCGCCGATCAAGCTGCAGGAGCTTTGCGGCCTTCTCGAAGCTGCGCGTTCTGTGATAAACAAAGTGGCAGTAACGCTGCAGAAGCTCATCGGCCGTCAGACTGATGTCCTGCATACGACGAGCTGTGTCAAGAATTTCCGGGGAAAGACCAGAGCATTCGTGGAGCATTTCCGCCCGGCCTGTCGAGGCTGGATTGTAGCGGCCGCAGATCATGACGTTGCGGACGCACTGTTCCAGCTCGCGAATGTTCCCTGGCCAGCAGTAACCCTCAGGCAGATTCTCCTGAATCCATTGCAGGACTTCTGCTGTGATCTCCGTCTGCTCCTCGGGAACCATACGCTGGACAATCTGAGCCACGAGGTCCTGCAGCATGGCAGGGTTATCTGCCGTCTGGGCCGCCAGCGACGGAGTTTCGATCACATCGGCGCAGAGTCGGTAGTACAGATCCTCGCGAAACGTCCCCTGTTCAATCTCCCGCCGCAGATCCCGGTTGGTGGCGGCAATAATCTTCCCTCGAAACTCACGAATTCTGGTTTCCCCAAGCCGTTGAAACTGGCGATTCTGCAGGACACGCAGCAGCTTGACCTGAGTCGTAGCTGTGAGCTCTCCGATCTCATCCAGCAGCACCGCGCCATAGTCACCACAGGCCTCCAGCCAGCCGACACGAGCATTTGCGGCATCAGTAAACGCACCTTTGGCATGACCGAACAGGTCAGATTCCACCAGATTTGTCGCGAACGCCGAGACATTAATCGCGAAAAACACGTCGGGTGGCTGAACCTCAAAACGTTGCTCTCTGACCAGAAACGGTATCCTTCCCGACAGCCCAATCGCACGGGCGACCAGTTCCTTGCCGGAGCCACTGGGGCCGGAAATCAGTGTGGTGATTCCCGCCATGGAGCGATACAGCGAACGCCGATAACGCCGCAGGTCATGCGTGAAAATCGACTGCCAGATGCGTTCCCGCAATCGGGCTGCAGGGCGTGAAC
>JBDKIW010000068.1:0-5568 GCA_039796955.1 Planctomycetota bacterium
TCCCACGCGGTAGCCGCGCCGTTCAGATCGCCGATGGACAGACTCCCAACTACTTCCTCACAACCTTCGGCCGCGCCTCCCGGGCCACAGCCTGCTCCTGCGAAGTGCGCACTGCCCCCACACTGTCGCAGGCACTGCACCTGATCAATGGCGAAGCCACCACAGGGAAAATTGCCAGCGGCGGCGTGATCGAACGCCTGCAACTCGAATCCCCCGATGCACTCACCACTGCCATCCGCCTTTATGAACGCTGCCTTTGTCGTCAACCCACAAGTGCGGAATTGCAGCACATCAAAGCACGCCTCGCTGAGAGTGACAACACCACCGAATCCCTGCGTGATCTGTTCTGGGCGATTCTGAATTCAAATGAGTTCCTGTTTAACCACTGAACGAAGCAGCACGCGAATGTCACACGCATTCGCTGACGCCACGAGCCTCCGCACTCAGTCAACTATCGCTCTTTAATCCCCGTAAAACCGTCGATTCAGGTTTTTTATGCAAATCCAATCTGGTTTTCTCTGTTTCCTGTTGACTTTCCTGCTCGCCACCTCATGTGGAAACGCTCAGGAGCCAGGTGCAGCCCCGCAGGATTCGCCAGTGGTCACCTGGGATCAGGTTCGTGCAGTCTTTCAGAAACGCTGCTTCGCCTGCCATCGCGGCGAGCAGGCGCGCGGAGGACTGGACTTGTCATCCGTGGCGGCGATTCGGGCCGGAGCGACATCAGGTGCCTCCGTCGTCCCGTTTAAACCCGAGGAAAGCCTGATCTACACCCTACCCGCACATCTCGAAAATCCCAAAATGCCCCCCAATGGAACTCGCTTGCCACAACGAGAACTCAACCTGATTCAGCAGTGGATCCTCGGAGGTCTTTCGGAAAAGACTTCGCCCCCCGAGGCAGGCACCGCCCCATCCGAACAGTCAACCGCACGACGACCCCTCGCCCGACCGATAACTCCACCCCGCAGCATACCTCCACAACCCGCAACACGAATCGCTGTGACAAATTCCCGGACGATCGCTGGCACCACCCCCCTCTCGGCTCCAAACTCGCCGACAAAGCCAGTCTTCGCCTCGCCTGTACGACACCAGGTCCGGACAATCACCGCGATCGCTACCAGCCCCGTCGCCTCACTGCTCGCCGTGTCCGGACAACAGCAGGTGCTACTGTTCAACTCGTTCGATCATCAATTGATGAATCGCCTGCCATTTCCTGAAGGAGACGTTTTCACTCTGCGATTCTCCCGCGACGGCAGTCTGCTCCTCGCAGGTGGTGGAACAGGCGGCGAGTCGGGACGAGTCGTGGCCTTCAATACATCCACCGGCGAACGTGTCTTTGAAATCGGTGACGAATCTGACCTCGTTCTCGCTGCCGATCTGTCCCCCAACGGGCGTTTCCTGGCGATCGGTGGCCCGGCACGTGTCGTCCGCCTTTACGACACCACCGATGGTCGACTCATCAGCGAGATCCGACGGCATACTGACTGGATTCTTCACATCGCTTTCAGCCATGACAGCCTGCTGCTTGCCACAGCCGATCGATTCGGCACCATTTGTGTCAGTGAGGGAAAAACCGGACAGCATTTCATGACCCTTCGAGGCCACACGGCCGCAATCTCCGGCCTTGAATGGACCGCTGACTCGGCGACTCTGTTTTCTGCCAGCCACGATGGTTCCATTCGCGCAAGAAACCTCCACACCGGCGATGAAACACAACAGATTCAGCCGGATATCGGCCGAATTCTCACCTTCGCACGAGACCCGCTTGGCAGACTCATCTGCGGTTCCGCCTCACACAGGCTTGCTATCCTCGACCCCAACGGGACGCCACTTGCCACCGCGTCGATGCAGGATGAAGTCAGTCACATTCAGATCACACAGGATGCTGCCCACGTCATCGCCAGTGATGCCACTGGAAATCTGGCCATTCATTCTCTGCCGGATGCCACACAGGTGGGCATTCTGAATCTCCCACAGCCAGCTGAGTTGAATGACTGAAGCCGGACTCGGCATCCTGCTCACCGACGTTCGCATGAACAGTTCCATGCCCCCACATCAGACCAACCTGTTGCCGGAATGCTCCACAGGAATCCCTCTATGCTGCCCGACCTCTTTCGTCAGATGGCTGTCAGACTGCTGCCTACCCTGCTCCCACTCACGCTCATTCCCGCCAGAGCAGAAGACTGGCCGGCATGGCGTGGCCCCCGCGGTGACGGAATCAGCACGGAACTGAATGTTCCCCGCACATGGTCGTCCGAACAGAACATCGCATGGAGAACTGAGTTGCCCGGTGTCGGTCGCTCCTCTCCCATCGTTTGCGGACCACACGTGTTCCTGACCACAGGCGTGAATGAAGACCAGACTCGTCGAGTCCTCTGCTTCGATCGTTCCAATGGAACTCTGCTCTGGAATACCGTCGTACTCACCGGGCCCGGTGGAACCATGCATCAGGACAACACCATGGCTTCGTCCACACCAGTCACCGACGGAAAGCGCATCTTCAGCGTGTTTGTCGATGACATCGGTATGACCGTTGCCGCTCTCGACCTGCAGGGGAACATCCTCTGGAAGGCCAACCCCGGAACCTTTTATTCCAATCATGGATTCGCTGCATCTCCCGTCCTCTGTGATGGTGGAGTCATCGTCAACGGACAGCAGGATGGAACGGCGTTCGTCTGCATGCTGGACAGGATTTCAGGCACAGAAATCTGGCGATATGTCCCCGATGTCAATCAAAGATCCTTCTCAACTCCTGTCCTTATTCAGCACCAGGGCCGCCCACAATTGATCCTGACAGGATCTCAACAGACCGTCGGACTGGATCCATCAAACGGATACGTGCTCTGGTACGCTGCAGGTCCTGGTGAAAAATTCGTCTGTACACCATCCGTCGGCCATGGTCTGGTCTTCAGCTTCGCAGGGTCTCCGGCAAAAAAAGCCTTCGCAGTCCGACTCGATGGACGCGGTAATGTTTCAGACACACATGTTGTCTGGCGCGCCGAACGCAGTATGCCCTATGTCCCTTCACCACTCCTCGTCGGTGACTACCTGCACGTGATCAACGATCTCGGCGTTTACTCCTGCCTCGATCCACTCACCGGGAAAATCCTTCACACAGCACGGGCGCTGGGCTCCACCTACAGCTCACCAATCGCAGCGGCCGGTCAAATCTACATGTTTGAAGATACCGGGCGCTGTACTGTCTTTGAAAATCGCCCGGGCTTTCACGTCATCGCACGCAATGATCTCAATGAGGAAGTCTACACTACGCCGGCGGTGTCCAGTGGACAGATCTTTGTTCGTACTGTCAAGGCCCTCTACTGCATCGGAATCCCTCAGTGAACTCGTCGTTTCTTTCTACCATCCTGTCAACCACGGACGATATCACACAACGAATCTTCTTTGTCTTCCGTGCACGTGGGGACCGCCACTACGGTGAGAACGTCTCCGAACTTCAGCACGCCCTGCAGTGCGCCGAGTTTGCTTCCCGAGCCGGTGAATCTGATGCCATCGTACTGGCCTGCCTGCTGCATGACTACGGCCATCTCCTGCATGATCTCGGTGAACAGATCGCCGAACAAGGCATAGATGCCCGGCACGAAGAACTGGGCGCCACTCTCCTCACTCCGTATTTTCCACCGAGTATCCTCGAACCCATCCGACAACATGTCGCTGCGAAACGCTACCTCTGCCTGAAGGATCCCATGTACGCCAGGGCGCTTTCAGACTCCTCGCAGCGAAGTCTGCAACTGCAGGGCGGACCAATGTCACCCGACGAAGCGACCGAATTCGAAACCAATCCACACTTTCACGCGTGCATCACCGTCCGCATCTATGACGACAAAGCCAAAGTCCTCGACATGCCCACCCGCCCTCTTGAAAGCTACGAAAACCTGATCAGACGCTTTGCCTCACAGCCCGACACTGCGACACACCATGGATCTTCAGGGATCACGGATACGTCCATCCACTAACACCCAATGCAACGGTCGCTTCTGCCTCGTCCCTGTATCGCGAGCCCGGAATGTTCCCCAACAAGGATCCCTTAAACGGGCGCCGCAGAGCCGCTCGCAACTTCCTGACAACCAACAGTCCGCCCGTCAGTTCACCCTTTGGGATGACCGCCGAAGGCTCGTGTTCTTCAATCGCCCTCAAGTCTTCAGCGGAATGGCCATCTGGCCCCCATAACAGTTTACGACCCTCACACACGTGGACGCGCTGCCCCGCCGATTGCTTCCAGTCGCTCCAGACGACGCGACAGCGCCAACTCGACCGCCGATTCCGCCTCGGCCGAAAGCACGCGATCGCCCGCCGTCGATGTCTCGCGAATCTGCTGAGGACTTCGCGCACCCACAATCGCTGATGTCAATTCCGAGCGACGCAGTGTCCACGCGATCGCCAGATCCGTCATTGTCCACCCGCTGGCCGACGCAATCGACTGCAGCGAATCCACAAACTCCAGATTGATGTCCAGCTGCGGAGGCTGAAATCGAGGATCACGAGAGCGATGATCACGTTCCGACAAGCCAACCGCTCGCTCCCGAGTAAACGCACCCGTCAGTAATCCCTTCCCCATCGGCGAATAACACACCACACCAATCTGCTGCGACCCACACCACGGAAGCAACTCCGCTTCCACCTCACGCGCAATCATGCTGTACGGTGGCTGAAGCGACAACACCGGATGAATGGACTGCAGCCGCTGCAATTGACTCACTGAGTGATTGGAGACGCCGATGTAACGCACTTTCCCCTGAGTTTTCAGATCGACCAGCGTTTGCCAGCCCTCCTCAATTTCCTCATCCGGCTCCGGCCAGTGCATCTGATACAGATCCAGACATTCCACATTCAGGCGTTTCAGGCTGGCGTGACACTCGGCAATTACACTCTCGCGACGCAGACACTTACCAATCTCGCCGTTTCCCAGGGCCACTCGCCCGCATTTGGTGGCAATCAGAGGTCGCTCAGCAGCTGACAGCTGCGCCATGGCCTTCGCCACAAGAACCTCACTGCGGCCCTCACCATAAATTGCCGCGGTATCAATCCAGTTGATCCCCAGTTTCACCGCTTCCAGGATCGCCCCAATCGCCTCCTGCTCGTCCTGGTCACCCCAGCCGAACTTCCAGTCCCCGCCTCCAATCGCCCACGTGCCCAACCCGATCACGCTCAACAAAGGTCCGTCATGGCCGAGTTTTCGATAGTGCATCGCAGTCTCTTTTGAAAAATCAGGGGCAGGAACGCGGAACAGCCAAACGCTGCGGAATTTCGGACGATCAACGCAACCGGAACCAATGAAGCCAGGCGGCGTCGGCCAGCCCCATCACTTCTCTGCCTTCCGATTTCGACAGAACAATCAGTCCACCGCTGACGCCCGTCGCGGAATAAAGTTACGCAGGTAATTGCAGCTCTGCTGCAGCGACGCAATCCGGTCGTCCAGAGTGCCTTCCCAGGCCCGGTCCTCCACCTCCACACAAACCGGGCCACGATAACCACAGTCCGTCAGCGTCGAGAAGAATTTTCCCCAGTTCACGTCCCCCATGCCTGGAAGCTTGGGCGTGTGATAGCGGTTGG
>JBDKIW010000069.1:0-6743 GCA_039796955.1 Planctomycetota bacterium
GCACCAATGCCCGGATCGTTGACCATCTGATCATAGGGCGTCAGCGCTCCATTTCGAGCCTCAAGGTCGTCATAGCTGACCAGCGAGCCACCGGGAGAATTTCCATCACCGCGAATGACGGGATAACGCGAGAACGCCAGTGACGAGGTGGTGAAATTTGTATTCAGGTACGACATCAGTTCAGAGCGATGAAGCAGGTCCGTCGCAGCATTGCCGGACAAATTCGTCAATGAATGCTGCAGTCCGAAATTATGGCCCGCTTCGTGAGCGATATTGTTCATCGTGTTGAAGTTGAATCCGAACGATGTGTCCGTGAAAACCACAGCCACGTCATCATGCAGATTCAGTCCGGAATTCAGGTCCGATGTATCCAGCCCATTGACCGGTGACGTGCCCCCGCCGGATGGTCCATACACGACCTCATTCACACCGCCCGGATCAGCAATAAATCGTGCCGCAAACACATACGCGTCCTTCATACCTGCGTCACCGCCGCGCAGAGTCGTCACGACATCAGCCATGCTGCTGGCACCAGTCACCCAGCGCCCGTCAATGGTCATCTGCGGAGTGGTTGTCAGTTCCACGACGTGAATATCCAGGGGCTGATAAGCACGGATCACCGTGGCCAGCATCTGTGCCCGCTCTGCGGCGCTGAACGACTGAGCCACAATGTTCAGCGCTGTTCCCGCATTGAATCCACTTGCGTCCTCCAGTTGAGGCCCGAGGATGCGGTTTCCCGGAAGCGGGTCGTTGGCCACGTCCCGGAAAGCGCCCTGAGTCGTTGCGAGTACACCCGCGGTGAAATTGTCGCCAAAATCCACAAACAGATTGGCTGTGAGCAGGGCTCGAACTTCCAGATGCTCCGCGCGTCCCATAGTCCCCGAACTGCTGCTGCTTACTCGACGACGAGACACTCTGTCCTGGTATGTTCGGCGAAATGGTGCACGAAGAGTTTCCAGCCAGTTTTTCAGCGACATCCCGAGAACTCCTGTTGGTATAACATGACAGAGGTCGTCTGCGACAACGCTCTGAGTGACGAAGCAGAAAGCACACCACGACCAGCGTTTGCTGAGCAGCGACCTCAACTTCTACACCTCCATCCACAGGCAGACAAAGACATTTCCGGGACCACGATGCATTCACCGTGGATCTCCCAGTCTCACAAACCTGAACTCCCCGGCACTTTCCCTGATGCCCACTCGTGAGCATCCACTGAATCGCAGCCGGTCTGCAGCTTCAATCCTCTGCTCCGGACCGTATTCAGTTGTCAGCGCGGTGCACTCCGCAGGAGCATGCGGCTGTCGGGACAATCCGCCGGGTAATACCCCTGACGCAGGCCGTCCGACTCACCGATTCTCTTGACCCTCTCTGGCCACTCCGTCGATGCATCGTCTGACCGTTGTGCCGATGGATCGGTACATCAGAGTTCGTTCAGTGGATCTGTTTCACTCACACCACGGATCATGACAATCAATGTCTCCAGGACCGTGGCCATGCCATGGAGGGCACAATGACGTCTCGCAAATTTCTGCTGGCCTGCCTCGTGACGCTCAGTCTCCGACAGGCCTCCGCCCAGGACGGGTTCATCAGTCCGGCTGACTATGCGGAACCCATCGTCGAGGGTTCGTTTCGCACTGGCAGTCTGAAAGCCAGGACCGCAGGTCAGGAAATCATCTACGAAGAGGTTCGTCCTGCTCAGCAGGCCTACTGCCAGCCTGAAGTCTGCAAGCCCTGGTGGACCCACACCAGCGGGATTTCTGCTGACTGGTTGTTTCTCACCGCGCGGCAGCAGGACATCGATTATGCGACGCCTGTGGATGGTACGACCAACACCGCTGTACCCGTGGGACAGACCGCGATGCTCAGCCCCGGCTATAACTCCGGTTATCGCGTGGGCGGCGCTCTTGCGATCGATGATTGCTCCAGCATGGTCTTCGCGTGGACCAGTTTTCAGAGCGACGTCAGCGACGGCGTCTCACTGCCCGGCGGAGATCCTCTGCCCAACGCCTTTCTGCGGTCAGAAGTTGTCCATCCCAACACAGTCAATGTGGCGTCCGACAGCCTGACCGCGAGCGGCAACTACGGCGTCGATTTCGAAACAGCCGATGCCGCGTTCTCACGCACGCTCATCGGCACGGACGACTATCGACTCAACGGGATCGTGGGATTCCGCTACGGGGGACTCACCCAGGATCTGGCGGTGCATCAGCAGATTCAGGGAGCTGTGGATGTCGACAGTAACATTGATTTCGAAGGGTATGGACCACGCTTCGGTCTCGATTTCGAACGCTGCAATTGTCACGGGCTGCTGTTCTACAACCGTGGTGCGTTGAGTCTGCTCGCTGGTCAGTTCGATTCGCAGTATCGACAGTCGTCCGTTTTTGCGGGCACTCAGGCTCTCGCCGGAATTCAGGAAGACCGCATCGTGCCTCAGCTGGATCTGGAATTCGGCACAGGGTACCTCAGCGAAAACGGCTGCTTCCGTGCCACCGTGGGTTACATGTTCGGCTATTGGGGAAATGCCGTGACCATGCCCGACTTTGTGGATGCTGTCCAGGCGGACGCCCCGAGAGGTGTTGACGAGTGCCTTGTGTTCGACGGTCTTGCCGTTCGCGCAGAACTGCGGTTCTGACCAGTCACTTTCCGAGAGCGGCTGCCTGCCGATTTGTCGGCCAGGCAGCAGTCTTGAAAGCATGCAGGGCAAGTCTGATGCAACGCTGGCGGTTACTTCACGGCCGCGGGGGACGTGGAGTTCCGCCAGCTGTTCAGATGCCTTTGCACAATCGGCAGCATCTGAGCATGCAGACTGCCGTTGGTTGCCAGAATGGTGGTCTTGTGCAACGGAAGTGGCCCTCCGTCACAGTCCGTCACTCGCCCTCCGGCTTCCTCCACCAGCAACTGCCCGGCCGCATAATCCCAGGGAGACAACTGGTATTCGAAATAAGCACCATACAGTCCTGTAGCGACATGGGCCAGGTCCAGTGAGGCCGTACCGAAGCGGCGTATGCCATGAATGTTCTGGCGGAAACAATCCCCGATGGCCGCCAGTGTCGCTTCCATCATCGCACCGCGATCATAGTAGAACCCGGTTCCCACCAGCACTTCGCTCATCTGCGTCTGGGGACCGACGTGAATCGACTTCCCGTTGTGCAATGCACCCTGACCACGCTGAGCTGTGTAGAGATCACCGCGCATAGGATTCCAAACCACTCCCAGTTGTGTTTGCCCGCGATGCAGATACGCAATCGACACGGCAAAATGCGGCAGCCGGTGCGCGAAATTGGTCGTGCCGTCCAGTGGATCCACAACCCACAAATGCTCCGCGTCAACACTGCCGGAATTCTCTTCCTCGCCCAGAATCGCGTGCTCCGGAAACTCTGCATGAATCATCCGGGCTATCTCACGCTCAGCCGCAACATCCGCGTCGGTGACCAGATCGGAAATGCCCTTGGAACGAACCTCCGCCCCCTCGTGAAAAAATCGCTCAAGAATCGTCCCCGCTGCCTTTGCTGCCGCAACGGCCAGTTCAAATGTGTCCATCACTGTTGCTCCCAATCAAGAATACTTGTCCCGCTCCGATATCCGCAAACGTTCCTCGGCCTGCGACTACGATCTCACTGCCCTGCCCGGCCACGCAGCCTGTATTCAGACACATGCCTTCCCGACCATCGTTGTCATTTACAACAGACCGCACGAAAGTTCCTTAAGACTGGCGTCCAGAACCGCCTGCGGACAGGACCACACCAGAAAAAACAAACTTTCTCGAACGGCCCGTTCCGCCGGATGTCCGGACACATATCCCGCTCCCCGCGTCGCCGCCAGCCACGCCTGCGCCGCACGAATGACAAGGGAATTGGCACGTTGTCGCAACGTCTCCGCGCTCATCGGGGCCTTTGGCGCCGGCCCCGAACCGGCCGCGGCTGCCAGAGACTGCACGAGCATGTCGGCTTCCCGCTGCAAGGGGTTCAGATACTGATTCAGTTCCGGTCTTCGCTCAGCCTCTTCCGCAAAACGGTCCAGCGTTCCCTGCGCTGTGCCAAGGGCAATTGCTGACGTGCTGAGAGACCCGGCGCCGCCACCGCCCGCCGCCATAACTCGCTCGATCGGCCCATGCAGCCTATCCGAGGCCGGCACTCGAACATCATGCAATTCCACTTCGCCGGTGCAGGATGCACTGAGTCCCAGCATGGCGACCGCCGGCCTGACTACAACTTCAGGAGCCCGGACAGGGACGACGGCCAGCAGTTGACGGCCATCCGCCAGTGTGCCCCCGGTCACCAGCAGATCCGCGTATCCGGCTCCTGTCGCCCAGGGAACGACGCCGTTCAGCAGGTAGTCCGTACCATCCAGCTTCGCCGTCACTGTCGGCACCTGCCAGTGTTGCCGTGATGTCGTCAGATGCGAAATACCGACGGTGGCCTGGATATGACCGGACGCAAGGTCAGGCAGTAGCCGTTTGGCGATGTGACGATTGGCCGACGATTCGATGCGCTGGCAGGCTGCATTGCGCTGGCTGAAAATGAAGGCAGTCAGCAGACTGGCCCGAGCCAGTTCCCGATATCGCCACAGCAGGGTCTCCGCGTCGATACCGTCCCCGCCAAACTCGCGTGGGATGACCCAGCGCGCAGCACCTGCCTGCCATAGTGTCTGCAGGTGTTCGGTCGGCCAGCAGTCGACGGCATCCGGATTTGCGAGCTCCCGCAGTCGAGCCGTCAGGGCGCTGAACTCTGATTCATCAGGGATGCAGGTCACGCGTGTCGCCGGATGGTGCCACCGGAAATGAAGGAGGCATCGACTGAAACCAATCGATGCCTCACGGAACAGACGATTGCGCGGGGAATCAGGAACGAGCCCCGGCGTACTTCATGGGCAACCAGGCACCATTCTGCTGGCTGCTGGCCACACACTGCTGAATGAAATACATCCCTTCGGCGCCGTCATACACGTTGGGATAAATCGTGTTGCGCTTTTCAAAGCTGCCACCGGTGGCCCGTGTCGCCATATCGTCGTATGCAAATCGATACACGTTGGCGAATGCTTCAAAGAAGGCTTCCGGATGGCCCGACGGAAGTCGGCACGCCGCTTTGCCCATGCTGTTCATGAACGGCGCGTTGGGATCCCGGGTGTACATCTGATGCGGCGAACCATTGCGACGCACGATCATCACGTTGGGCTCTTCCTGACGCCACTGCAGCGCGCCTTTGTTTCCATCCACTTCGATGAACAGGTCATTCTCGCGACCGTGCGAGATCTGACTGGCCGTCACTGTTCCGATGGCCCCGTTCGCAAATCGGACCACTGCGTGACCGTAGTCATCCAACGCTCGGCCTTCTGCGAAGACTTTCAGATTGCAGGAAATCTCTGCCGGAAGCAGGCCTGTCATGTAGCGTCCCAGGTTGTACGCATGAGTCCCGATGTCGCCGAAACAACCAGCGGCCCCGGAACGCTTGGGATCGGTTCGCCATGCGGCCTGCTTCTGATCCGATTCTTCCAGGCGAGTACGCAACCAGCCCTGAATGTAATTCGAACGGATCGCGTTGATCTCGCCCAGTTCGCCACTGAGAATCATTTCCCGTGCCTGTCGGACCAGCGGATAGCCGGTGTAGTTGTGGCTGACAGCGAATACCACGCCACTCTTTTCCACTGTCGTGACCAGCTCTTCCGCCTGTGCGAAGTCAAAGGTCATGGGCTTGTCACAGATCACATTGAACCCCGCCTCGACGGCAGCCTTCGCAATCTGGAAATGCGTGTGATTCGGTGTCGCCACACTGACAAAGTCAATTCTCTGATCCGCCGGCAGGGCCAGTTCCCGCTGCAGCAGTTCTTCAACAGAACCGTAGGCACGCGATTCGGCAATGTCGTAAGCCGGAGCACTGGCTTTTGCTCGCACGGGATCCGACGACAAGGCTCCTGCGACCAGCGCTGCGCGGTTGTCCAGCACTGCCGCCGTTGCATGCACTCGTCCAATAAATGACCCCTGCCCGCCGCCAACCAGCGCCATCCGCAGCTTACGATTCAGTTTTCCATTGGTGGTTTCTGACATACTTGTTGCCCTGTACAAACGATGCACCGCGGGCTGAGGACTGACGCTTCCCGCGTGGAAATTGGTGGAAAAACCAAGCGGAAGGATAGTCACTCGTTTCCCGAGGTGCAAACCGCTGCTCGGGGTTGCACAGTTTTGCGACCGCCGCCCATTTTCGCCCTTCTCCCCCGTGGGGGAGAAGGGTCTGGGATGAGGGGGCCAAAAACGCGCCAAACCAACTGCTGCTTGTTCACGTCGTGCTCGTGCTCGTGCCCAGCGCAGCGGTGCTCGTGCTCGACTCAACCTCATGCCGCGGCGGCAGATGGCGGGACACTGCTGCTTTGTTGCTGAAATGGCACTTGATGGTGAAAATCTTTTGGGATTTACCGTTGTCGCTTTCTGAATTCTGGTTTTGATTTCGAGCACGAGCACGAGCACGAGCACGAGCACGAGGAGCTCTTTGCGCAAGTTCCCTCCACAACTTGATGACGCCCGCCTTTCAGTCGCAACGCGACGGCATGTAATAGCCTCGGATGCGAATCCGAGGTCAGCAGGTGGAGTGAATCCCCGGAGTCGCAACGCGACGGCATGCGTGAACCCCCGAATCGGGATCGACAACCAACGGCCGCGGATTGGTCTGTTGCCCCGGGTTTTCCGCCCCACAAGCTGCAATGTCTGCGATTCAGCCGCGGAGCGGCGATAGGATGTAGCCGTGGGCGTC
>JBDKIW010000070.1:0-3606 GCA_039796955.1 Planctomycetota bacterium
TATTTCAGGAGCGGGCAGGTAGGCATGTCGGCGTCGTCATTTCGTCGGGGGTATTGGCTGGTGTGGAGCGGTTGTTGCGTGGGTTGAGCCAGCTCGGGAGCCACAGTTTTCTGCCAGGGGAGGCCCGAAAAATGGTTCAGATTGGCAAAATGTGCAAGGTTTGGGGCAGGCTTTCCCCGGGATGCTGGGGAAATTTTGGTTTCCCGGACTCCGTTGGAGGCTCAGCAGCGTATTTTCAGAGAGGGAAATTTTGTTCCTGAGTGTGGCAAGCTGGTGTTTTCGGGGGGGAATGAGATGCGATGCTGGACTGTCTTAGCAGCCTGTACAGTGCTGATTCAGGCGGTCGACTGTCTGGCGCAGCAGCCTGTCTGGCAGCCAACGCTGGCGGACGCTCGGGCTCTTGCTGCCGAAACGGGCGTGCCCATTCTGGTTCATTTCACAGGGCAGAATTGCATTCACTGCACGATTATGGACCGTGAGGTGTTTGCTGATGCGGAAGTGCAACAGTCTCTGCGCACCAACGTTGCGGCGGTGATGATCAATCGGGATCTGGATCGCGCGATCGCTGCTGAGTTTGGAATCACAGGGGTTCCGGCCGATGTGATTCTGTATCCGGACGGACAGCGTGAGCAGCGGGTGGGGCGAATGGCACGTCAGTCGTATCTCGGGTTATTGGCTCAGGCTGGGCGACGCCGTCAGACGCCGCCACGCAGGCCGCTGGATTCGGAGAGGCGTTCGCTGCCACGTGATCAGCAGCGGTTGGCGCAGACTGAAGCCGCAGCCGGTTCCGAAATTGTTCGAGAGGAATCAGGAACAGCGGAGTTGGTAGCGGAACCGGCTGTGAATTCTGACGACCCCGGCATGGGCGGGTATTGTCCGGTGACGCTGCGACTGAAGGACACGTTGCAGGCCGGACGCCCGGAGTTTTCTGCAGTGTATCAGGGAGTGATGTATCGATTTTCGTCGAGGGAGAACCACAGGAAGTTTCTGGAATCGCCGTCGAAGTTTGCGCCGCATGATCTGGGCTGTGATCCGGTCATCCTGACAAAAGAGCACCGAGCGGTACCCGGGGATGCGCGTCTGAGACTGTGGTTCGACGGGCAGCTGTATTTGTTCAGCAGTGATAAATCACGGCAGGAATTTCGCAACCGTCCTCTGGCCTTTACCCGGATGCGCAGCGCTGTGAGAGTGGAAGATCTTCAGCGAACGCGGATGCAGTGACTTAGCGAGTCTACTGGTTGCCTCTGTTTCGGAATGCCAGAATTCTGAAGGTACCTGTTGTGCGATGGGATCGCACGGTGGTGTCGGTTTTTTCAGGCAAGCTGACTGCCGGGTGCCTGATTGTGCTCAATTGGGCGGGATCTCGCGGCGTTCCATCGCCTGGTCTGTATGACGCAGCCGGTGTCAGGGCCTTCGGAAGTTGTTGCGTTGCGGGGGGCGTCTGAGCCCGGGATGGTGAAACGGCAGCGCACGAGGGGAGTTTGTTTCACTGTAGAGGATTCCGAGGACACAGAGTTCCACGGCAAAACGCAGAGAATTCCGGACGATTAGCGACAGGATTGGCTGTGAAAGTGCTCTGCGCGTTTTCGTGCTGTTGACCTCGGTGTCACCATCCCTCGTGATTACCCCGGAATGTCCACGTGCTGACTGTGGCGTCATGGTTCGCGCTACTGACTGTGTGTGAGCCGTGTCATGACGCATGTCACCGGTGGATGGCACCATTTCCCCCGCACCATTTCCCCATTTCCGCTGGCATCGTTTCCACTGCCGCTGCCCCCGGATGAGTTAACGGGGCAAAGAAAAACCCCTGGTCACCGTAGCGGGGACCAGGGGTTGAATGATCTTTGGAAAACGAGTCCGAATCCGGGAGAAGATCGCAGGCCGTCTTTTTACGACGTTGCTGGACCGGCCCTGGTTCGGACTTTTGCTGTCTCAGTGCCCTGCGTTTGCAGCGCCCTCGACCTGCACTGCTTTGTAGCCGCCGCGGGCCTTGAAGTAGAGAATCAGCAGCAAGTAAAGACCGGCCATGGTCAGTGGAACAAAGGCGGTCAGCTTGAGTGCCTGACGACCACCTTCGAGGCTGGCTTCGTTGACCAGTTTCTTGTCAGCTTCTGCGGTGGCGGAGGCTTCGGCCCACCACGCCGCCAGTGCTTCCTGATTCTTGTCCGACTTGCCTTCCTTCTTCAGCAGTTCCCCAGCGCGTCCCAGCTCAGCTCCATTGTCGTTGAGAACGCCCACTTTGGCTCCGTCAAGTCCGACGACCTTGAAGCCCATGAACGCACTTTCGCCAGCGGCTTTGTAGCGATCGTAGACTGCGACATCAGCCGTTTTGAGAGTATTGGAAGCGTTGTAGTCCTGTTTGAAACCAATGCCGGGGCCACCCAGCAGACCGGCAGACAGCATCCCGGCACCACCGATTGCACCAATCGTGATGGCACCGCCACGTGGAAACTGCTCAGAAACCACAGCCAGCATTGTGGGCCAAAGGAAGGTTTTTCCAGCGGCGTAGACGGTGGCAGCGATCACGCAGAGCAAACCTGAGGTTGCAGCTCCCAGCAGATTCAGACCGGCAAATCCCAGCAGGCCGCTGACAAACAGCAGGCCGAGGGGTGAGATGCGGTGGACGATCGGACCAGCGAAGAATCGCAGGGCGAACATCAGGGCTGAGGTGTAGACGAACAGCAGAAGTCCCTTCTGCTTGGAATCCATGATGGACCCGGTGATGGCGGAAATCCAGGAGTCGGTGCCCAGTTCGACATAGCCGACCATCGCGTGAATCACCAGCAGGACGATCATCAGTGGCGCAAGTACCTGGGCAAACATGGTGCCCATGCTAACACCGGCCTGGCTGGCTTCGGATTTCGGGAACTTCTGGCCGAGCAGCATCACGCCGTAGATCACCACAGGCACGAGGAACAGCGACATCTGAATCTGCCAGGAAACCGGCTTTGCACCGTCCGGATTCATGAAGTAGGACGCCAGACCACCCACGATCAGTCCACCTGGCCAGCCGGCATGCAGGATGTTCAGATAGTGCGTTTTGTTATCGGGGAACAGGGTGGCTACGAGGGGATTAACGACGGCTTCGGCGATTCCGTTGCCGATGGCAAACAGGAACATCCCCCAGAACAGGCAGAGGTAAGCCGCATCTTTGCCACCGGAGGCGAAGGCTGCACCGGCAGCCAATGTGAGCACGGCGGAGACGAGGTGCGTCAGAAACGCCAGCCCCATCAGGCGTCCATAGCCCACGGTATCGGCGAGGAAGGAGCTGAGCAGGATGATGATCCCGAAGCCGGTCAAACCGCCACCGGTGATGCCACCCAGTTCAGTCATTGTAAAACCGTACTGCTCGGCCCACTGGCCGAGAATTCCGCCGCGGATGGAGAATCCGACACCGGCCGCGAGAATGGCCATGAATCCGGCCCACAGCAGGCGTTGGCCGTTTGGGGCCCCCGGGGATTGTTGTTCTGTCATCGTTTCTGTACCTCATGTCAACAGGTGGGATAAAAAGCCCGCAAAGTCGCGGCGTGAGCTGCCGGGGGCAACGGCAGGCGCGGTTGCCCCTGAAAAATCCGCAGACAAATTCCGGGGGGATTTCCGTGGGCA
>JBDKIW010000071.1:0-3457 GCA_039796955.1 Planctomycetota bacterium
GGTAGTCTGGTGGGGATGGATCAGCTTGGACTGGCCCTGGCGACGGGGGTGGTGCTGGACACGTTTGTGATCCGACCGATTATGGTGCCGGCCTTTCTGGTGCTGCTGACGACTCATCGCCTGGGCCCGATCAGCCGCATGGCGGGTTACGGTGCGGCGAATACGGTTCCTCGGGCGGCCTGATCGCATTCCTCTTGGCCCCCCGGGAGATTCGCTGAACGCTGTGCCCATGCGCGTCGTGTTCGCGCCCAGCGGCGAGCGGTGTGGCGTGAGCCCACCGAGACGAAAACATTGGCTTGAATAACCAGCCGTTGGTTTTGGAATTCAGCCGCGGAGCGGCGATAGGCGGTAATGTTGTAGGTTCGGCGAGCACGAGCACGAGGATGGCTGGGCCCGCAAGCCGCTTGTTTTGGGCTTCAGCCGCGGAGCGGCGATAGGATGTAGCCATGGGCGTCAGCCCGTGGAATGGAGTGTGTTCGCCGCGTCAAAGCCCCAACGGGGCGACACGAGTCGACCCGCTCGGATTTCCGATCGCCACATGCTCGAAACGGCGATCCGAATTGTTTTGATCGCTGATTGGTGACACACATGGCATTGCTTTGCAATTCAGATGCAACCGAGGGATATTTCGGCTGGGAATTGAGGTTGCAGAGCTGAGGTAGATGGACTCGGCTGACACTCCGAGCACGAGCACGAGCGGGGGTCAGGTGAAGGGGGGAATTCGGTGGCGGGAAGAAAATGCTGCGTTCCAAACGCGGGGGGGACGGAAATTCCCGGATCCGCAGGATTCGCCAGCCTGCACTTGATCATGTGGTTGTGATAGATCATTCTTTGTCATGAACGGAGCCGATCGGTGAGCCAGCTGTCGGGCTCAACGGATGTTTTCGTTCTGCACGACGTACCGATGACAGCGCAGACCACACAGGAAGGACGTTCGCCCACGGGCGAGCATCGCAGTTATGCTTCAGTTATTGCCGGCCATTGATCTGCTGGAGGGCCGCTGTGTGCGGTTGCGGCAGGGGAATTACGACGACAGCACGATCTTTTCCGACGACCCGGTCGAGATGGCGTTGCGCTGGAAAGAGCAGGGGGCTGATCGGCTGCATTTGGTGGATCTGGACGGAGCGCGTGCGGGACAGCCCGTGAACCAGGAGATTGTTCGCCGAATCGTTTCCGCGACCGGGCTGCCGTGTCAGTTGGGGGGTGGCATTCGTGACGAAGCGTCGATCCGGCAGACACTGCAGCAAACGGGTGTGGACCGCGTGATTATTGGCACGAAAGCGTTGCGTGAGCCGGAGTGGTTTTCGCAGATGTGCCACCAGTTCCCGGGACAGCTGGCGCTGGGCCTGGACGCTCGAAATTCCATGGTGGCCACCGACGGCTGGCTCGAAGTTTCGCATGTCTCGGCCCTGGATCTCGCCCGACGATTTGTGGAAGTACCTCTGGCGGCGGTGATTTACACCAACATTGCCAATGATGGCATGATGCAGGGGATTGACCAGGCCACACTGCAGGATTTCCGAACGCTGGCTGACATGGGGCTGCCGGTGATTGCCTCCGGCGGCGTTACAACCATGGCTGATATTCAGGCACTCAAGGCGATTGCCGATGAGCAACCGAAATTGATTGCCGTCATCACCGGACGAGCGATTTACGAAGGCACCATCCAGGTTCGCGAGGCGGTGGACTTTCTTGCCGGGCGAAGCGCTGGGGCCCGGTGATTCGGTCACGTGACCAGGTGCGGACGGAGTGGAGATTGGCAGAAGAGCATGGCCGGTAGGCCTGTCAGGGGAGAGCGTTTCGGCGGAGCGAAACGCGACATTCGGCCGGTAGTTGTCACTGGATGATCAAAGGAATCCAGCGTACGTCTCAGACACGAGCGGGAACTGGTGGGAAAGCCGTTGGGCAGGAGCGTTCCATGAAAACAGGATTCTTGACAACAGCAGCAATCGAAGCGTTTGATCGGGACGGTTACATACTGGTCGACGACTTACTGGACACTGAAGAGACGCAGTTGCTGGGGACGATTGCGCGGATGGACCGCCAGTTGAGCGCCCGACGGACATCTCGCGCGGACGGCGAGGGCGGAGCGGTGGAGCTGGTGGTGGAAAACGAGTTGCAGGATCAGTGCCTTTACTCAGCCATTGTCCGCGGGCAGCCCCTTGTGACTGCGATGGAGCAGCTGCTGCGGGATGAAGTGTATCACTACCACCACAAGATGATTCTGAAGGAACCGCGTATCGGGGGAGCGTGGACATGGCACCAGGATTATGGCTACTGGTACGGGAATGGGTGTCTGTTTCCTGATATGGCCAGTTGCATGATTGCCGTGGATCGGGCGACGCGTGAGAACGGGTGCCTGCAGGTACTGCGTGGGTCGCACCGCATGGGGCGGATTGATCATCTGAAACGGGGCGACCAGACCGGGGCAGATATGGAGCGAGTCACGGCGGCTCTGGAACGTATGGAGCTGGTGCATGTGGAAATGCCGCCCGGCTCGGCCGTGATTTTTCACGGCAACACACTGCATCGTTCGGATCAGAACCTGAGTGACAATCCGCGATGGGCATTTATCTGCTGCTACAATACTCGCAGCAATAACCCGTACCGCGAAGGACGCCATCCACGTTATTCACCACTGCAGCGACTGACCGCAGATCAGGTGGTCGGGCAGGGACGTGATCACCTGGCCCGCCTTCAGCGTGCTGAAGAAACCGCGTGATCGGGTGGTTGCCGTGAAGGGTTCCGAGACGCTGTCCAGCGACCTGAAGCAGTTGGTGCTGCAGCAGGGGTTTTCGGCGGTGGGAATTGCCCCTGCGGTGACGCCCGTTGGATATCATCATTTGCTGGAGTGGCTGGATCGGGGTTATCACGCCGACATGCAGTGGATGGAACAGCGGAAGGAAGCTCGTGAGCATCCCCGTTCGATGTTGCCGGGCACCTGCAGTCTGATTGTTGCTGCGATGAACTATCATGAAGGCACGGAGCCGGCTGCCGGACCGCGTGTTTCGCGGTATGCCTGGGGCACCAGTGACTATCACACGCTGCTGAAAACGCGACTGGGGCCGGTTGCAGAAGCACTGCGACAGCATTTGCCCTCGGCCAAAACCCGGATCGTCGTGGATTCAGCCCCGCTGCTGGAGCGGGACTTTGGCCGCATGGCGGGGCTGGGCTGGTACGGCAAGAACACGATGCTGATCAACCGTCGTTTCGGCAGCTGGTTTTTTCTGGGCACAATTCTGACCGACGCACAACTGCATTTTGATGCTCCTGAAGAGCAGCAGTACTGCGGCACCTGCACACGTTGCCTCGACGCCTGTCCGACTCAGGCATTTCCTGAGCCCGGGGTGCTGGATGCCGGCCGCTGCATCAGTTATCTCACGATCGAACAACGCAGGGCCGCCATTCCCCATGAGCTTCGAACGGGAATTGGGGAATGGATCTTTGGCTGTGATGT
>JBDKIW010000072.1:0-44065 GCA_039796955.1 Planctomycetota bacterium
GCATGCTGGCTGGCTTTCGCCAGTTGAGTTGGCGAAGGTGGAGGAAAAATCGCCGGAAAAGCAAACCGCTCGGCGTGCGTCCAGCAAGGGGTGTCTGGGGATGACGCTGGATCAGTACCTGCAACTTCTGGATTGGACCGGGCGGCAGTGGCGTCCGGGTAAGTCTGGAGTCATTTCCCCTGCCCTGCAGCCCATTCTGGAGCGGCTGGACTGCACTGTCGAGTCGTGGTTGGATTTGGTAAGCAATTTTCGCCGTCGGTTTCGGACTGAAGCGGGGCGACAGGAAGCATTGGTGGGTGTTAGTGCCCTGCGTCGAAGGTGCCGCTCTGGAAGTCGCAGTTGTTGACGACAATTAGTCTGTTCCTCCAGCGAGAGGTGTCTGCCGCTCGTGGTGTCTGAAACACCCGAGCAACTGGCGCAGGCTTTCATGGCGACGGTGAGTTGTTGATCGCTACTGTATCTCCCATGGCACCATTACATGGTGAGAGTTTCTGCCGCGTGTTTTCTGTGATGTGGCTTCAATTGTGGTTGGCAAGTCAGGCCGGTGGCGGCGATTGTTTCGCCAGGTAAGCCGCCAGAATACCGTTTCCGATTCATTGAATTGATAGACAGGAAACGGCTGATCCTTTTGGGAAATAAGGGGTTTCCTCGGTGCCCGGCCTCAGGTTTCTTCTGTACACAGGTGCATGGCACCTTAGGCCTCAGGTATTGGAACAGCAAGACAGTGGATGAATGTGTTTCAGCGGATGATGGGGGTCAGGTTGATGTGGGGAGGGTTCAGGCAGGCTGGTGGAAGCGGGAGAGCGTGCTGCGTGGTCCAGCGGGCGACCCAGCTGTCCCATGCGGTGTGGGATTCGAAAAACAGGACGAGACCGCGGTCTACGGGGGTCAAGCCTGCATTTGCGGCTTCGCTGCCTGGGAGCGGACGAAGAACGCCTTTTCGATTGAGGTCGACCACAATTTCGCTGGTAAATCTGGCGTGTGGCCAGATCACCAATCCTTCGCTGTTGATGTCATAGGGATGATTGTTGAGAAATCCTGCTTCCATTTGTTCGCGGACCATATCGATGCCGCACTTGCGATAGAACCCTTCGAGGGCGTTCTGGAGTGAGCGAGTTTGATCTGCGGAGGCAAATCGAAGGCAGCCGGGTTCGGCGATACCAGCCACCACCCAGCCGTTTTGTTCCTGAAACAGGATTCGAATGGGGTGTTCCCCGAGCAGCGAACAGTCGAGGTCAATTGAAAAGCTGTTGGAGGCGGAATGGATGTGGCCGCATCGGATACCGGTATTGGACCAGACTGGACAGAGTTCCAGGAGCCGGATCAGTTCGCGTGTGACAAAATTACGAATGGCACCTTCCACATGTTCAAGTTGTCCGCGTACTGTGCGGCGTGCGCTGAAGCGTCGGAACGAGGGGGGCTGATTTTCGAGGCGGCGAAGTTTGCGAAACAGCTTCGGCAGAGTGCCGGAGTGAAAGCCCGGTCGAAGCAGGCGTGCGACGGTTTCTCCGTGGCTGCCCACGGCCATGGGCAGTAATCCGGGCCTGCGGTTTGAGGCATAAAGTCGCCAGTTTTCTTTCAGCTCCCAGACAGCAAACCCAAAAATTCCGGGGATAAAAAAGATATTGAACCAGGTCACGGATTCAGCCAGTGCGAGTCCAAGGTAGGGTTCGAGGAGCTGGACCATATTCCGCTGGATCAGGAAGAGTCCGGGAAGGATCATTTTGTGTGCTACGGTGACGACGGGAAAGTGTTTGACCGGGTGGAAGGTCGGTTCAATGAGCAAATTGACGTAGATGCGGATCAGGAAGGAGACAAACGACCAGATCACTCCGAGAATGGCCTTGGACACGATGGACCACCAGTTTTCATCGCTGTGAAAACGCAGCCACTCATCCACGGCATAAAGAAATCGCTCGATGAAATTGAGCAGCATGCGGAAGCCATCAAGAACGAAATCGAGTAGTGCGACGAACACGCGGGCCTGTAGCTTGTGCCACGCATTCCCGATCCACTCCGCCGTCAGTTCCTGAGCGTCTCGCCCGAGGCGGGAATTCAGGGCGATGCTGAACAGGACTCCGCTGACGGCACACCAACCCCAGCTAGCCGGTTCGCCACTGAGCAACCAGGGAAGTCCCCTGGCGACACCGAGTGCCAGCAAGCCCGGTGTCATGACCACGCGGCGAAAGCGGACAAAGGTTCGGTGTCGCCACAACTTCTGCACGACGGGCAGGCGAATGAAGGAGATTGGATAGTCAATCAGAATTCTGCGGATCAGCCTGGAAGTGGACAGCAGCAGGCGGAAGAAGCGTCTGCGGAACGTTGCCAGATGAATCAAGGCCATCAACAGAAAACCGATGGCCACCACCCAGTAGACTGTTTCGAGGCGGTTCTGCACGATCTGGTCGAGGGCATCACGGGCGTCCTGGGGTTCCACTTCAATGATGGAGTTCTCTGTTGATTCCTGATTCGCTGTCGATTGCGTTTCCTGTGTGGAATGCAGCGATGAGACTCGAGCGAGGAGTTCGGACGCTCCGGTCACCGCGAGGTCCGGCCCGTTCGGAAGTTCCCGTGGCAAAGATCCTGCCGTGTCGGATAAATCACCGTGATGTTGATCTGACGCAAAACTGATCTGAACGATTCCGACTTCGTTGCTGGTATCCGTTGACAGATTGTTCGAGGCCGCCTGAGCGTTTTCAGGCATCGTGAGAGTTTGAGGTGGCAGAGTATCGTCGGGGAAGCCGTCCATGCGGGGAGGTGTCGGCATCCCGAGTTCTGCGGGGGCAGAGTCTGTTGAAGCCACGTCTGTCGTCGGCGCTGCTGGCTGTTCCGGATCAGTCGCGGCTGGCTGATCATCGGGGGGCTGCACCGCTGGCTGCGAGTCGTCCGAACCAGATTCGTGGTCGGCCTGGTGCGGTTTTCCCTGGAGCATATGCACGAGATGTCGGAAGCCTTCAACGACCACGACAGCGCCACCAAAGGGAATGATCAGAAACAGAGTTGCGAAACGACCGGAGCGATTTCCAAAGAAGACCGAACTGGTGGTTTGCAGCGCGCGGAGATAGAACTCGCCACGTCGATAAACGCCATCCATGGCGACATCCAGGCGATCATCGGCACGCAGCAGATAGTCACCGCGCCAGAGATCGCGCACGTCTGTCAGGTCCGGCAATTTCAGGTCGTTTTTGCTGATTGAATCCCGCAGATATCCCATGGTGAGGTAACCACGATCTGCGATGCAGTCCAGTGCATCATCAACCAGTTTGTCAAAGGCGACTCGTTCGGGAATGTTCTCCGGAATCAGCTGGACGTCCTGCAGAGTCTTCTGAAGTACCGGCCGCATACGTTCGCGCATCTGAGTTTCAGACAGGTGCGCCGCCCTCTGAAGCAGACCGGTCAGGCGATCACGTTCGATTCCACTCAGTCGCACAGAAACGAGACGGTTGGCGGCACTTGTCAGGTGTTTAGCCATCATGACTTCGCGAAGGCTGCTGAGAGGCCTGCGGACAGGACGTTTCCCTCGGCTGACAATCCACGTGACGAGGTCCACCTTGTAAGTCACGCGTTCGTGATCAAGGCATACTTTCTGCAGATCGAAAAGGAGTCGTTTTTCCGAATTCCAGAACCCGTGAATCGCGTTAGTGGCGAGTTCCCAGAGTGATGCCTGCCATGCGTCAATCTGGTCTTCAGAAAAGCTGAGAGCGCGGCGCAGTCGTTCCACGAGGTAGCGAATGTCAGCTCGTGATTTTTCCTCAGCGGCGAGTCGTTTGTCTTCTGAAGTGGCACGTTGTGCCGCCTGCATGGAGCAAACGATAGCGCCGACGGTGTTGCCGTATTCATTGGCACGATCGCGTCGTCGCATGGATCGCAGCCATGCTCGATCTGACGGTGTCACGCCGACTCCGAGAGTCCAGTTTTTTCGGGTGCTGGCGAGACTGGCTTCGTCGCGAACGGCATGGGGGGTGATTTCCGGAACCGTGGAGCCGTATGGCATGGTCCTGCGAAAGAGGTCGCTCGCATTGATGTCCCGCGCCAGCACTTCGTCCACATGATTGCGTCCGACGAGTGAGGGAAACCAGACGGCCAGCAGGTCGGGCTCGAACCACTTCAATTCCAGATACATGGCCGTGAACTCGCGCCAGGCTTCGACGCGGGAGTCCGGATGTACGAGTCGCTGTTCACTGCGGAGGACGAAGTGGGCTTCGTCAAATTCCACCTGGCCAAGTGCGGCGATCCGTTCCTGAACCTGCGGGCGCTGGAGAACGCCGCCTGCCCCGGTCAGCAATTGTCGGTCGATGACGGCATGAAACAGACGCCGCCAGACCTGCTGCAGAAGTTCCTGAACGGGCCAATGCTCCAGTTCGCCCTCTTCGGGCTGACAGATCAGAATGCATTGAGGCGGGAGATTCTGAAAGTTTTCCAGTCCCAGTTCATCGGGATGAACCAGATGACGCACATCATCCGCCGCGACAACCTGGCTCTCGGTATGCGGAATTGCAGGCGACAGCTTGACGAATCCATAGAGTTCCCGGATGACCCGGCGAATGACTCGAGGCTCCACAAGGTACGCGCCTGGGTCGGTGAGAGTCAGTGCACGCCGCAATTCTCTGATTCTGCCTGGTCCGTCACCTGTTACCACGACATCAGATCCTCTGAATGTTCGGTTGACACCTGCTGACTCAGCAACTGGACCTGGAGACTGCCCTGCCCTGCGGTGAAAGGGTGGGTCTGGCAATCGACGAATGAAAATCTCCTCCCCGGACCAGCTATAGGGAAGTCTAACCAACAAAGGCCGCTGGAAACAATTCCCGGGCGATGCGGAATTGAATTCGGCAGAAGCCGACGGGAACCTGTTTGGGGACATCCTGAGTGACGGCGGGGGTTCTGCCGCGAGTTGGTAGCAGACGGATCGAAATCAACAGAATCCCGCCCCAATCGACTCGCATTTTTCGATTTTCCTGATCGATCTGATTCCTGCGGAGCTGGCCGTGGGGCGAACGGTCACGGGGGCTGTTACTGATTTCCATAGACCCATGGGACATGTCGCCTGGGATGGCGAAATCCAGGCAACATGGAAGATCGGGGGCGTTTTGTGTTTGATTGCCGTGAGGTGTCTCTTCAGGGAATTCGTTGGCGGTATCCGCGACACACGTCTCGTCTGAGCGAAACACGACGATTTGCCGGTTTATTAACGTCTTGCCATCCCCGTGCAGCCTTGCAAACGAATCACTGACGGGCGAGAGTCGCCATCCGACGTGGCCCGGCACGATTGAGTGGCAGGCTCGGTTTTGCAGAATGATCCGGGGCTGTACAAGACTTGTCGATGTCTGTCAGAATGCGGAGCAGCATGAGCGTGTAACGAGACCCCAGCGGGATGAGTCCTGGAATGATCGTAACGATAGATGGCCCGGCGGGATCCGGGAAAAGTACAGTCGCAAAACGGCTGGCGGAGCAACTGGGCGTTCGATTTCTGGATACTGGTGCGATGTATCGGGCGATGGCGCTGGCAGCAAAGCGAGCCAACCGCAGTCTGCAGGATCCGATGGCTGTGGCTGAAGTGGCGCAGGCTTGTCAGATTCGTTTCCGAGACGACAAGCTGCTGTTGAATGAGGACGACGTGACTGCGGAAATTCGTTCCCCGGAAATCTCTGCTGCGGCCTCGCTGGTCGCTGCCATTCCGGAAGTCCGTCGGCAACTGGTGCGTCTGCAGCAGGAAATCGGCCTGCAGGGCAGCATGGTGACGGAAGGACGTGATCAGGGCACCGTGGTTTTTCCCGAAGCGCAGCACAAGTACTTTCTGACAGCGTCTCTGGAAGCCCGTGCGCAGCGGCGACTTCAGGAGCTGATACGCAAGGGACTGACCAGTTCACTTGAGGAAGTACGTGAGCAGATTCGTGAGCGGGATGAGCGTGACGAACAGCGTGAACTGGCGCCGATGAAGCCAGCGATGGATGCTCAGGTGCTTGACACATCGGACCTGTCTGTAGATGACGTGGTGCAGTTGCTGATGCGGCAGATACGTGGCTGAGTTTGTGGCCCGAGGCTACTTGCCGGGCGAGTCCGGTGAGTTGTCGTCGGTCTGTCGAGTGAGAATTTCCACAAGAAATCCGCCCACCAGCTGGCCTGTGCTGGAATCCGTATAGATCCAGTCCGCGATTTCGTCGGCATTTCGTCGAACGAATGCTCCGGACTTCAGTTTTCTGAGCAGCGCGGGTTCGTTGGCGAGAGTCCCCTCGACGACATTGCCTTTCAGCTCAGTGACTTCAACCCACATGCTTTCTGTCTGGTCGCCTTCCCGAAACGAGAAGAGGACATTGAAGGAATCCGGGCCTTGTTTCTGCCGATTCTGAAACGCCTGCACAAATTCCGGCCAGCGTTTTCTGGCGGCGGTGGTAGCTGCCTGCAGTTCGGCGGCCTTGTTGTCAGCATCGAGGACAGGCATCTGGGTGGCCTTGTTGAAGGCAGCCAGCGGATCCGCGCTTTCAAGCAGTTCGCTGACGTTTGCCGGTGCCGCAAGGATCAGGCTTTTTGAGGGGATGAGGATTCCGAGTACGCTTTCGTCCGCGTCTTTTTCGACCTGCAGGCAGAGTGCCAGCACGCGACACATTTGTGGAAAGGAGGGTGGCTCAACATCGGCCCCGTCCACGGCCTGGGATGAAGCGGGATCGACAGCGATCCATGCCGTGTGAGTCCTGAGCAGGTTACGGACCCGGAGGTCTTCAACATCGGCGACTTGTTCCTTCGACAGGAAGGCGCGGTCATTTGAGCGGATGAGATACCGGCGAGAACCTGCCTCAACCGTAAATTCCGCAGGCTTCACGGGTGTTTCTGCGGGCGCGTTGGGACGGGATTTTCGAGCGGTTGGCGGAGCGGTGGCCAGCACAAATTCCTTCGTGGTATTGCTGGCCAGCAGCATTTCGAAGCGATCCGGGGAAATTTCCAGAGGCCGATTCAGCAGCAGAATGACGCCCTCGGCGGCGATGCGGGGCGACTTCAAAGCCGGCTGGGGAGTATCCTGCGCGCTGGCTGGTTGAACGGTGACGGCGACGAGGTGAGTGACCACGGTCACCAGCCAGGTCAGAAGTACGGCTCGCAGGTTTTGCAGGCGCCCGGCGAACATAGGGAGGTTTCCTGAAACGTACATGGGGAAAAGTGGGGGGGACAAAGCCCCGGGACCCAAAGGCCTGTGAATCAGAATCCGGGTAAGCAAATTCCAGTTCGATAGAAAGCAGAGTAGCGTGAAGAGCTGAATTGCCGCAACATGAACGTTTTTTGTTGATTTTTCGGCGAGAATGCATTTGAGTCTGTCCATCCGAATCCCAGGTTTTCCGGTCGGAGACACAGAAAACCTGTGTGCGCGTTGAAAAGTGCGGGCGGCCTGAGAGAATCTGCCGCCCTGACGCGGTCCGGGATTGGTGGGACTGTGACTGAACCCGGCCAGCAACGGCGGGTATGTCGGTTGGGTGTTCTACCGGCGATGATGCTTCAGGTGTCTGGGTTGCTGCAACCTGGGTCGTACACAACCGGCCTCTGTGGCCGGAAAAATGCTGTCAAAAAGAGAGAGTTTGTCGTGTCTGTAATCGTGCAGAAGTTTGGTGGAACCAGCGTTGCAAACGCCGAGAAGATTCGTCACGCCGCGAGCCGTGCTGTTGAGGCAAAACGACGGGGGCACGACGTTGTGGTCGTCGTAAGTGCGCGGGGGCATAAGACTGACGAGCTGATCGAACTGGCGCATGGAATCACGCAGAGTCCGCGACCGCGGGAAATGGACATGCTGTTGTCCACGGGTGAACAGGAATCTGTCGCATTGATGGCGATGGCGGTTCATGAACTGGGGGAAGAGGCGATCAGTCTGACGGGCGCACAAATTGGCGTTTTGACGGACACTACGCACACGAAAGCGCGAATTGTCAGCATTTCGACGGAGCGGATGAAGGAACTGCTGGCGGCCGGAAATATTGTGATTGCTGCGGGGTTTCAGGGCGTCGATTCCAGCATGAACATCACGACTCTGGGACGCGGCGGCAGTGACACCACGGCGACAGCACTGGCGGCTGTTCTGGATGCGGAATTGTGTGAAATCTACACCGACGTCGAGGGAGTGTTCACGACCGATCCGCGACTGGTGTCATCCGCCCGAAAGGTGGAGCGCATTTCGTATGACGAGATGCTTGAGCTGGCCAGCCTTGGTGCCGGGGTGATGCATTCGCGATCGATTGAGTTTGCCAAGAAGTTTTCTGTGCAACTGCGAGTCCGGCCTTCGTATTCTGACGGGCCGGGGACGTTGATCGCGCCGGAAACCGATGAGGCCAATTCCATCGTTACGGGTGTCGCGTTCGTACGAAACGAAGCGTTGATTACGCTGGTGGGGTTACCGGATCAGCCCGGGGTGATGTCCAGCCTGTTCACCGCGTTGTCGGGTGCCCGAATTCCGGTGGACATGGTTGTGCAGAACGTGGCTCGCGAGGGCTTTGCGAACGTGTCCTTCACGGTGGCCGAAGATGAGTTACCGGCGGCACTGCGCGTTGTGTCTTCGGCGGCCGAACTGCTGAAGGTGCAGTCGGTGCAGCATACGACTGAGTTGTCGAAGGTGTCGATTGTTGGACACGGTATGCAGACACATACCGGAGTGGCGGCCCGGATGTTCCAGATTCTTGCGGACAGCGGCATCAACATTCGTGTGGTCACGACCAGCGAAATCAAGATTTCTGTGTTGATTGATCGAACCCGCTGCAGCGATGCTGTTGAAGCGGTGCACGCGGGATTTGGTCTGCATCTGCCGGATCGCACGCTGCCTGACGTTGGTCAGGCCGCCATACGTCCGGCCAGCGTTCACGCGGCAGAGCCGGAAGTCGTTGCTGACATTGTCTCACGTCTGGAGGGAATGGAAAGCATTCTTGTCAGCGACGTTTCTGCCGACACCCAGCAATCCCGTATCACCGTCACCGGGCTTCCCGATGACCCTGGAGTCGCGCGGGACGTCTTCGCGGCGATTGGCGAAGGGGGAGTGCTTGTGGACATGATCATTCAGAACGTGGCGCGAGATGGTCGCGCCAGTATCTCCTTCACTGTCCCGGGCAGTGATCTGGATCGCTCACTTAAACTGCTGCAACCATTTCTGGACGCTCATACCGGAACCACGCTGACGTCTGATCGTCATATCTGCAAACTGACCATTGCCGGAATCGGATTGCGGAGTCACACCGACGTGGGGCGACGAGTCTTCCGGACGCTGGCGGAACAACAGATCAATGTGGAAATGCTGAACACCAGTGAGATCAAGCTGAGCATTGTGATTGCAGTGACTCAGGCCGACAGAGCCTTGCAGAGTCTCCGCAGCGAATTCGGGCTGAGTTAGGCTTGGGAGCGATGTCACTGGATAGAGCGAGGCCGGGAGGCACTGCAAAACGGGGATTCGCGCCTGTCCTGCTGGCCACCCGGACAAATTTGGTCCGACGGCGACGGGTGGCAAGTTGCTGTGCTGGAAATTGCTTCCGACGCAAGCCAGAAAATGACAATGGTGCAGTCCGGGAGGCCCGCCTGCACCATTGCCTTCTGAACTTTACAGAGTCTTCAACAGTCTGACGTGTCACGACACGTCGGGCCGTCGAAAGTTCGTCCGCTACCGGTGAGATAACTACTCGGCTGCGGCACCGTTTTCAGCCGGATTGGTTGCAGCAGGAGGTGCTGCGAGCGTGCGCAGTTTCTGGTTGTCGCGCACCTTCACAACCCCGCTCATCGCGATGATCAGGGCCCCCAGCAGCAGCACCACGCCGCTCCATTTTGCGGCCTGATCTCTGAATTTCCGGGTTCCGGACGAGCGGCCAACGAGAGCAGATGCGAAGAAGAAGGCCACGAAGGCCAGCAGGATCTTGGTGCCGATCAAGGCGTGGTACAGACCATCACCTTTGTGAGACGGCATGGCAGTCCAGTAGTTGATGCCTCCGGAGAGGATGAACAGGCCAATTCCGGCGTGCACAAATTTTTTCCAGCGAAGCCGAATGGCCTCCAGTTCCTGTGTGCGTCCTGCGAGGACCGGAGTGACAACAAACCGCAGAGTTGTCAGCCCGCCAATGAGCACAACGGCCGCTCCAATGTGCATCCAGCGAAGCAGAACAGACACGAGGAACATCGGTTCCATAATTCATTATCCCCAAATAGCAAAAGGTGTTCACATCAGATCTGACGTCGGGAGGTTGTGCACTGCCGACGTGCGTCTGTTGCAAAAACAACCGACGGACCGAGTGCGCAGCTCCAGAGTGCCACATAGCGGTATAGTAGACACAACTGGGCGAAGTGCGACCAGAGCATTGCAGATCAGTTGTGGTAGAGGCTTCGAGGGCAGATTTGCGAAGATTTTTCCCTGATTTGGCGGGCCGGTTGACGGCGTTGACGGTGAGTTAAGCATCCGTAAGTCAAATGGCAGGCCGTTGCGGGCTTTCACCGGTAGAGATGATCGATTCTGCGGGGTTGTCAGGGACGTTTTTGTGCGTTTTTTCGAAGTTCTGTCCATGAAATCAGCTGAATCCCCATGGCTTCGATCTGGCGGCGGATATCCGGATCCGAAAAGATCCGAGTATCGCTTCCCCGCAGAAAGTGGCTGCCGGTGATGGCCTGCAATTCAGCATCGTCGGTGCCGCAGTGAATAATCATTTGAGTGACACCGGGCTGCAGAGTCCGGAAAGTGTCAAGGTAGCGTTTTTGTCGCTCGAGGTGGTTTTTTCCCTCGTAAAACTGGAACAGGTAGTCGATTGCCGGCAGTGATTCGGCCTCGAGCAAGTGGATGTAGTGTCGATTCTTTGCGGCCAGATCCGGATAGGACGGTGCGAGTTGCGGATCAATCTGTCGCATGATCATGACCGGCAGATCGTAATCCAGTCCCAGCCGCACATAGATCTCCAGCATTTCGTCGGTGGACACGACGGTTCCCATGTGCGTATCGAGATGGCTGAGTCGAATCCCGGCCTGCAGTGCCCGATCAATCTGAGCGCGTAGCTCGATTTCCACTTCGGCGGGCCGGGCAAATTTTTGCACATCCTCTTTTGAACGATGCAGGTAGCCTTCCGCATCCACGAGGGTTGGAACGCGGTCACGTCCCGCAACCGGTCCCCATCTGTAGTTTGAAAACTCGGAATTCAGCGTCAGATGAATACCGAAATCCTGCTCAGGATGCTGTCGAGCCCAGGTGGCGAATTCCGGAAACCACGGGCAAGGCACCATGATGCTGCAGGAAGTGACCAGGCCGGACTCCATTGCAGAAATGGTGGCCAGATTCACGGAGTGACTCATGCCAGCATCATCGGAGTGAATGATCAGTTGGCGTGTCCCAGGGGCGGTCCGGGGCTGGCTGTTGGGGGAAGGTGCTGCAGAATCGGGCTGTTGCCCTGACGCAGATTCGCAGGAAAAGCCGGTGAGAGTGAGTGCTATCAGGAAAGAAATCAGCAACACGAAACACCTTGACGTGAGGATTCAGCGTGAAGATCCGGCGTTCCCGCGCGGGAATGGCAGGGAGATCAGAAATTAAGCGGGCGCGGATTATGGTCACTGTGGGATGGTTCGACAATCTCTCGGGCGGCATCAGGATCCCCAGCCTGCTCACCGGATTGGAAAAGGGGGCGGTTGCTGGCAAGGAGGTACTGTTGCGTTGGAAATTCCCGGAAACCGTGAGACTTTGTCGATTTCGGGGGAAGTGCTAAAATTCAGCGAGGCACAGATCCCGGGGACCTGCTGAGGTCACTGAGGGGATGTACGGGAGCAAACGGCCGAAGTCGCTGCTTGTCGCTTTTCGAACGTGAACACGCGGCCGGGAGCGGTAGGGTAAACGGACGATCAACGTTGCTGGTCACCGCCCGGTCCGGCGGTGTTTGTGGTTGGGGGCGGAATGGCTGCCTGCGTTCTTCGGTCTGTTTTGCGATTCCTGAGTTCCAGTCAATTTTTCTACACGCTGTTATAGGCACACTGATGCTGGAACGACGCGAGTTATTTCCGAACGTGATTGAGTTGAATTTTCAGGCGCGTCGCCGTCTGGGTTGTTGCGTGTACCTGGTGTTTTCAAACACCGAGTGGATGTTACTGGACATTGGTTACGAGGATACAGTCGACGATCTGATTGAGTTGATCCGGCAGATGGACTTTCCTCTGGCCAATTGTCGCTACCTGGTGGCGACGCACGCTGATGCCGACCATGTGCAGGGTTTTCGCCGAGCGAAGGAACTGCTCCCCGGGGCACAGTTGGTGGCGCATCCGCACGCGAAGCTGATTCTGGAATCCAATGATCGGATTGCTGCTTTCGCGGAAATTCCGGCTCAGGAGATTTCCATTGATTTGCCGGAATTGAAAATTGACCGGGCCATTGACGAGGGAGACTCGTTGAGGCTGGAAGATCTGTCACTGGAAGTCTGGCACACGCCGGGGCATGCCGTGGGGCAGTTGTCATTCCGGCTGGGGAACCTGTTATTTTCGGGAGACAACATCTTTCGTGATGCCTGTGTGGGCAGCATTGATGCGCACCACGGCTCGGATCTTCCGGCGTTTATTGATTCGCTGAAGCGGATTCAGGGGAGTGGTGTGGAATGGCTGCTTCCCAGCCACGGGCCGGCGTTCCGCAACGATCGCAAGTTGCTGCAGTCGGCGATTGACCGGCTGGATCGGTACCAGCACATGGCAGACTTTGGAACGTGTGCCGTGGACTGGCCGCTGCTGGATGAATGGGAAAAGGAGCTGGCGAAGGGCATTCATCCCGCCGATTAGTGTGCCCCTGCCAGTCGAATCAGGTCCGCGCCAATTGAAATCAGGGCTGTCCCTTTGAGGCATCTGAAAGATCCAGGCAGACCGCCACCTTACCATTTCGAAGGAACAGTCGATTGTTGACGGCGATCGGGTGATTCCATGTTTTTCCATCCAGCACGGGGATGCGGCCCAGTTCTTCCAGTTTTTCCCGATTGGTTTTCAGCAGCACCGCATCGCCATTTTCTGCCGCAACCACGATGCAGCCTGCGTTTTTCAGAAGCAGAGCCTGCCCGAAACCGTAGCGTCCGCCCTGCCACAGGCGTTCTCCGGTCGTGGCATCGATACACGAAAATACAGCCTGATTAAACCCATAGATGGTTTCGTCCGTGATCAGCGAATCATTGAAGGATGGACGCAGGCGTTTGGATGTCCAGACGTCGCGAAAGGACCATGAGTCTCCTTTGTGTTCCACATCCACACGCGTCAAGCCATACCCGTCACCCAGAGCTACGAGCAGACTTGACGGTGCCAATTGCTGCACATCGACCATGGGGGTTCCGTTCCAGCCTGCGGGTTGGTGAGTCCAGAGGACCTTGCCAGTTGCGACGTCGGCCCCGTGCATTCCGCGGCCGTCGCAGAAAACGAGGCAGCGTAGGTCGTTCAGGGTCATGAGCTGAGCGGTTGTGTAGTTCATACCGGGTGAGGGGATCCCCCAGACTTTTTCTCCTGAGTCAGCGTTGAATGCCATCCAGCCGTTGTCCTCATTTCCGCCGACAAAGATCACGACGAGGCCATCGACGATCAGAGGCGAACCGGAAAAGCCCCACATGGGAATGGGAGCCTGGTAGTCCTGAACAAGATTGCGCTGCCAGATCTGTTGACCGTCGGCTTCCTGCACGCAGGTCAGCAGTCCTTTGCCGCCCATGGCAAAGACACGACCATTGGAGACTGCCGGGGTGCTGCGAGGACCAGCTCCGGAGACGACTTCGGTAAAGCGAATGTCATCCGCGTGGCTCCAGATGAGGCTGCCATCGAGAGCCGAATAGCAGCTGAGGACTTCCTGTTCCTGTCGTTGTTCCTGCGTAAAGAGCCAACCCTGATCAAAGGCAAAAGAACCCCAGCCCGGGCCGACGGGGATGCGCCACACTTCGCGAGGCGGCGTGGCCTGCCAGTTGATGGAGAGAGGATTTCCGTTGGCCACACCGTCGCCCTGTGGTCCGCGGAATCGGGGCCACTCCGCTGGAATCGTCGCATCCGGGACGTTGGCGGTGTCTGTGGGAGACGTGGTGATGGCACTGGGCAAGTCAGGCAGGTTGGCTTCGTGCTGATTGCTCCATCGCCAGACAAATTCCGGATAGTACTCGCCATCAAAGCCTTCATTCCGCACCAGCCCGAAGCTCAGCCATCCCAGTCCGAGCAGCGCGATTGCCGCAGGAGTTCGCAAGCGGTGCGTTGGAAAGCAGGTCAATCCGGCGGTGACGGTGAAGATGGCAAGGGGAATTCCATGAACCCACATCGTCGTCCTCAGCGCACTTTCCGGAACGCTGATCAGGCCGGCGACTGCGGGCCAGACGAGGCCTCCGCAGGCCAGTGCCAGTTTTTCCCGCCATCGCAGTCGACTGGCAAACAACACCCAGATTGAAAACAGCAGTGATCCGAACAGCGGGCCACCCATCATCACAAAAAAACGAGGTCTGTTAGCAATGGAGGAGGTAACGGTCACGATCAGCACCACGACCATGGCGAAGGAAATCAGCCATGCAGGCCAGAGCCGTACCCGGGGGCTGCTCTGTACAGTGGAGACGGGCTCGGGGCGTTGTTCGGGAAGGACTGAGGATGCTGATCGGTCTGACATGAGGTGAGTCCTTCACAGAGAATTTTGCGAAATCGGGCAGCTTTGCCCGCTGGCCCGCTGGATCCGCGTCCTGCTGTATCCCAGCTACGGGTTGGAGACAAGCAGAGACAGTTCACGCCGCGGTGACCAAAGCAAGGGTATTCCCGTTGTTGATAACCGATTCTCGCGAATTAAAAAATCCCTGAGTTCGTTGAGGCGGAGTGAATTAGAGTCTGACGGCCACGCGGGGCAAGTGGAATTCGCCGCAAAAAGTCCGGGTGCAGCATACCAGAGTTCTCAAGTAACCCACAGCACAGTTATGCTTCGTTTTTCCAATCGCCGGATCAGCAACGTGAAGTCTTACTGCCTTGTGCAGTCCGGGAGCCCCACCGATGAAGCTCGAAGTGCCACGTACCTTCTGCCAAATTGTGATTCTGCTACTGGTCGCGCTGACATCTCACTATGCCAGTGCTCAGCAGGTGTGGCCACCGGAGATTGAAGGTGAGCGGCATGTTTACAAGGAAGTGAATGGGGTCAGTCTGAGTTTATGGGTGCTGAAGCCTGACGCGCCGTCGGATGCTGCGGCACCTGCGGCGCCGACCCCGGCAGTGGTCTTCTTTTTTGGTGGTGGCTGGAGTTCCGGTACACCGGAGCAATTTCTTCCCCAGGCCCGCTATCTTCAGTCGCGGGGTTTGACCGCTATCGTGGCCGACTACCGTGTTTCCTCGCGAAATCAGGTGCAGGCGGTGTCCTGTGTTGAAGACGCAGCCTCGGCAATCCGCTGGGTGCGGAGTCATGCAGCGCAGTTGAATGTCGATCCCTCGCGACTGTGTGCGGCCGGGGGATCTGCGGGTGGGCACATCGCCTGCTGCACGGCGTTGATTCCCGAAGTGGTGGCTGCAGGCGAAGATACTTCGGTCAGCTCCGTACCGAATGCGCTGGCACTTTTTAACCCGGTGGTCATGCTGGCACCACTACCGGACAGCGACCTTGAGGAAGGGGCCGGATTGAAATTTGCGACCATACAGAAGCGGCTGGGTGTGCCGGCTGAAACGTTGTCTCCGGTGCATCATGTTCGTCCTGATCTTCCGCCAACGATCATCTTCCATGGTGACCGAGATACGACGGTGCCATTCTCCAGTGTGCTTGAATTTCAGCGTCGGATGACTGAGTCGGGTAATCGGTGCGAGCTGCAGCGCTTCGCGGGTGCTCCGCATGGCTTTTTCAATCTGCGACAATCCGAATCACGTGCGGATCGGTTGCGTGTGGACGCGGTAGCGGAAACGATGGACCAGCGGCGTCAGTGGCACCTGCGCAGCCTGTTACAGCTGGACCAGTTCTTTGTCTCTCTGGGATGGCTTCAGGGCCCTGCTCGTCTGCCGGTTGTGGACAATCGCAACGTGAGGGTACGAGGACATCTGCAGCAGGCGCTTGCCACACTGCGGAATCGAAAGTCGGGACGCGTTGCTTTTCTGGGTGGTTCGATTACGGAGATGGAGGGTTATCGGCCGCTGGTGGAAAAGTGGTTGACTGAGATGCTTCCGGAGACGGAGCTGAGTTTTGTGCGGGCAGGTATTGCATCGACCTGTTCCAATACGGGGGCCTTTCGCTTTCAGCGGGATGTGCTCAGTGAGGGGCCGGTGGATCTGCTCTTTGTGGAATTTGCGGTGAACGATGACCAGGACGCGCGACATACTGCAGACGGTTGTGTTCAGGGGATGGAAGGCATACTGAGGCAGTTGTTCCGGCACAATCCTCAGGCGGGCGTTGTGATGGTGCATTTTGTCAATCCGGAGATGCTGGCGACGGCGCAAGGCGGGGACACCCAGTTGAGTGTACGTCAGCATGAACGTGTGGCGCGTCACTACAACGTGAGTTCGATTGACCTTCCAGCTGAGGTGTCGGATCGGATTGCAGACGGAACGATGACGTGGGACACATGGGGCGGGACGCATCCCGGACCGGCTGGTAATGCGCATGCCGCAAAGCTGGTCTGTGAAATTCTGGCGACGGCGATGAATTCTGAGCTCGAAACAGCCGCCGAAGCGGCGTTGCCGGAGCCGTTGCTGGCGAGCAGCTTTGATGGAGGATGCTTTCTGGATCCGCAACAGGTTCGCGTCAGAGATGGCTGGTTGCATTCGGTTCCGGAGTGGGGTGGGATTGCGGGCAGTCAGCGCGAGCGATTCAGTCAGGAAACTCTGTTTCACGGAACGATGCCTGGAGCGGTACTGACATTTGAGTTTACCGGCCGTGCAGTGGGAGCCTATCTGCTGGCTGGTCCCGATGCCGGCAGACTTGAGATACGCATTGATCAGGGGCCGTGGACGACGGTGGAATTGTTTCACAACTACAGTGCCGGGCTGCATTATCCGCGGACGGTGATGTTTGCCAGTGATCTGCCGACAGGGCCGCATTCGGTTGAGGTGCGAATTGCGAATGAGCATCATGAGAACAGCAAAGGGACGGCGGCACGAATCCTGGCGTTTACGATCAACAAGTAGTGGCTGCTGGTGAAGCTATGACGCTGTTGCCGGAGAGTTCCGATTCCGCGGCACTGGAACCATGCACCAGGCAGACAGTGCGGGAATTCCATGTGGCGAATCCAGAGGAATTGCTGGACTCTGCGGGTACGGGAAATCTGCCCGTGCATGTGATTCGTCGGCTTCAGGATCCTCACTGGCTGAAGCGTCTTGGAGAGCTCTGGATCGCGGATCGCCGGAGCGAAGTGCGTCAGTTACTGGTTGGTTATCTACGGGCCCCCTTGAACTCCCCTGGGCATGAAGTGCTGATCAGGACACTGCTGCGGCAGGCGGAACAGCAGCAGGATGATCAGGTCATGGGGCTGTTGCTGGTCGCCTTTGATCGCACAATTCGTCGCACCTGTCTGCCTGTGGATTCAGGGACAGGCGATGTGGCAGCAGCGGCAGGCGAACGACCGGATCGGCAGGGTTCTGCAGCCTGCTTCAGATTGAGGACTCCTGCCGGCACGACACTGCTTCGTCTGACGGCGGTCCCTGCCATCGAGGGCGAGTTGACGGTTCGGATTGAAACCTCGGAGACAAACCGATCCGAAGGTCGATCGGGGCGTTTTTTATTCTCCGTTGCGACAAGGCGATTTCTGCAACGTCGACTGTGGCGATACTTTCGGCGTCTGGCGACTGTCGATTCCGTCCGATATCTCGACGCTGTGTGTCACTTATTACGGGAATACAGAGACACAGATACTCCCGATGGCACGGGGCTGCTGGATTGTCACGGGTTGATTCACGTTCTGTTTGGTGAATCCGAAGTCCTACAAGCGACGAAATCAGGATGGCAGTTGTCCCCCGAAAGAAGGCTGGCGGAATTGCGTGCAACGCCTCCGTATCGAGCTCTCTGGGCCGGTGGACCGGAACGGCTGTGGAAGCTGGCAGGAAATGCGAATTCCCGGGTTATTCGGCAGTGGGCGATTCAGTTACTGCAGGTGGACCATGAAGATTACCTGCGAACAGTTGCCTGTTCGGAAGTGCTGCAACTACTCGTTGTTGATGATGTGTCCTGCCGACGATGGGCGTTGCAGTTGATGGCGTTTGGTCAGCGATGGCCTCAGCTGTCGGCCGTTCAGTGGCGGGAGTTGCTGGTGCGTCTTTCACCCGAGTGTGCGGACGAGCTGATCGCTGTCATGGAGACGTTGCTGTGTTCTTCGCCGCCGATGGGGGTGGTGACAGCGCTGCTGCATTCTCCGTGGCCCAGGCACCAGGAACTGGTCTTTCAGCGTCTTTCAGAAAGGGCCATTCTGACGCCGGATTTCATATTGCAGGTGTTGACCGACGCGGGGCCGGAAGGTGGAGCCTTGCCAGCGCTCGTATCTCGCTGGATCGAGTCGCAGCCTGACGAAGCCGTGGTAGTGACGGCCGAACGCGTACTGCCGCTGCTGGAGCACATGCATTGGTCTGTGCGAATGACAGGCATGCGATTGCTGGAACGGGTGCCGTGCCTGTGGAGCGACCCGGAGGTCACGCGGCGAATCGCGGGGACTCGCTTTCAGGATGTTCGTCACTGGCTGGTCAGACAGTTTGAGGGGGGCCCGGGGCATTGGATCCGTCAGCATGCAGAGCGACCGATGGTGGCTACTGCACTGGCGGAATGCTGGATGGCGACTGCTCGGGAAGCTGGCTGTTCCCGGCTGATCGTGGCTGAGATTCTGAAACAGGCGGCCGAGTGGATTCGGCAGCGGCCGCAGCAACGGGCGCTCTGGCTGCCGCTGTTTCAGCTGGGGCTGACGTCCGGGAAGAAAGGAGTCTTCGAATTATCGGTGCGACTGCTGACGGAGTTGCTGATCGACTGTGAGGAGCTCAGGCCTGCCCTTGAGGACATGGGAATCCGTCGGGGGTGACTCTGCCTATCGGTGGACCGTGTCTCGCGGCAGGGGCGAGGAGAACGCCGGTTAAATTCGGATTATTCCGCCATGAGACGGAATAGGAATTGCGGGCAGGGGTGACGAGGATCCGGAAGTTGCCTGCAGGTGGTGTTGCCTGAGCAAATCGCGGGGTGTTGGAACCACAAACAGCCAAACGGTCCGGAACAGCACACAGTTGTGCTGGCTGGAACAGGGCTGATGCGTCAGAATAGGAGCAGAACAACGGATGGCAGGAGGGTGTTGAGCAGGTTACCGAGACTAAGATGCTGCGGTGTTCCGCCGTGGTTGCTTCTGGCCAGTCATTGCTTCACCGTGGACACTGTTCGTCCGGCCCGCCTTGGTCGCTGGTGCCGCCCACGACAACGTGGTTACTGCTCCAGCGAGTCGACGGGCCGTTGCCCAGGTCCCCGGTCGACGCTTCGAAGTCGATAACACTCACATCCTCTGCCATCTTTTGTTTTTCGACCAGTGGTCCCGCGATGATTTCACAACAGGGCTTCCTGAACATGTCCGAACGTGGGTAAGGAGTGTCTTATGACCTGGCGAATCTCGCGTGCCGAATCGCGCCGTCGTTATCTGTCGAAATTCGATGCCGCTGAGGCGCTCTGTTATGAGGCTCTGACGGGGGGCCTGAGTCAGGAGGAACGTCAGGCGTATCTTGAGGATTTGCGGCCGGTGCTGGCTGACCGCGGACCGGCTGCCGTGCTGGATGCAGGTGCGGGCACGGGAGCGGCTTGTCAGATACTTTGCGGGTTACCGTATCTGGCATTGACGGCCCTGGAACCGGCACCAGCGATGCTGGCGGTTCTGCAGAGCAAACCGGAACTGAGTGCTGTCCGCACCGTGCAGGGTTTTTGTGATGCTCCTGATGATGTGGGACTCTTCGTGCCGGAACAGTTTGACATTATTATTTCGCGACAGGTGATCAATGGGCTGTATGACCCGCTGACAGCCTTTCGCAACTGGTATGAGTGGCTTGATGCCAAAGGTATCGTGCTGATTCTTGATGGACTTTATGGACGTGGAGCGTGGACTGGTGTCTGGGAGGAGGATGTCGACGTGTTGCCGGTATCAGCCTGCCAGAATATGGCGTTGATTCCATACCTGCTGGAGCTGGCGGGATTTGAAGTTCGGGATGTTCGATTGATGAATCATGTGAACAACCATGTGCGTACAAGGACTCATCGTTTTCTGACTGTTGCAGGAAAGCCCCGACGTGCCGCCTGCTGAAAATGATTCCCACGGTACTTCCGGGCAATCGGCTGCTGTGCCGGCTGGTTTTTTTGCCCGAATCCTGAAAAGGCTCAGGGGAGCCGGGGCTCAGGCAGGTTCTGTCGATGGAACGGCCGCTCACTCGGTTACGCCTGCACCTGCTGGAGAACAGGTCGGGTTGACGGGGACTCGTGCGCTGGAGGTTGTGACGACTACCGGCGTGCCATCACAGGCTGTACGCCGTTCTGTGCTGCTGACGGCGGATATGCTGAGCGCACCTGAGTTTCTGCCGGAGCCACGTCTGTCGGATGCTGATCCTCAGACGCGATCGAAACGAACGCCCAGCGCTGCCACGCTCGCGCGGCGAGAGTTGCGAGCGGAGCAGCAGCGAGTTCGACGCGACGCATGGAAGGCTGAACAGCAGCGACTGCGGGCCAATCGCCGCGAGGATCAACTGGCCAGAGACATTCGCTATCTGGGACGGGGGGTGTCAGGGCGTTTGAATGACCGACACAGTGATGCGGAAAAACTGCGTTGCGTGGGCTTGCCGTTTCTGGAAACACCAGCAGATCTGTCCAGGGCTCTGGAGTTGACGATTCCGCAACTACGGGGTTTGGCGTTTCATGCGGAGATCACTCAGCGATGTCACTATGTGCAGTTCGGTGTGCCAAAGAAAAATGGAGGCGTGCGATTATTGAGCGCCCCCCATCGTCGGCTCGCTCAAGTGCAGCAGTGGATTCGTGAGCAGATTCTTGACAGGCTTCCGGTGACTGCAGAAGCGCATGGTTTTGTTCCCGAAAGAAGCATTCTGACGAACGCCAGTTGTCACTGTGGTCAGGAAGTCGTGCTGAATCTGGATCTGGAAGATTTTTTCCCCTCCATCACCTTTCCCCGTGTCCGTGCCGTGCTGACGTCTGCTGGATATTCGCCGGCGGTTGCCACGATCATCGCGCTGCTGTGCACTGAATGCCCTCGACAGAAGATGGAAGTCTCCGGACAGATTCTGTGGGTGGCAACCGGCTCGCGAGGCCTGCCACAGGGGGCCTGCACCAGTCCGGCATTGTCCAATCAGGTCTGTCGGCGTCTTGACCGTCGGCTGGCTGGGCTTGCTGGAAAACTTGGCATCCGGTACTCCCGCTATGCCGACGATCTGACGTTTTCCGGGGGAGCAGAACTGCAGACACGACTGGGCTGGCTGATCGCCCGGGTCAGACACATTGCCGAGCAGGAGGGGTTCCGAATTCATGAGGCAAAAAGTCGAGTGCAGCGACGCAGTATGGCGCAGATGGTGACGGGGCTGGTCGTGAACGATCGCCCCGGAGTTCCGCGGCAGACCGTGCGTCGCCTGCGGGCGTTGCTGCACCATGCGGCTCAGGAGGGGCTGGAGGCACAGAATCGAGAGGGGCATCCGAATTTTCGGGCGTGGGTCGAGGGCATGATTGGATTCATCGGGATGGCCCGTCCTGAGCTGGCGGAAAAGTTCCTTGAACAGTTGCGCAGTCTGCCTGATCATCGTCCGGACGTATAGACCATCGCAGGTTGATGTCCCGAGTGGCCGCGGCTGAATTGTGTGTCAGGTTGACGGTTGGCGCTGATGTTTGCGGAGGTCGTTGGTTGTGATGGGGTCAGTGCGGATCCCAGTCGAAGGTGGCGAGGCCTGTGGCCATGGTATCGGCCATGCGTTCCATACAGATTCCTGAGGCCATCAGGATCAACCGATCACCCGGCGCTGGTGGTTCAAGTCCCTGTTGATTCAGAACGTCCTGCAGGTGCGCCAGTACCAGTGGAATCGTGGAAGAGATGGTATTGCCGTGATTCAGCAGATTATTGACGAAGTGAAATCCCGGGAACTGTTGTTTGGCCGCAGCAATCAACGCTCGTAATAGTTTTCCACTGGGCTGATGCGGAATCACAAGCACTCTCTGTCCAGGCCGCACCGGGCAGCGACTCACTGCGTTGCGTAGTGCCTGCAGCATGAGTTCGATGCCGTGGAGGAAGACCGATTCGGCATTCATTCGCATAATGGTGCCAGTTGTTGGCTGACCGTGAAACGAAAACACGGGGCCCATTTCTCTGAAAAACAAAGGCGTCGAAGTGACGTGTGCGGAATGTCCAACGGGCAGATCCTGCACGTGGATATCCTGCAAAGCCAGCATTACAGGCTGTGGGCTTTTGAGAGCGGGAGGGTTGGTGGGGCTGCGTTGCAGCACTGTTGCCGTCGCACCGCCGCCGACGATGCCGCAGAATAATCGGTCGGCGCTGCAATGCCACAGGTCCGGCGTTTCAACATTCAGCAGCAGAACGCGCGAGGCGTTTACATGAGTTTGCAGGAAACGTGTGGCGAACGACAGCAGCTGCAGAAATCCCGTGCAACCGGAATTGAATGGGGTGATCGCCGGCATTTCCCGGGGTAAGTTTGCACACAAGCGTGTCGCCAGTTGCGCTGCGGCGTCCGGGATTGCATGGGAATGACACAGGAAGATGTGTGAAAAATCACCAGGCTGCCATCCGGTGCTGTTTGTCAGGTGGTGGAGTAGTTCCTGGGTCACATCAAAGGGTGTCACGTCCGGCTTAAGAATGTGTCGGCGAGCGACCCCGGTGGCGCGCAGCACAGCGGCAGGGCTGGCAAAGCCACCAGTTCCTGTTTGCCCTGAAAGCTCAACAACCCGTTCATTTTCGAGCGTTTCGAAAAGGTCACTTCGATGACAAAGGCTGACCGCCGGTCCCAGTCGTAGTCCCATGGTTGGAACGTCTGCACACGCACGCATGACTGTCACCTGAAGTCTGTGGAATGCCCGCAGTGACCGGTCGTACCCCGGAGAACACAACCGATCAACATGCGGGAAATTCGGTGATCACCGACGTAAATGTCGTAGAGAGTCATGGATGGTTACAGACTGTTTGGTTTCGGGGGCACAAGTCCAGCGGGAAGGGTGACCGAAGGAAATCCATCGCCGGTCAAACCGTCACGCTCTGCCGTCATCAAACAGTTCAGACCAGGGTCAGGCCGGGATTTCATAGCCCTTGCGCTGTTCTCGTGCCTGCCAGAGCGCCGCCTGGGGATCTCCCACGATCTGCTCATTTTCCGGGTCCCACTGAATTGTGCGATCGAGTCGGATCGCAATATTCGCCAGGTGGCAGACGGTCATGGCACGATGGTGACTGTGGACGTCACTGATGGGCTGAGTGCGGTCAAGCATGCACTCAAAAAAGTTCTTCATGTGGTTGCCGGGTTGCTTACCTTTGTACAGAGTCTTCAGAGTTTCTTCCTTGAGAGGATTACTCTGCATTCCATCCACGGCTTCACCGGTCAGCTTGCCACGATTGACGAAGATACGTCCATTTGATCCTTCCAGCAGCAAGCCATTGTCGAATCCGAGATCACTGGCCGAGTCACGAATGTTGAGCACGGCGCCGTTGGCAAACGTCGCTTTGACGTGAAACTGAGTGGCGGTGTTGTACTGCGACGGATCAGTTGGGTAACCATCTTTGAGTGGCACGGGATGAACGGCCATGATCGGTTCGACTTTGACCGGGCCTGTGTTTTCCAGGTTGAAGGCCCAGGCGGCAATATCGACGTGGTGAGCACCCCAGTCGGTCATTTTTCCGCCGGAGTATTCATACCACCAGCGAAATTCGTAATGGCATCGGGAGTTGCCGTACTTCCCTTTTGTTGCCTTGAAGCGGTAGTCGGCCAATGGTGCCTGGCCCAGCCACATGTCCCAGTTCAGCCCTTTGGGAATCTCTGCGATGTCAATGGGTCCGCTGGACGGGGCGCCCCCGATTGCGACGGTGACGGTTGTCAGATCACCAATTCTTCCCTCGCGTACGAGCGCCACAGCGTGAAGAAAACGCAATTCCATTTCACTGCGTTGTTGAGTTCCCACCTGAAATACGCGTCCGGTTTCTTCAAGGACCTGTCGAATCCGGCGGCCTTCGTCGATAGTCAGCGTCAACGGCTTTTCGCAATACACATCCTTGCCGGCACGCAGAGCTTCGATGGCTATGCGGCTATGCCAGTGGTCGGGCGTGACAATTGTTACGACATCAATATCGGAACGGTCCAGCAGTTTTCGGTAGTCCTCGTACACATCAACAGTACGTTCTGCACCTGGTTTTGACTGTTTCTTCAGGGCCGTCTGTTTGCCCTTTTCTGCATGATTTGCGTCGACATCGCAGACCGCAACACAGTCGCTGAAGTTCATAGCCGCCGGGCCGACGGCATTCCAGCGGTCACCAGTACCGATACAACCGAGTACGGGGCGTTCATTCGCACTGCGAAATGGCGCTGCCAGGGAGGTCGGGGCAAACCAGTACGGCGCGGACGCGGTCGCAAGGCCTGCAAGACTGACGGTTTTCAGAAATCCTCGACGTGCCTGTGTCATGGACGGGAGCACCCTTATGTGAAGGATATGTTGCGTGGAAGAACGGGGCATTCTGAATCGATCGTCAGCGATCCAGCCAGAGACCGACATTTCGATCGGCAGAGCAACCCGATGGTGCAGTGTATCGCTCGTTTTTCAATGAATCTACTGAGCCCACTCGATCGGGCTGGCTCGATCGGCCCGTGGGGCTGAGGAAACCATCCGGGGGGCGAGTTGGGGGCAGTTGACGTCCTCAGTTCGCGGGACAGAGACGTGAGCGGAACGAGGATGCATAAACCGGTCGCAGGAGATGCCGCCGTTTACGAACGTATTTCCGGCTAACTGGTCGGGGGGCTCGCCGCACGCGCACACCGAAGGCGATGTTGGCAGTAGTTTCGGGACGAGTGGAAGCAAATGCCTGGCGGGACGGTGAGGGGCGCAGTGCGGGCGGGATTGAAAAACGCCTTCAGGGCTGTGGGGGTTGAGAAGCCTTCAGGGCTGTGGGGGTTGAGAAAGGGACTGACCGGGCGTGATGAGTTCGCGTGTGGGGATCGTCGGGGGAATCGGTGGCGTGGGGACAACGACCGGGGCTGATGCGGGCGGTGTGTGGGAGGTGTCAAGCCAACGGAGGACCTGCCGGGCCAGCAGCAGCACAGTGGCGAGCAGGAGCGTGGCAATGGCTGCTGCACGCAGTTGATCCAGTCGGCGCATACAGCGAACCTGAAAGCGGCAGTCCTTCAGCACCCGGGCGCGGAGATTGGGCGACAGCTTCGGAAGTTCGTCGGTACCCTTCACAAGTTCGATCTCAGGCGTGGAGGGTTCCGGGATGCGAAACGATGGCTGGCTCATGAAATCCTGTGACCTTTATCTGAACACGCAGTGTCGTTTGCGAGTAAGTTTTGGCGGCTTGATCTGTGTGGAGGAATTTCGGGGGGGCCTGAAATCTGGTTTGGTGAGGTTTGGTCGGGGATCAGCGAAGCAAGGGCTCAAGGCTGCGCTGGAGCTTTTCCATGGCATACCGATATCGACTGGCTACGGTATTCTGAGAGAGCCCGAGTGCTTCGGCGATTTCCGCGAAGGTCAGGTCTTCCCAGTGTTTCAGAATGATGACTTGATATTGTTCCTGAGGCAGTGTCTGCAGGATTCTGCGAACACTGTCTGCGGTTTCTTCCTGAACAAGGCGAGCTTCTACGGTGGACTGCCCCGCGGTTCTGTCGTGTTCGCTGGTCAGGTTTCGTTTTCGTTTCTGCAGAATTCGGAGCGCTTCGTTGCGGACGGTCCGCAGCAGGTAGGGCCATGGAGCGTCTGCGGCACACAGCAGTCCCGGTCGGCGAGCGATTGCGGAGAAGGTCCCCTGCAGGGCGTCTTCGGCATCGGACTGATTTCCGGTGAGCGTGGCAGCGAACCGCACCAGTCGCTGTGCAGTCAGATCGAACAGATCTGCCAGCGCAGGTTCCGGCGCCTGACGCAAATGAAGCAGGCATTTACGCAGTTGGCATTGAAAATCACTGAGTTCAGGCGAGGTCACGGGAGAGGGGAGTCCTGAAAGCGGTGTAATTGTCTGCAGGATTTGGAAATTTTCGGGCGAATCGGTATTTTACTGCTGTTGACAGCCGAACGCGTGAGCCGGAATCAACGCGAATCTCAGCGGATTTATAACAGAATCCGTCGGGATTTTAGGATTCCCGCTACTGGTTTTTACCGTCTGATTGCTGAGAAATGGCGGTGAAGAATTCATTTTACAGGGGCTGGCCACAGCCCGGTGGCGTTAGGAGTGTTCCGGGGGGCCAATCCGGAGTCAACCGGCATGTAGTGGACTCCGTGTGAATTTCCGGGACGCAGGGTTCCGGTGGCTGTGCTTCCAGAGGGCGATACTGAGGTCGCTCCATCTGAATAGTGTTTTGTGACATTGTTTTTGAGTCTGTCTTTGATTTTGAAGGAAGCTGATCCGTGTTCAATACTGTGGCCGTCGTAGGGGCAACCGGTGCCGTGGGGCGAATTATCCTGCAGCTACTGGAGCAGCGTCGTTTTCCGGCCAGAACATTTCGTTTCTTTGCCTCCGCGCGAAGTGCCGGGCAGCAGGTGGAATTTGCCGGCCAGCGCATCACCATCGAAGAACTGACTCACACCTGTTTTCAGGGAATTGACCTGGTGATTGCCAGCACGCCTGATGAAACGGCCGCTGAGTACTTGCCTTCGGCCGTTCAGGCTGGTTGTCGGGTGATCGATGAGTCCGGATACTGGCGGATGCATTCTGACGTCGCGCTTGTCGTTCCGGAAATTAATCCCCAGGAGGCCCTGAATGCCAAAGGGATCATTGCCAGTCCGAACTGTTCCACGACTCAGATGGTTCTGGCGCTGAAGCCGCTGCATGATGCGGCCAGGGTTCGTCGAGTGATTGTCAGTACATACCAGGCCACCAGTGGGGCTGGTCTGCAGGGAACTGCCGATCTGCTGGAAGGTTCCCGAGCGGCGCTGGCTGGTACAGATTATCAGTACCAGGTGTTTCGGTATCCGATCGCATTCAACGCCATCCCGCAAATTGGCAGTTTCAAGCAGGACGGATACACCAGCGAAGAGCTGAAGATGGTTTACGAGACGCGCAAGATCCTCGGGGACGATTCCATCCAGGTGTGCCCGACCTGTATCCGGATTCCGGTATCAAATTGTCACAGCGAAACGATCAATGTGGAGACAGAGCGGCCGCTGACGGTGGAGGAGGCTCGGCGCCTGTTCGCAGCAACTCCGGGCATCACGGTCGTGGATGACCCGGCCAATGGGCAGTATCCAATGCCCTCGACGTGTGACGGCAGCGATGACGTATTTGTTGGCCGCATTCGACGGGATCTGTCCAACCCGAACTGCATCACGTTCTGGTGTGTGTCGGATAATCTCCGCAAGGGAGCAGCCACCAACGCTGTTCAGATCGCCGAACTGCTGGCCCGACACGCAGCACAGTAGATTCGCCACACGATGCATGTTCAGAGCACGGCAGACTTCAAAGGTCTGTCGTCTCTGACGCTGTCCTCGGGGGCACAGGATTGGTTTGAGCACCCTCGATTGGGGGGTGGCGCGTTTGTGGGATCTGCACGTCAGGTTTTTCCGGCCGCTGCGGACCAATGTTCTGTCTGTGAAGCTGACAGGACGACTGTTGGCGATCGTGCCCGTGTGCTGAAATCCCCCCCTGCCCTGACACGTTTCTGCCATCTGACGTGGGCCGTGGCGTTGACAACCGGGGCAATAGTCTGAAGTCAGACACGCTGGCAATTGAGTCTGTGCATGGCGTGGGAATTTGATCAACGGCCAAAGAGCCCGTGGCGACTATGCCGGCAACTTCGCTGGCCTGCTTCACATTTCTGAGTGTCCTTTGTAGAGTGATTCGACCCACAAAAGTCCAGGGAACCGGAGACACCGGGGTTCATTGGTTTTGCTTTTCAGAAGTCCCATGCCTCAATCCAGTCGATATCTGATTCCGGATCCATCGGTCAGCCTGACCGATGAACTGATTATGCGGCACATTGATCGTGGCAGCCGGGTAATCGACCTTGGCTGTGGCGACGGTCGACTGATGCAGCGTCTGAAGCAGGAACTGGGCTGCGACGTGCTGGGGATTGAGGTCGAGCATGAAAACATTGTGTCCGTGATTCGCCGGGGTTTGCCCGCGATCGAAGCGGATCTCAATGAGGGATTGCGTGATATACCAGACGGCAGTTTTGATTTTGCGGTGCTGAGTCAGACTCTGCAGCAGGTTCGTAATCCGCGGCAATTACTGATGGAAATGCTGCGTGTTGCGCGGCGAGGTTTGGTGGTGGTCCCGAATTTCGGTCACTGGCGTGTCCGACTGGAAGTACTCCGTCGCGGACGAACTCCTGTGACCGAAGCACTGCCCTGGGAATGGTATGAAACCCCCAATGTGCATTTCATGTCGATGCGCGACTTCCGGGATCTGATGGAACGCCTGGGGCTGCGTGTCGTCAAGGAAAGTCCGATCATTCGGGGACACGCGGTGGACCGTCTGCTGGCTTCTAATCTGCGGGCGGACAGTGCCTTTTACCTGCTGGAACGGGACCCCAACAAGGACGCCCGCGACTTGCCGTCAGCAGTCGGAACGTAGACGTCAGCACTTCATCGCCCGATTGCGACGGAGGCTGACCATCGGAGTCTGATTCGCCGGTGAGATTTTCCGGTACGACGCATCAGCACAGCTGAATCGTCTGCCCGTCGAACCGGGCGACGCGATCCGGATCACCAGCGGCTTGTGCTGCCAGGATGCGTTCCATGGCTTCGACGGCTGCAACAACCTGGCGGTCGGCCGATAGATCGGCGTAGCCGAGTGAGCGAATGTGATTTAGTCGAGTGGTACGTTCTGCGGCATCGCCGCCGTGTTCCACAAACGCTACTTCTCTGGCGAATCGCTCGAGGACTTCAATCCCATACCCACGCTGGCTGCGTTCTCCCCACGGTTCCAGAAACGCTCCGTTATAGTGATTGTTAATGGTATTTTTCATCTTCAGCGGTGTCATGTTTTCCACGGTCAGTTCGACACCGCGTTTGCGTGAATGCCCGTTCCAGATCCCATTGTCAAAACGGAACTGCACTTCCTGCTCAACGTAACCGGGAAAGTTATCGGGTGTCACCCAGGAAGTATGAATATCGAAAGCGGCTTCCCGTCCATCGGCATATTCATAAATCAGTCGCAACTGGCAGCTGTCCCATGTCGGGCCGTCGGCAGGTCCTACCAGACCGCGTTGTCCCGTGCACATCACTGTTTTCAGCCGCCCGCCGAACGTGAAATCGATAAGCTTGATGTAGTGCACTGCGACATAGGTGCCGGGGTTTCGGCCGGTGATCCATTCCGAGAACTGTGATCCCGAGATCTGACGGGGTTCCAGTAACGAGCAATAGCCATTGTTGACGTGCTGCAGGATGTTATCTGCCACCAGTGTGCGCAGCTTTTTGTGATCCGGGTCGAGCAGTTTGTGGTAGACGACGCGGGCCAGCACGCCATTCTTCCGAGCCAGCGCGATGAGTTCATCAACTTCCTGAAGAGAAAGCACGGACGGCTTTTCCACCAGCAGATGCACTCCAGCTTCGAGAATGGCTTTCGACGCTTCAAAATGGCGATTGTCGGGAGTGGCGACACAGGCAAATGTAGGCTTTTCCTGGAGCATCTGCGCGACCGCGTCGTCTCCGGAGTAGCTGCGAAAGGCGGGGATCAGACCGCGGGATTGATTCTGGTACTTTTCTGCGCGATGCCCGGTTCTGGAGGCGACTGCGACAAGATGAACGTCAAGATCTCCGAACTGGCGATCGAACAAACCGCGTCGGGCGACCGTCTCGAAAAACGGCCGATAGGTCTCGTCAAAGATCATGCCCATGCCGACCATACCGGCCTTCAGGAGTGGACGCATTGTTTCGATATCTTTCGAAGAGAACAGGTCTGAACGACCGATCGCGGATGACAACTGTCTTCAGGGAATTATGTATGTGGGCGTCGGTCCGCAATCCGGAGTGCTGGAGGGGCGTTTCCGGGAAATGCAGAGGGGCGAATTCGCTGCCGTTTCGGATGTCTGCCACCACCTGCCGTTGGTTGTGTGCAGTGGTCTGAAACTGCCGGCACGCTGACGGCGAATGCCCCGCAATGGAGGACTAGCCGGCGGCTGATTACCCTCAGCGAGAATCCGTTCGGTATTCTGGGGGATCGAGGGCCTGTTTGGCAAGGCGCCTGTATCGGGGCCGTGGGTGGCAGTTCCGGTTGCTGGGGCCCCTGCGCCAACGGCGCCACTGGCAGGGACCATCCGATGGAGCGTTGAGTTTTCTGACGGGGGCTGAACGAGTTTCACCGCAAAAACCGGCAGGAAATGCCGCATCCTGCTCAAACAGGCCAGTTTGCCAGTTTGTCGGTGTCGTGGGATCGGCGCGGTGGGATTTCTGCTGCCGGCGTCGGTAGTCTGTCTTGACCCCTTTGACGTTTCATGCGTACTTTTCCGAGCGGCCGTCGGACTTTCGTCAGAAAAATCGCGTTGTTTTGATGACAGGCGTAAGTCGCAAAGCCCCACTCGGGATGAGTGGGGGGGGCCATCAACTATTGATTCTTCCCATGGATGGATTCCGAATTCTGTTGATCCTGTGTTCTCTTCTGGCCACGCAGTCTTTGCTGCGGGGGCAGGATGAGGGGACCGCTGCGCCGTTGGGGGCTCAGCAGAGCGGACAACGGGTGCTGGTCCTCGTCGACGGCCAGTTGATGGAGAATCCTTTTCTGGTTCGCCCCGATGGTTACGACGTGCAGGTGGCCGGCGGTCGTCTGTTTGTCGAATCGTCGCGGGTACGGTTTGTGGCGAAGAGTCGGGAAGACGCCTACGTTCAAATGCGTCGTTCATACCCGTCCCTGACGCCTGAAGTTCACATGACACTGGCACGCTGGTGTCTGACCAACAGCCTGCCGGATCAGGCTGAGCGGGAGGTGCTGGACGCGTTGCATCTGGATCCGAATCGTCAGGACGCACGTCGCCTGCTGCAGTCCATTCTGCAGAGGCATGAAACGGATCCGGACACTCCATCAGCAACTGGGGTGACGCAGTATCCGTCCCTGAAGCTGTCCGCCTTACCACAACCGGAAGCAAGGTCCCTTGCGGGGCTGAGTCGACCGCTGGCTCAAAGTTATGTTCGCCATATTCAGCCGTTGTTGAGTAACAAGTGTGCGACGGCGGGGTGCCATGGCGTCAACGCGCAGTCGGAGTTTCAGCTCACTTCTACAAGGACAGGTTCACAGCCACTGACTGCAGAGCGGAATCTGGCGGCGATCCTGAAGCAGGTGGATCTGACTCATCCCTCGCGGAGTCCGCTGCTGAGTGTCGCGATCAGCACGCATGGTGGCATGCGGGAACCCGCGTTCCGTGGTCGCTCGGGAAGTCAGCAGCAGCAGATGTTAAAGCAGTGGGTACTGTCTGCCGCGGCGGAGATTGCTCCGGAGCAGAATCAGGAATCGCTGGAAAGCGAGTCAACAGTGCGACTGGCCTCGGCGGAATCTGAGGTGATTGACAATTCTATCGGGGAATTTGCTGACGCGGAAACTGGTGACAGTGTGACGATGGATCAGCGGCAACGGGAAGCAGCCCATGGTGTTCGTCGTCGGGCTGGTGAGTCGGATGAGGAATTTCGGAAGGCGGCCTGGCGAGCGAACGCACGTGATGCGTTTGATCCTGCAGTTTTCAATCGCCGGTTTCATGGAGTCGATGCCGTGGACGCTGCTGTGGCAGGCGAGGATTCGGCCTCTGAAACGGTGGAACCCGAGATAGAAAATGTGGATGTTGAGTGATGTTGTATGCGGCCCCTGAGGAATTCGGAGTCTGCAGTCTGTGACTTAAAAAGTGTGTTTGATGAAGGTTACCGAAACTGGATGACGTACTCGTTCGCGGGGCTCTGCTTCGTTGACGAGCGTGTGGCAGAACTTTGGTGTTTTGCTGCAGAACGGAAGTCGGATCGGACTGAGTGACCCCTGTGTGACGCAGGTGAATTGCGAAACCGGGGTTACAGGAACGGAGTAGTTGTCATGCCGAAGAAAATGGTTCTGATTGCCCTGATTGGCAGTACGATGCTGATGTCGGGCTGCAGCCGATCGAGGGCTTTCACCCGCGGTGATTATTCGGAAATGCAGGACCCGTTCATGGGCGGTGTGGCAGACTCTTCTGCTGCAGAACTTGCGGACAGTGGAACTGGTGCCTCCGGCAGGGCCAGTCTGGATTCCGACAGCGGGACAGCGGGTGTCGGCGGACAGGAGTCTCTGACGCGTGGACCACGGCCGATTCAGCAGGTCGGTGGTACTGCTGATCCTGCTGGCTCCAGCGGTGCCGTCAGCCGCGCGGTGTATCCGTCTGAGGAGCTGGAGGCGTCGAGCGATGCCGTTCCGGCTGGACGGCAGGTCATTCGATCGTACGAAGGGCCGGCGCTTTCCGGATTTCTGCAGGGCAGGCGTCCCGAAACGGCCGAACCGAATGGTGGAATGACAGCGGGCAATTCGATTCTGCAGCGTCAGACCGCCGCGCCGGGATTGACGAAGAATTCGATGATGTCCCCTGCAGCTCAGGCTGCGGCTCTGCCAGGCATGAGTGCCGAGGTGGAAGGGTTCAGCAGCTTCCTGAAGGACAGTTCTGATCAGGTGGTAAATGAAGCTGAGACGGCCGTTCAGGATGCTAAGGCGTCGGCTGCCAGCTTCTCCGAGTTTGCGGCTCAGAAAAAGGCTCAGTGGCAGCAGCAGGCTCAGACAGCACCTGATGCCGCGAAACAGAGCGTCGTGCAGGCAAAAGACGCGGTCCGCCAGCGGAAGGATGCGTTTATTGAGCAGATCAATGCGGGGGGCGTCAGTGGGGCTGCGGCAGCAGGCACCGGTTCCACTGCGGTCAGCGCCGGACGCGCTGGCAACGCATCACAAGGGCCAGGCAGGACAGTGACGGCGGCTAATACAGCGAATTCCAGCAAGGCCATGGCTGCCGACTCAGCAGAGACGGAAGCTGTGACGAATCCATTCGCTGAGATGCCGGAATTCTCCACCGAAGAAGTCGCGCCTGAGGAATCCTCGGACGAAGCGACGTTTGATGAGGCCTTCGGCGGTGAGTCGAACTGGAAGCCCAAAGAGTTTACTCCCTAGTTGAGACGGGCCTCAATTGGGCTGGCTGTCACCGGCCGCGTTGGGGGGATTGATAGCGAGACTCCCTGGAATGCGCAGTCATTCGACGTGTGTTTCATTCGACAACGAGACGGAAGGTGACTCGCGGGGAATGCCTGACGCCCTGAACGCGATTTTCGTTTTGTCATTCCGGCGGATGGTGTGACACCAGTTGTCGAACGAGACGACGAACTCAGCGGCGCGGGGAAACGTCGGGGTCTGCGAAGCGGTGGCGGAACCAATGGTGTCCGGCTGCCGCTGTCAGCAGCAGGCTCCATCCGTGAACGGCAAGAATCAGGATCACGGGCATCACCGGTGTTCTCATGCGGGCATCGGTCCAGTAGGCGATGTGCATCAGACAGAAAGTGGCGAGGCTGAGCCAGAGTGGCGTGAATCGTGAATTTTTTCGTCGGCGAAGCTCAGCGAGGGCCGTGACGATGAGTCCTGTCCAGAGGGTTCCGTACCACGCTGTCAGCATCAGGTTCTGCAGTGATGACGCACCATCGGCGGCGGCGAGTGCCCAGAAGCGTCGGATACGTAAGCGGCAGGCCTGAAAAAAACTAGTGGGATCCTGGCGAATACTGCGGAGTGCAAGTTGATAGTACCACGCATCCAGAGCGCGTTCACTGGCGACGTTGACGCCTTCGGTGGTGGCTTGTTGCAGGGAGGCTTGCTGCCATTGTTCCAGGGAGGACCCGTCCCAGGGAAAAGTGTCCTTACCACGAATGACGTCGCGATAGAAGGCTTCGTTATTCCCCAGGGCCAGGGTGTATCCGCCGTGTGTTGTGGCTGGAATGAAGGCATGAAACTGGACTGCATTGCGGATCAGCCAGGGGCTGAGGCCGAGGACAAATGCGAGAGCAAAGGTCAGAGCCGGTCTGAATGCAGCAGCCAGTTTTGAGAAGGAAGGGGCGTTCATGAGGGAACGTCCCGGCACAAGAGACAGTGTCAGCAGCACCGCGAGCAGGAGCAGTGTGGGGCGCGTCAGAGCACCGAACGCAAGCAGGAGTCCGGACAGGGCGATCAGCAGTAGGGCTGTGCGGGAACCTTGCGATTGGCGCCCTGCGACACAGAGTGCAAGGGACATGGTCAGGATCGCAGCGCAGGGCACCTCGGTCATGGGCTGCAGAGAATACCGCATGAGAAGTGGATCAATTGCGACACACAGTGTGGTGAAGATTGTTGTTCGTGGGGAAAAGCTGAGTTGACTTGATAGCCGAGCGGTAGCCATGAGGCACAGCAGCGTGCAGAGCGCATGGATCAGCAGCACGGCAGCGGGGTCGGACAATCCGATCGCCATGGCGGCAGCGAGGAGCAGCGGGTAGGCGGGAGGACGAAAAGCGGTTGGCTGGAGTGTGTAGGGGCCGAGAAAACTGTGTTCGCGTTCTATTAGGCGGGCATGAGCGAGGTAGCCGTCAGCGTCGTCGGTCGAAAGTGACGGCTGCGTCAGATTCAGCGCTCCGCGGAGGACGAGTGCCAGCAGGGCAATCATGGCGAGGGCGCGATACGTCAGCGGAGTCGGCGAAATTGGAGACGGGGAAAGAACAGCCACGCTGATGAAATCCAGTAAAATTGCCACGGTTTCCCGAGTTTGAGCAAAGTCTTGACTGCATGATACTGAAAAAGCAGGAGTTTTGACCTCGTGAAGGCGCTGTGTATTCGTGTTTCGTCCGGCGAACGCGTTTGAATTTCATAACTTGTTTCTGGTGTGTGCTTTATGGGGATTTGTCGCGTGCCGCCGGCGAGTGTTTTTGTCGCAGGACGTCGGAATTCCATAAAAAATAGCCCGAAAAACGATGGGACACGGCAACTTTGCTGGGGGCGGGATTTCGGCGAATGTGGCAGAATGCCTGTCAGTTGGCTGAGAATTGGCCCGTGAGGCAAGGGGGAGAGACCCGGTTCGGTGCAGACATCAGAGACAGGTTTTGCAAACATGAGTCCTCAGGCGATCTTTCTGGAACACGAAAGTTGGTTGAGGACGGTCGTGCGCAGCCGGCTGCAGGAGCCGGAGGCGATCGAGGATGTGATGCAGAACATTGCCATGGCAATCGTGCGGCAGCGGGAGACGCTGGTTGGCGTGCAGAAGATCGGCGCGTGGCTGTACCAGATTGCAGTGCGACAGGTGTTGATGTACCGGAGAACCACCGGGCGTCGTCGTCGATTGCAGGACCGCCTGAACCAGGGAGCGGTATCAGAGGCTGAGGCGACTGGTCCTTTGCAGGTGCTGTTATCGCAGGAAGCGCAGAGCCGCGTGGGGGAGGCGCTGGCGCAATTGCCGGAGCTTGATCGTCAGGTGCTGCTGCTGAAGTACACGGAGGACTGGAGTTATCGCGAGATCGCGGCTCATCTGGGTGTTCAGGAAGAAACGGTCGAGTACCGATTGATGAAGGCGCGGAAGAGTCTGCGGCAGCGACTGAAGTCATTTGTGGAGGAAGGGGTTGTGCTATGAAACTCACAACAGCGGATGAGTTGCTGATTCAGCGATGTGTGGATGATGAACTGGGGCCGGCCGAAACGGCCGCGTTGCTCCGTCGACTTGAGGAGCTTGATCTGGGGTGGAAGTCGCTGGCATGTGGATTGCTGGAAGATCGTTCGCTGCGGCGGATACTCTCAGGTGAGGCGATTGAGGATTTGAAATTATCGGCTGGTGTCGCTGGAACAGCCGACGAGTCCTCTGGACAGCGATCGGTACTGACTGTGCGTCCGCCGGAGAATTTCAGGCAGATGACGCGTCGCTGGTGGTCGCACCCAGTGACATCGCTGACATTGTGTGCTGCGATCTTCTTTGTAGGTGGCATGCTGCTGCAGGATCAGTTGTGGTCGGACGCTGGAGCCGCGAGATTGACGATGTCGACGACCGGCAATTCCGGTACGGCTTTGCCAGTTGGTGCCTGGAAGTTTCAGTTGCCCGGACAGCGTCCAGTGGACGTCCCTGTCTATCAGAGAGCGGGAGATCTGATGCGAATGGATCGCAATCACCCCTTGTTTGATTCGGATCAGAAACAGCGAGCTGTCCGCTGGTTGATTGTGCCTGCGGGAGATGGCAAGTCGATGCTGGTTCCGGTGACCGAAGAGCCGGTTCCGCAGATTCAGTGAGCGGGTGCCTGTTCTGCCGGATGCTGAGTTGCACAGCAGATATGGTTTGACAGGCAACCTGCAGAGTCAGTGTTGTCTGCCAATGGTGAGTGATCTCATCCGAAATCACGTGACAGTATTCAAAAGGGAGATTGAAGGTATGGTGAACTGGTCTGCATGTATCGCGGCTGTGCTGGCGGTTTCAGGCAATGGTGTCATGGAATCCGGGAATCAGGAGTCGACTGTGGTTGGCTCGGGTGTGTCGGTCACCGTGACTGCGGCTGATGAGCCAGCGCAAGAGGGGGCAGAAAAGCCCGCTGCGACTGGTGAAGAATCATCAGCAGCACCTGCGGAGTTGCCTGCGCAGACCGGGGAGCAGAAACGCATTGAAGTTCGAGTTCAGTCGCGTCGTGAGGACGGCAAGGCAGGACAGGCTCCGAAGGTCGTGACTCAGGGCCGGATTGTCGTGGTTGGTCCGGATGGTATTCGCAGAGAATACGATCTGAACGATGCGGAGGGACGGGCTGTGATCCTGAAGATGGATGGCGGCACAGATGCTCTTGCAGAACTTGAGAGCCTGTCTGGTCGTGCTGCAGAGGCTGCGGAAAATGTCGCGCCTCAGCAGACTGAGGAACGGATGGTGATTGGGGTGATATGCGAAGAGGCCAGCCAGCTTCTGCGACGTCATCTGAAACTTGAAAATGCTGGTTTGGTCGTCATCGGTGTTTCTGAAGGGCGTCCTGCCGCTGAAGCGGGTATTGAAGTGGATGATGTGCTGGTCAGCGTCAATGATCAGCGGATACTGACTCGCGAGCAACTGGTTGAGCTTGTGACGAATGCTGATGGTAAGCCGCTGCAGGTGACTTTGCTGCGTGACGGCGAACCGCGGACCATTGCCGTCACTCCGCGAAAGATGGCGGTTCCCGTTGAGGGTTTCATGTCGGCGACTTCACAGTTCATGCTGCCGCCGGAATTCCGGCAGATGATGGAGTCGGGGCGTCTGGTCCCGGGACAGTTAATACATCCCGGAGTGATTGTGGAGGGCGCAGTTCCTGCGAGTCCGACTGATCTGCAGAAGATGCTGCAATCACTACGCAGCGAAGCGGAAGCTGCCACTGCAACTCAGCCGGCCGACCTTGCCGAGCAACTGGAAAAACTGCGTAGCGAGGTGCAGAAGTTGCATGAGGAGGTGCAGCGACTTCAGAACAAATGACGACGCTGCTGGTTTCTTACGACCGTAAACTGACAACAGCCACACTGCAGTTGAGTATTGCAGTCCGGCTGTTGTTGTTTTTTATCCGGCAGACTTCTGCATGTTGGTTGACTGGCTGTTGCTGGATAGCGTCACTGGGTTGATGTGGGATCAGCTGAATGGCGGGCCGCAGTGTCGGAGGATGGATGGTCCGGCAGTGAGTGTCGAGCTGTACTGTCTGCGTCGGGGACTGCGATGATCGATGCGGGGGAGGAGTGAGGCGCCGGCAGTGATATAGCCGCGTAGTCCTCCAGCTTCTGCAGAGAAAACGCGAGGAGTGCCAGCAGGCTCGGGAGGTCACGTTCAACGGCCTGTGTGACCTGAGAGGCTCGGCCGCGGAATTCGTTGGCTTCATGCGAGGCCTCTGCATGCCAGCGTCTGATGAGCGGAATTTGTTTTTGAGCCAGTTCCAGTTGCTGTTTTGCTTTTTCGAGATCCTTGACTTCTTCGATGCAGGAGGGGCGGAAATCTCCCGTGCGGCGCATGCGGCATTGATGCAGTCGCACGCGCGCACTGGTCATCTCACGCATGCAGTTTTCAACTTCACGTTTCCAGAAGTTGGGGCGATCCTGTTCCAGCCACAGCATGATTTGCCGGAGCTGGTGATCGAGTGCTGCGAGACAGGTGCGGGCTTCGTCCTGGAAAGCAATCACTGCGCTGCGGAACTGCTGAATGGCGTCGGTGGATGAGACATTGGCTGAGCCTGCCATCGATCTGCCCTGTTGTGTGCTGTGAAGGTGATTCGGACCGTTGTTGCCGGAGAGCGGGAGCCTGGGACGCCTACTGTTGCTGCAGGTATTCCTCCACCAGTTGTGCCTTTCTGAGAAGATAAGGAATGAACTGTTCGTTTGAATCCACGAAGCGACCAAGAGCCTTCATGTTGGCACTGAATTCTTCAGAGAAGCGGAGATGCTCCTGGTCCCGCCATGTCTGTCCGAGGTGGCTGAGTTGTCCTGCCACTGCGGTGGATTTGTCGTTGATTTCTTCATTGAAGCGTCGCAGCATCTGAGCGAAGCGACGTAATTCACCTGGGTCAACAATTGCCTGGGCCATGACGGTCTCTCTGCATGGTGAGAAGAGTGCTGAAAGTCAGACGGTTCAACGGCATGGTACAGAAACGGAAATTGTGACGGTATCTCCGGGCGGACATGACAAAAAATACAGTGGGGCGACATGACTGTTTCAAAACAGCCCCTGCGGTAGTGGAGTTCCTGCCTGGCCGGTTGTTGAGAAGCGTCAATCTGGATGCCGCAGGCGTTGCGGCGACGAATTCGGGTTGCGGGAGGTTGGCAGACGTCGGATCTGCAGATCAGAAACGAGGCCGCCGGAATTCATTCAGATTAAAAAACGGGAGTGCCCGGGAGTCGGGATGCCTGGAGAAACCAGTCCGTGAACAGAGTTTCGCTGAGCACGTCCTGCTCGTGAATGTGAACGTAGCGCACATTGGCGACTTTGGATCCCACTGGCGGTTGCGGATTCAGTGCATCGCCCGAAAAGAAGGCCAGTTTCACGTAGCGTGTCGTGCAACTGAAGGCGGTAAACCATCCCTGACCCTCAAGACCGTAGAAGGGCGTGTTCCAGCGGACCGCCTTTCGAACGTTGGGCACAGCCTGAACAATCATGCGATCCAGTTGCGCCCCGACCGGCGCTTTCCAGCCCGGCATCGCCTGCAGATAAGCCTGAACCGCTGCTTCACCATCGCCTTTGGGAATCTGCGGATTGCCGCCGGTCAGCAGCCGGGGAGACTCGGATTTCTTTGTTTTGTCAGTTCCCGACATGGTCCTGTGTTCCTGAGGAAAGGTGTTCGCAATGCTTGTGACGACGCCGTGAGGTACCATTGGGGCAGCGAGTCGTCTGATCACCACGGCGTTGCTCCGATCGAGGCGTGCTTGATCAGATCAAACCTGTTAAAGCAGTCGAGGAGTCGACGAATTGTCACGATTATCTGGCCTTCGGAAGGCGGCGCGACGGTCGTAGGGGCCATGCAAGTCATCGCTCGATTCGTCGTCAGGGTGATGGTGGATCCAGCGCATAGTTTGCCGAATCCCGTTGGAGTCACTCCCTGATTCGGAATGGATGGTATTCCACCAGACGAACATTCTGTGAAGACAACGAGACGCCACCGGTGGATTGGCCTGCCGCAGGCAGATTTTATGATGGCTTCAGCTAGTTTTGGGGATTTGTTGTGGGCTGACGCGGCTGAAGTTCACGATGCAGAAAGTCACAGGCCTTCTCTAAAACGGCTGCGTTCATGGCGGCCTGCAGATGATTGGCACCGTCAATCTCATGCCACTCAACTCGAACGCCCTGCTCCTTCAGGGCATCATGGCAGACTCTGGACCATTTCAGCGGAACCAGTTCGTCGGCTGTGCCGTTGAAGAAAAAGAAAGGTGGGTCCTGAGCATCTGCAAAGGCTGCAGCAGAGGCGGCATGGAACTTTTCGGGTACCGTGCTGAGGTCTCCTCCCATCCAGTAGTTGGCCCATTTTCCATTGTCTGCAAGCTTTCGAAAATCCGTCGGGGCACCACCCGCCGCGATGGCCTGCAGACGCGTATCGACATTTCCATTTTGCGAGCTTGCAGGCTCGCCCGTGGTCCCCAGCAGGCAAACAAGATGTCCGCCGGCAGAGTAGCCGATGGCGCCGAGTCGGTCCGGGTCGATTCGGTATTCCATGGCGTTCTTTCGAATCCAGCGAACTGCCGCACGACAATCGTCAATTTGAGCCGGGAATTTGTGCTCGGGGGCAAGACGGTAATCGATCGCAAAACAGGCCATTCCCCTGGCGGCGAGGGCGCTGGCATAGGCGGCCAGCTGCTTACGATTGCCCGACCGCCATGCTCCGCCGTGAACGACAAGGACGGCGGGATGGGGGCCGGGGGTGGTTGGCACAAACGCGTCGAGCAGCAGTTCTCGTTCGTCTACTTTTGAATAGACGAGCTTTTCCTTGATTTCGAACGCGATGTCCTCTGCCTGGAGCGGAAGAGAACCCAGGCAGAAGCAGACCAGAAGGGCTCGTAAGGAAAACATATCGGTTCCTGAAATTGACGGGAGTCGCAGAGCGTTGGGGGGATGCTAGCCACGTTGGCTGCGACTGAGCAAGTCAGGAGCATCGAAGCAACGCAGGCGGTGGATTGTAGCTCTGATCCTGTAGATGGGCCGCGCACTGCACGATGGAACGGCTCGAAGGCCCGCCGCTGAGGATTGGGGAGATTATCCGGATTCTGCGGTCAGGGATCCGGAACCATCCAGCCATCGCCGTTGACTTTTGTCAACAAGGTGGGTGGCACCCGCGTGGTTAGCTTCTATCGATTGCACCGGTCCCATCGGTCCCATCAGTCCCATCAGTCCCAAAATCAACCAGGTGGGTGGCACCCAAAGCAGCCCCAAAACAACCGCCCCCCGCCCCACAACAGCCCGTCAAGTGATCGGACGGCTGGTGGGATTGGTGGGTTATTCGCCGCGATTCTGGTCCGGATGCTGATTCTGCCAGACTTTTCTTGCAGAGAGTGAATCGGCTCTCGTAGGATGACGATAGTTTTGAGAACGGGGGTTGTCTCTTTTTCCCGACCGGTTGAGTCCGTGCCATGACCAAGAAGCAATTTGTGCTGTCTGCCTTTGCGGCTGCGATTCCCGCATACCTGCTGATCGGGTCGATGGTCTGGTCACTGTTTCAGGGGGGCATGCTGACCGACCAGGCTCGGGTCTCCGTGGCACTCTGGGTGGTCTTTATCGTCGTGGCTCTCGGCGGATTGTTGATCGCTGTGCTGCCCTTTGCGGTCCTGATTTTCCCTGGTTTGTATCCGGTCGCTGCAGCTGGAACGGTAGCACCGGGAAATTCCGGGGCGGCGGCTGGCTCCGCCGACAACTCCACGACTCCCGATTCCTTTGACGAGGACGCAGAGCCGAGTGGACTGGACGATGCCGGGGACACGGACTTCGTTGATGAGTTCAGCGACGATTACGAAGAGAGCAAATAGACGACGGACACAGGTTCTGAGTGCGAACTCCGGCTTGCGGTATTTCCTGAAGTGAGCCGTGTTGCTGTACGGTGCGTCGTTCCTGCCCAGGCGTTGGAGTGCGTTGAGTCGGTGGACTGATCCGACGGGTCCCGGATAAGATCTGAGCTGGTGCGGTCCGGCGATGGAGCGATGGTTTCCGGTTGCGGGCCGTCGTTGCTGTGCAAGTCAGCGTCCGGCTCCTGTTTTGACGCCGCCCGCCGCTGTGCAGTTCGTGGGCGATTGTTTCGCCCCGTTGCGCCAGTGCAGTGAGTTTTTTCGGCAGGCCCTGCGGGCCGCCCCGTGTTGGACTCGGTGGGAGAACATGTTGTGATTCAGCCAGTCACCTGTCCGGTTTGTCGGCAGACTGTGGATGATCCTTCCAATTGTCGTACGATGCCGTTTTGCAGTGATCGCTGTCGTCGCGTCGATTTTTTTCGCTGGTGGGACGGGCGATACGCAATCGTGGAAAACCTCTCAGCGGACGCTGTTGAGTCTCTGCAGAATCCGGATTTGGGTGACGACTCGGCTCTGGTGGATTAGTGGCGCTTAGAAATGAGGCAGGTCCGAAAAGGGGTCAGGAATCAATAGTGCGAAGGGGGCAGAAAAGGGGTCAGGAACCAATAGTGCGGAGCACCCTCCGGGCCATTTGGCTATTGGTTCCTGACCCCTTTTCTGACCCCACCCCTTTTCTGACCTCCGTCAGGTTTCGCTGAGAAACTTTCGAGTCACTTCATGCTCCGGAGCGTCAAAAATCTTCTGTGGTGGACCAGATTCAAGAATGCGGCCGGCGTGAAGAATGTGTACGGAATGTGCCACCGCGCGTGCGAACTGCATGCCGTGTGTCACGACAATCATTCCCTGACCATCCCGGGCAAGGTCCTGCATGACTGCGGTGACTTCGCCGGTGGTGTGCGGGTCCAGGGCACTGGTGGGTTCATCGAACAGGATCGCGGCTGGTTTCATGGCCAGGGTTCTGGCGATCGCTACGCGTTGTTGCTGTCCTCCGGAGAGCTGATCGGGGCGTGCGTGGGCTTTACTGGCAAGACCGACGCGATCGAGGAGCTGCAGTGCGAGGGATCTGGCTTCGTCCAGAGGCTGCTTGAGGACATGTACGGGGGCTTCCGTGATGTTTTGCAGCACGGTGAGGTGTGGGAACAGGTGAAACTGCTGGAAGACCATCCCGATCTGCCGCCGAATTCTCAGGATCGCTGCCGATTGATCGGGACCGGGGGTGGCCGTCAAACGGATGTTATCCACCATAATCTCGCCGGAATCGAAGGATTCGAGACCGTTGATGGATCTCAGGAGTGTGCTTTTTCCACTGCCGGAGGGACCCAGCAGCACACAGACCTCACCTCTGGCCACCGCCAGCGTGATTCCGTTCAGGACCGTGTGGACCTTGCCTGGCTCGGATCCGGAATGGTCTACAAACCGTTTGACGAGTTCCGTGATCTGAATCATGGGAAGCATTCTGTCTCGGTGACTGGAAAGATGTGGCCTGGCCGGTGAGGACGTGACCGTGGCTCAGGCCCATGAGGCGAGCCGAGAGCAGATGGTAGCGTGACAGGGCCGGAATGCGTAGTTGAAGGCGGCTGCCCCGGAAGGCCTGAATGCTGCAAACATGGCTGGTTTTGAAAATCGTCCCTCGTTTTCCCGAAACTGCTTGCAAAGCCCCCGGTGTCTAAGGGAGAACATGGGGGATTGACCGTATCCGGGGCTAAATACCGAAGGTGTTGTATGTTGAACGCTTGTGTCAAACGATCACAACCATGGCTGTGGGCAATTCTGGCGGTCATGTGTTGGGGACCAGGATCGTGTGGATCGTTTGTCGAAGCGCAGGAGACACCAGCGGCTGGCGAGGACAACGCCGCATCGAAATCTGCGGGTGATGAAGAAGCACGGGAAGTGCTGGTAGAGACAGAGCACGAGGTTGAGATCAATGGCCGCACGATTGGATACAAGGCCACGGCCGGCAAGCTGGTACTTCGCAGTGACGAGCTGAAATCCCGGGCCTCCATGTTTTTTGTTGCCTACACACGACCTGCGGAGAACGCGGCGGAGCGTCCGATCACGTTCTGTTTCAATGGGGGACCGGGATCCTCATCGGTCTGGCTGCACCTCGGAATGCTGGGGCCCCGGCGGATCCGCTTCCCCGAAGACGCTTCCTATCTGAAGCCGCCGTACGTGCTGGAGTCCAATCCGTTGTCGTTGCTGGACATCACGGATCTGGTGTTTATTGACCCGGTCAGCACGGGTTACAGCCGTCCGGAAAAGGACACCAGCAAATCGGAATTTCACGGATACGAAGAGGACGTGCAGAGCATTGGTCAGTTCATTCACGACTACACAACTCGATTTCTGCGCTGGCCGTCTCCGAGGTTTCTCTGCGGAGAAAGCTACGGCGGTGTACGTGCTGCAGGGTTAGCCAGTCATCTGCAGGAGCGTTACAACATGGAGTTGAACGGTGTGGTCGTGATTTCCGGGGCGATCAATTTCCAGACGCTGCGGTTTTCCACATCGAATGATCTGCCCAACCT
>JBDKIW010000073.1:0-3904 GCA_039796955.1 Planctomycetota bacterium
CGACCGTCACTGGTGTACGAACATCGCCCGCACCTGGGCAGCAACAAGCTGCCGATGATCTGCCGCAACTACCGTCGAAAAATTGAAGCGCTCGGCGGGGAATATCGGTTTGGATGTCGGCTTGAGGGACTGCGGATCCGGGATGGACACCTGCTGGGTCTGGAAACGTCCTCCGGCTTCATTTCCACCTCGGTCTGCGTGCTGGCGATTGGTCACAGCGCCCGGGACACCTATGAAATGCTGCTGAACACCGGCCTGCCGTTGCGGCAGAAATCGTTTCAGCTGGGACTTCGGATTGAGCAACCGCAGGAATTGATCAATCAGCACAAATACGGACATGATGGATACCTGCAGCTGCTGGGCGCGGCGGATTATTCTCTGGTGGCGCGTGGGCAGAAAGATCTCTTCACCTTCTGCATGTGTGCGGGCGGCATTGTCATTCCCAGCGTCTCAGAACCCAACATGTACTGTTCCAATGGGATGAGCAATTCGCGGCACGACACACCCTACGCCAACAGCGGGCTGGTCGTGACCCTTGAGACTCATGAATTCGGCAGTGACCATCCGCTGGCCGGCATGCACATTCAGCGCAAATATGAATCACTCGCGTTTCAGATGACGGGCGGAAACTATCTTGCCCCGGTGCAGCGAGCGCGGGATTTTCTGGCCAACCGAACACCATCCCCCACCGCCAGCATCCCGTCGTCCTATGAACGCGGCACACGACCCTCCAATCTGGCCGCCGTGCTGCCCCCACCGATTCTGAAAGCGATGCAGGCGGGCCTGCCGGTCATGGACCGGCAATGGAAAGGCAAATACCTGCCGGACGCGGTGCTGGTGGGCCCTGAGATGCGTGGCAGCTCGCCCGTGCGTATTGAGCGCGACTCGGAAACACTCCAGATCCCCGGCATCGCCGGCCTGTACCCGATTGGCGAGGGTGCTGGATACGCCGGCGGCATTGTCACCGCCGCCGTGGATGGACTCCGCACCGGCCGCCGCATCATCGCGCACTACCAGGTTCCCGGCGAATAACATCACGCAACGCCCACCACGCCAACTGCACCACCCAATCTTCGGGAGGGCCCTGTTGTTCGGTGGGGCGCTGTTATTCGGACGGGCACTGTTGTTCGGGACGGCGCTGTTGTTTGGGAGGGCGCTGTTGTTTGGGAGGGCGCGGCTCCTGCCAAGCCGCAAATCCGTCTCAGCTCAGATGGAGCCTCACAAATCCCCCACAAATCGCCACCCCAAGCCATCCGTGTCTTCCGTGTCTTCCGTGTCATCCGTGGTTCCAAAAACCAAGCCCCGCAACTGAACCACAAAAAGATCACCCATCTTTTCGTGTTTTTCGTGTCTTTCGTGGTTCCCTCCAAAAGGCCCGGTCACCAAAACCGCCTCGGCTGGAACCTCACACATCCCACACAAATCGCCACCCCGTGTCCAACCGTGTTTTCAAACTCAAACAGAGCAAACAAACTTCATGAGTGCGCGGCTCCTGCCAAGCCGCAAATCTGTATCGGCTCAAGTGGAACTTCGCCCGCCCCTTCATTCCAGGCCATCCGTGTCTTTCATGTCCATCCGTTGTTCAAAAACCAACCCCGCTACCGAACCCGCCTCTTTTCACAAATACCATTTCTCACCTGATATCACCGCGCAACTCGCACATCGCTCCCGGCAGGGACGGCCATCAGCATAAATGGGAATGGTCGTGCGTTAGAATACGTGTTCATCGCGCGTTTGTGATGGAGCGTCAAGTTCGAGCATGTGTACTTGCACGATCAGACGAGTGTTCCGTCGGTAAATCGGGGTTTAAGACGTGCCTCGCTTACTTCAATCGGGAACGTCCGCATTAGAATCTGGAGTACCACACACCGTCGACGATGTACAACGGCAAGCAGGTCGTGCCAGCCCCGAGGGCACGTACATAAGAGTGAGTTGCGATCGAGCCGCCGCGTGTGCAAGCCGCGACTGCGCTGCGGACCGCGCACGCGGGGGAAACTGGCCCATCACCAGTCTCCCTAAAAATTGACGTTTCGTGGTCTTGACAATGGGATCCACTTCACACTTCACCTGTTACACTTCAGATTTGAATTCGCCGTGCAGTTGCATTCCGACAAAAACGTGTCGCAACAACTGATCTGAGAATCGAACAACAAAGACCAAAGTATGACACAGGGCCGAACAATTCGTATTTACCTCGTCGATGGCGAGCCCACCGGCATCCTGACAGCTGAAATCATCAACTGGACTGGGAAGGTGTTGGTGGCCTCGCGAACTCAATTATCACAACTTTCAAAACGCGAGGAAGTACGACGGACAGGAGTCTACTGTATCCTTGGTCCAGATCCGGAAAACCCAAACCGTGAGATCGTTTACATCGGCGAGGGGGATAACGTCATAAAGCGGCTGACTGACCACGACAAGGACGACTCAAAAGATTTCTGGACTCGATGCATCGTTGTGATCAGCAAAGATCAAAACATCACGAAGTCGCATGGGAGATACCTTGAGAGTCGATTGATCAGCATGGGACATGAAGCCGGGCGAGCGAGAATCCAAAATGGGACGGCTCCCCCGCCGCCGTCTTTGCCAGAACCGGACATCGCCGATATGGAATATTTCATCTCGCAGCTGCAGATGGTCTTTCCGGTCCTCGGGTTTGGATTTCTACAGCCAAAAGCAGTCGCAACTGCGATTCCGGGGCCCGCGGGAGAATCTATGTCACCTATTTTCTGTCTGAATCTCGTCGGAGCCGAGGCCAAAGCCCGGGAGATTGGGGATTCCTTTGTGGTGCTAAAAGGCTCGACCGCCCGAAAACAGGGGCTGAAATCATGGACCTCTTACAAGGCTCTCCGTGACCAGCTCGTGGCTGATGGGAAAATGGTGGACAGCCACAATCCGGACTTTTATGTGTTTGCCGAGGACGTCGAATTTTCCAGCCCCAGCGCCGGTGCCGCGTGTGTCAACGCTGGCAACTCAAACGGCCGTACCAACTGGAAAGTCGCCGATACCGGTGAAACCTACCAGCAATGGCACGACAAGAAAATAGGTGCAGCCAAAGTAATGAGTACTGATTCAAACGAATAGAAGGTGAGGTGCTGCAGGTTCCAGGGACACGTGACTCTCTAATTCTGTGCTTCTGACAGGAAACAGGGCCGAACCCGGGCCAGCCGTCTGTCTCGGGTAGCCACAAGTCTCTGCTTCGAAGAAACTTACGCCGATCGCTGCGGGGGTTTATACCTCTGAAGTTGCGGATTTTTTCAAGTCGGTTCCGGGAGCGGTGGGCGGCGTTGATTCCATGGCGGATTTCTGATCACTGATCACATCGCACTTGCGGACACGTGGCGTGTCACTGCCCTTCCGTGGTCATCTGTGTCCATCCGTGGTTTCGAACTCAAACGCAGCAGATAATCCGGCTCAGGTGGAACTTCGCCCTCCCAGTCGTTATCGATCCCCACCATCCGTGGTCATCTGTGTCCATCCGTGGTTCCAAACACAAACGCAGCAGACAATCTTCGGGAGGGCGCGGCTCCTGCCAAGCCGCAAATCTGTTTCGGCTCAGGTGGAACTTCGCCCTCCCAGTCCATTCACGCCCGCCCAGTCGATCCCCACCATCCGTGCTCATCTGTGTCCATCCGTGGTTCCAAACACAAACGCAGCAAACAATCTTCGGGAGGGCGCGGCTCCTGCCAAGCCGCAAATCTGTATCGGCTCAGGTGGAACTTCGCCCTCCCTATCGTGATCGTTCCCCACATCCGTGCTCACAGGATGCGGCTCAGGGGGGTGCTGCTGTGGTTCGCGTTGGGCGAGTTTTGCGGCCGTTCAACAGGACTCCCAGCCAGGTGTGGCGAACCAGAGCTTCATAGGAGATTAACAGCAACACGGTCGCCACCGCACAGACGGCCAC
>JBDKIW010000074.1:0-6266 GCA_039796955.1 Planctomycetota bacterium
GATTCCGTTCCGTTTGCGATGGACCCGGTGGTTTATGATTTTGCGATCAACGACAACGGAACGTTTGCCGAACTGCGGCAGGATTGCGAGTTGCCGCGTGGATACCATGCGCTGCTGGTTCCGGACTGGCTGAAAAAAGGCCTGCAGCAGTTGAGTCCTTTGACGCGCGGGGAACTGGAGCGAGTTGGAAACGCCTGCCGGGATTCTGGTGGCCAGTCGCTGGCAGCACAGTTGATTCGCCGAATTCTGCCCTCCACGTCAAAGGCCGCACGGCAGTCAGCAAAGCTGGAAGATCTGCTGCACGAAAACGGCTTTGACTCCGTCGCACATGAGCAATTGCGGGAGGACCTGCGTGCCGGCCGGCTGAGCATGGCTCAGAACCGACTGCATCAGACGGCGCAGATCATGGATGTCCAGCCCGGCGATGTGCTGGACGCGCGTCGAGACGTTCCGAAAGCCGCGTTGGAGCGTGGAATTGAGGCGATCTCACGGGGTGAAGTCGCGGTGGTGACTCTCGCTGCGGGAGTCGGCAGCCGCTGGACTCAGGGCGCAGGCGTCGTCAAGGCGCTGAACCCCTTCTGCCGCATGGGTGGTCAGTGGCGCTCGTTTCTGGACATTCACGTGGCCAAAACCCGCCAGACCGGCAAGGCATTTGGAATGACGCCGATGCATGTGGTGACCTCCGGTTACCTCACCGATGCACCACTGCGGCGAGCGGTTGAGGCCGGGACGTCCGAGGGGTTGCTGCGGGTCTCAAAGGGGGCCTCGGTCGGCCTGCGGATGATTCCGACTCTGAGGGACCTGCAGTTCACCTGGGAAGAGATGGCGCAACAGGTACTGGATCCGCAGAAGGAAAAGGTGCGAGCCAGTCTGCGAGCTGCGCTGATGAACTGGGCCAGAACGGCCGGTGAAGCAGCGGATTATACGGATAACATTCCCTATCAGTGTCTGCATCCTGTGGGCCACTGGTATGAGATTCCGAACATGCTGCGGAATGGCACACTCCTGCAGATGCTCAACGACCGACCGCAATTGCGATATCTGATGCTGCACAACATTGACACGCTGGGAGCCAGTGTGGATCCGGGCTGTCTCGGGCTACACATCGAATCCGGGGCGGATCTGTCGTTTGAAGTGATCTGTCGGCGACTGGATGACCGAGGTGGCGGTCTGGCACGTGTGGACGGTCGAGTCCGGCTGGTGGAGGGCCTGGCCATGCCGCGTGAAGAGGATGAGTTCCGACTCGCCTGGTACAACTCACTGACGACGTGGATTGATATCGACCGGTTGCTGGCGATTTTCGGGTTGGATCGAACGACGCTGGCGGATTCACAGCGAGTGGACACCGCGATTCGCGACGTGGCAAGGCGGCTTCCCACCTATATCACATTAAAAGATGTAAAGAAGCGCTGGGGGCATGGACAGGAAGACGTCTTCCCTGTGTCTCAGTTCGAAAAGCTCTGGGGCGATATGACGGCCATGAACGATGTGCGTTGTGCCTTCCTTGGAGTTCGAACCGAACGGGGGCGGCAGCTGAAAGATCCGGCGCAACTGGACGGCTGGCTGCGAGACGGCTCAGCGGCCTACGTGGAATCGCTCTGTCACTGGTCCTGAAAGACGGCGATCGCTGAGCAGGCCGGCCGCATATGGATTCCGCAGAATCGAGATCTTCGCGAGGTTCAGAGTCAACTGAACGTCTAGAATGACGGACTGCGGGGCATGTCGCGAGTCGAGATCAGGAGGGAGCGGAACCATGGGGTGGCGAACCAGCGAGGAAGCGGACGACGACGACTGGTCGAGCGACGAATTTGCCGAGGACGCCGACATCAGGGATGCGGACGGGGATGAGACAGAGGACGACGGCGGAGTGGCCTGTCCGGCCTGTGGTGCAGAGATGTATGAGGATGCTCCGCAGTGCCCGGCCTGTGGAATTTATCCCTCGCGGGAACAGTTTTCTGACGCCCCGAAGCCTCGTTGGGTGATGGCTGGTGTGGCGGTGTGTCTGTTGATTGCGCTGACATGGCTCCTGCTGCCGGGGTGATCGGCGGAGTGGAATGTGTGAGTTGCGAGCCGGCTGAGAGCGTGGGGAATCGTCCCAGGTCACTGGGTGGAAACGCGGAGTGCGCACACATTGGACACTCCGCTGCATAAAGTGCGGGCAGTTTCAGCGCTGGACTGCATTTCGCGGAGGCGCGTGTAGAAGCCACTGCAGCGAGCTTCTGCTGTTTGAGCCGCGAAAACACCTTGAAAAAAGGCCCTTTTCCGCGTGTGCGAGTGCGTTTGCTTAAATCCTCGCTGTTTTTTTGGGATTGGCGCGCAGCTTGCTGTTGCAGGGTAATGGAGGTGAGCATCGGAGTGGTGGGACCCGATGTTCGCGAAAACTCCGCAGGGGTTAAGGGAGGGGAAGGTCAGGAAACTCGCCTGTTCCCGCTCACATGGGTGCGTGGCCCGAGCGGGAAGCTCCTGCCGAGAAGTTTGTTTCGGCAGACTTCACGGTGGAAAGGGGAAAGGATTCGTCCTTTCCCCTTTCTTTTTTGCCTGGTGAAAAAGGGGTCAGGTCTATTTATTGAGTTCAAAGAGTTGTGTTTGCCCTTCGATCGCCAGCAGCGTGCGTTTGCGATGCAGACCGCCGGCGTACCCGACGAGTCGTTGTGAGCTGCCGATGATGCGATGGCAGGGGATGATGATTGGGATGGGATTGCGTCCATTTGCCAGGCCGACTGCTCGGCAGGCGCGGGGGTTACCGACGGCGGAGGCAATCTGGCTGTAGGACGCGGTGTGTCCCCAGGGAACCTGTTGCAGCGCGTTCCAGACGGCCGACTGAAACTGGGTGCCGATCGGGGCGAGTGGCAACTGGAAAGACCGCAGGCGACGCTGGAAATAGGCCAGCAGTTGCTCGCGGGCATCCTTGAGTGCCCGGTCATTGAATTCTCCATCTGCGGGCAGGACGGAGCTCTGTGACGCTGGCGGAGCGGGCAGAAACTGGATGCTGCGAAGCCCGGTTTCATCGGCTGCGAGCAGAAGATCTCCGACGGGTGACGACTTGAGCAGGGAGTAGAGCACGACGTGCAGTCCTGTTGAGAAATTCGCCCTGATGGAAATCGTGAGAGACGGGGATTCGGATGATAGCGGGAACCGTTGCGTGCCACAGAACCGCCGCGTCATTCACTTTCCTGGCATCTGCAGTGCTGCTATGCTACTGGTCGGCGGTGTTGGTGGAAACTGTAATGACAGGGCGATCCGCCGACGTGCGGGACGCGTTCCGCGGTGACACCGTGAACTACGTCGCCCGGTTTCCAGACTCTGAACATCCGAATAGCCCCCATGTCCACAAACGAAGCCTCCAGTGAAGTTCGTCAGTCAAGTGAGCAGCGGCTTGCTCATGTAAATCAGTTGCGCTGGCAGAAGTTCTCTGTCCTGGACGACGGGTTTGTGTGTCTGGTGGACGTGATGGGCGACGACAGCAGTGTCGTGCAGGCGGCGCGGGTCAGTTACGGTGAGGGAACTCGCAAGGTCAGTGATGACCGAACCTTGATTCGCTATCTGCTGCGTCATCGTCACACGACACCCTTTGAGATGGCGGAGATTAAGTTTCTGGTCCGAGTGCCGATGGACTGCTGGCGGCAGTGGGTGCGGCACAGAACCGCCAACATCAACGAATACAGTACTCGTTATTCACTGGCCATTGACGCCGCGCAGACCACTGAGACTGACCGTTGGCGAGGGCAGGCCGAATCCAATCGGCAGGGCAGTGGTGAGTACCTGTCGGCAGACCTTGGGCAGCGTCTGACGGCGGAAGAGACAACGCTGCAGGATCAGATGCGAAGTGTGTATCAGGCTCGGATTGACGCGGGAGTCGCGCGAGAGCAGGCTCGAAAAGACCTGCCGTTGTCCACCTACACAGAAGCTTACTGGAAGATTGATCTGCACAACCTGCTGCATTTTCTGGCGTTGAGGATGGACAGCCATGCCCAGCTGGAAATTCGGCAATACGCGACGGCGATCGGTGAGAAGATCGTGGCCCCCTTGTTTCCACTGGTCTGGGAGGCATTTCTTGACTATCGGATGCAGGCCACATTTCTGACGCGGCTGGATACTGCAGTGATTCAGCGACTCACGGCAGCAGCGGCGGCTCGCGGCGCGGCACCTCCTTATTCTGAAGCGGACTTTCTGCAGGCTCAGGATCCCGCCTGGGCGGGCTTGAATCGCAGCCGTGAGCGGGACGAATGTCGCAGCAAGCTGCAGGCGCTGGGCTTGCTCCAGGCGGCAACTCAATGAAGGGGGCTTAAGAAAGAGGTCAGAAAAAGGGGGCAGGAACCAATAGCCCAAAGGCCCGCAGGGTGCTCTGCACTATTGGTTCCTGACCCCTTGTATGACCGGCCTGCAGGGGACGCCGCATCATCGGTTCCTGACACGTGTTCTGAAGCATCAGCCCGATATTCATGGTTGTCAGAGCACGACAGGGACCTTTTCGGAAACGTTCAGCATTGTGGAAGTCCTGATCTCGTGAGCGATGCTGGAGCAGCTGGCCACTTCAGGCTGTGGAACTCGGTCCGTCGGCAATCTGCCGGGACCACTCTTGTTCGAGAGGATGATTTGTGATCCAGGTATTGCCGTTTTGCGGCTGGCGATTTGATCTGAGTCAGGTGGGGGCCTTGTCCGAGGTGTTGTCCCCGGCGGCGAGTGAGATTTGCGCAGCGACTCAGCGGGCCTTATACCGGCTTCACCCCTGCAATGTCGTGCGTCTGATCTGTAACCGGGACGAGCCAGGCGATACGTCGCCGGCAGATCGCACGGCCCGTGCTGACGATTTCTTCCGCCTGTGGCGTAAAGAAGGCATTCTGGTTCGTGAGCATGAGACGGCTTTCTACATTGTGGAAACGCGATTTCAGGACGGTCAGGTGGACCGGGAACGCTGGAGTCTGTTTGGGCAGTTAGCACTGCAGGGTGCTGATGGTCAGCCCGTGGTTCCGGTGACGGCGCTCAAGTCCGCGGAAGAGGAAATTCGGGCCTGTCTGGAACTGCGTCGGGCCGCGCACGCCGACCTCGCCCCGGTGGTCGCACTGGCAGAAGACGTGACGGCGGATGCGTCGCGGGAAAGCCTTTCCGAGTTGCTGGAGCGACTGGTGCGACAGGCGACGCCGATGGAATGTTTTCTGGAGCATGGAGTGCGGCATCGCGTCTGGGCAGTGACCTCAGAAGCCGCCAAAAACCAGATCACGGAACGCCTTTCGGTGACGCGTCCGCTGTTGATTTCCGGCGTGGCTCAGTATCACGCGGCGGTGCAGCACGCGGCTGAATTGCGGCAAACCGGGACTCTGAAAGGGCCCAATGATCCGGCGGGGCGGGTCCTGACCTGTTTTCTTGGCGCAGACGATGGCGGGCTGGAGTTTCAGCCTGGTTTCGTGGCGGCCGCCTTGCCGGAAGCCGTGTCGGGTGAGAAATTCAGAGAGGCGGCGGCGCGGGCGACTGGAGTCCAGTGCCGGTTCGTGGGGAACGAGGCCTACGCGGTCAGCGATGCACTGGAGCTGGCGGCACTGAATGACGACCAGCCCTGCGTGGCTGTGGGGACACCGGACGGTGAGTGGCAGCTGCTGTCGGCACCCGCACGCTGTGAAAACCACGCGGACCTGCTGGAACTGTTGCGAGCAGAATTGTTGCCGGTCGGTCGCGGGGAATGGCAGTCTCTGACGGCAGCGGCAGACAGTGCGCGGCAGGGGCGGCCTGGTGTGCCGACGGCTGCGGCAGGGGCCGTGATGATTGCGACACCGCCGTTGACTCCGGTACCGGAAGCAGGTTCCGGCTGTGCCTCGGTCGTCACTGGCCTGAATGAAACGGGATTGAGACTCTACCCCGGCGTACCGGTGGGGCTGGTGTTTTCGGCCCATTCGGATCGGGTGAGTGCCTGAGCGGGGCACCTGGATTACTCGGAGAATTGTTCCAGCCGATCAATGAACTCCGGGGTTAGCCCTGCAGCCAGGCGGGCATCGCGTTGAAACAGCTCTCCGCGTGCCCGGGACGGTCGAATGGGCCAGTGCAGGGCCTGAGTCCATGCCTCCCAATCGGACTGATCCTGGCCCTTCCAGTACCGGAGCCATTCGAGCCCGAACTGGACATGGTGAATTTCGTCGCGGTGGATCGCTCGCATGATGGCTGCGCTGCGACGATCTTTGGCCGCAGTGAAATACTGTTCAAATTCCACAGAGTGATCGAGGTTCGCCCCTTCGAAGACGAGGGGCAGTCCCGCGACGTACTCCAGTTCTGAC
>JBDKIW010000075.1:0-7631 GCA_039796955.1 Planctomycetota bacterium
AACCTCCATATGGGGCCGTGGAACTTGTCAGGACGTAATAACCAGCGGTGACCGGTAGCCCCGTCTGCAGGTCCTCTTCCCGCTTGCGCGACGTGGATTCCTCCCGAACTTCGTCTTTGCGGAGGTCTGAGTCCTTGCGCTGGTCTGAATCCCGGCGGTCGCCGCGCGACTCTTCTTCTTCGCGCTTCTCCCGAGCTTCCGGCATGGGAGCACGTCGGCGGACCGGCGCTGGTTGTCGGGACTCTTCAGTCTCCGAATTGCGACCACGAGGAGGCGCCGGTGGCCGCTGTTGACCGTCCGGACGACTCTGATCAGGACGCCTCTCATTTTCTGAACCGCGCTCAGGCCGTCGATCCGAATCACGCCCCTCGTCGGGGCGCGGCCGTGGTGGCTGGGAACGCCCCTCTCCACGCGAGTCGGAACGATGCTCAGGGTGCCACTCAGGACCTGCGGCCGGGCTGTTCCCATGAGTTCTGCCACAGTCAGGACATGGTCCGCCAGCATGCGGCCGCGAGTCCCACTTGATGTGCGATGGCACCCTCAGGTCGCCCTCAGCGTGCGCTCGAGCCTCTTCTGAACAATCTGCCAGATCCAGAAAACAGGACCCGGAATTGTAAGCACAGATTCGATCACAAAAGCCAATCTTCGCATGGCCCGAAAAACAGTAAGACTGATCCAGAGCCCCAAACGCCCCGGAAAGATCCTGCAACTCACTGGTCAGCGCATGCTGCAGACCGGTTAAGCCCGTGATCAATCCCAGAATCAATACCGTTCCAACCACCACGATCTCAGCGGACAAAATCGCTCCGCTCTCACACCCTGAAAACCTTTTCCACATCAGCCTGACCATCGTCAAAGCCCCCTGATTGAAATCCATGAGCCTCCGGGACCGACTGAGCCCCCGCCAGTGCATAAGCCCGTGGCTCATGCGCAGACGGAGACTCCGCGGACGCGGCAGGAAACGACTCTCTCTGGACATTGGGGAGATCTGTTCAGGTCTCGCCGACCTCAGCACCCTTGCCGCGCAGCACCGAACGCCATCCACCAGGCCGTGCCCGTTGTTGCCGTACAGACGTGCGCAATGGACCGCGCGGAGAACTAACCAGTTTGAGCTCGCTCCGAACTCACCGGCTGACAGCACGAACTCCACCATCCAGCGACGGCGTTCGTGCCCGCATCTCCAGCGGTCCAAATTCCACAAGGCATAAACACCAGAAGCGAGACGAGGCTCAAAGCCCCGTCTCGCCTCAGATGAACGCGACGACTGACATCCTCTCAGTCGAAGGGCGGTTTCTCAGGCCGCCAATCTCTCTCGCAGTGAACAGAGCCGATCACGAGGGACAGTCGGTTTCTGCGATCGCCGCCACTGTGGTCAAAAACACAGCACCAGCCCGCACTTGAAACCTCAGATCCGTCGCAACCGATACAGTCACAACATCACTTACATTTGGCACATCCCGTACCATCGGCACAGACTGCACAATCGTTACAAACGGACTTTTCGTAAGCACAATCCAGGCAACCACTTGGGAATTCCGCGCCAATTTTTTCCTGATTGGCACACCATTTGGCGCTAAGCCAGCTTCGCGCCAAATGTAACGATTGTGTCAATTTTCCTGATCATACTGAACATTCAGGTTCTCCGACCTGTGTCGATTACACCGGCACGACTGGCACTCTGGCCCCCCCGAAAGCTCCTGCCGCTTCCTGTGGAATGGATCCGGATTCTGGGTCGATTCAGAGCCCGTTTGCTGCTATCGTCACCTCGCTGCCACTCGACGGCAGAACCTCTCACGCTATTTCGGGTCTCAAGATCATGGCAAAATGTCTGGTAACGGGCGGATCAGGCTTCATCGGCAGTCATCTCACCGAACTGCTGCTGCTCCAGGGGCACTCCGTGGTCGTTCTTGACAACCTGTCCACAGGCCGCGCCGCGAATCTTGCTGCAGTCCGCGACAACCCGCGACTGGACCTTCGAAATGCATCCATCACCGACCCGCTGGCCCTCGCAGAAGCCGTACACGGCGTGGACATGATTTTTCACCTCGCGGCAGCCGTCGGAGTGAAACTGGTGGCCGATGACCCGGTGCGCACCATCGAAACAAACATCTATCCCACCGAACAACTGCTGCGGCTGGCCGTCCAGGGACAGGTTCAGAAGTTTTTTCTCGCCTCAACCAGCGAAGTTTATGGCAAGAATCCCAGGGAACGCTGGACCGAGGAAGACGATCTGCACCTCGGCCCAACCAGCCGCCCACGCTGGGCCTACGGCTGTTCCAAAGCCATCGACGAGTTCCTTGCACTGGGCTATCACCAGAAATACGGTCTTGGCGTGACCATCGGACGCTTTTTCAACGTCGTTGGCCCCCGTCAGGTCGGCAACTACGGAATGGTCGTCCCCCGCTTCGTTGAAGCCGCTCTGCGAGGTGGTCCTGTTGTCGTCTATGACGATGGATCCCAGGTCCGCTGTTTCGCACACGTCGCCGAAATCGTGAAGTGTGTCCTCGACCTGACTCTCAGCGACAAATCCGCCGGACGCGTGTTCAACATCGGAAGCGACCAGCCCGTCTCCATCCTGCAACTTGCAGAAACCGTCATCGCCAAAACGCAGTCCAGCGCAAAAATTGAATTCCTGCCCTACAACAAAGCCTACAGCGACGATTTTGAAGACGTGCAGCGTCGCGTTCCCTGCGTCGATCTGCTCCAGCACACCATTGGCCGCAAGCCCTCACTGACCCTGAGCCAGATTCTCGATGATGTCATCGCGTGGAAACGCTCACAGAACTCATGACACCAAATCCTGTTCAGCTAGCCCGCACCGCCAGAGACACACTTCAGTGACGTGTGGCAGTCCCGGATTTCAGGCCGCCCTGACCGCATCCCCGGTGGACCGCTGCAGCGCCTGAATCAGCTGCTCCATCTGCATGGCCCGCGATCCCTTGAGACACACCGTGTCGCCCTCCTGCAGCATGTCCGGAAGGATCGCTGCAAGTTCATCCAGCCGCTCACATGCAATCATTCGCTGACCCGAAAATCCGCTCCGCATCGCAGCTTCCACACAAATCTTCGCAAAGCGGCCCACAAAGCAGGCCAGATCAATCCGCGAATGTGCCAGCATCGCAGCGATGTCCCGATGATAATCCGCTTCGCGTTCCCCCAGCTCCAGCATCTCACCCAGAACGATCACACGCCGACCACCAGACCAGTCCGCCATGGCTTCGATACAGGCTCGCACGCTCGCCGGACTCGAATTGTAGGTTTCATCAATGACCGTCCAGGGCTCACGCAGGACCACAGCCCCCCGTCCGGCTTCCGGTCGAAAAGCAGCAAGCCCCGCAGAAATCTGACGCGATGTCAGCCCCAGTGACCGCGCAACCATCACTGCAGCCGCGGCACTGTGCATCAGATGGCGCCCCCCCTCGAACCAGTAGCGATCCCGTCCCAGCCGGAAGGAACACCTCCCCGCCGAACACTCCTCAGACTGAAAACGACGGGGTACGTGTGCCCCGGTCCCGAAGAAAACTACCGGTGCCAACGACGACTGCGACATCGTCCGCACCAGCTCGTCATCGCCATTCAGAAACACCATGCCCTGCGCCGGAATACTGCTGACCAACTCCTGCTTCGTGTCCCGAACCGCCTGCAGATCTCCAAAGCTCTGCAAATGACACGGCGCAACACGTGTCACCACCCCCATCCCGGGATTGGCCAGTTCACACAGAAACTGAATGTCGCCCCGCCGAGTCGCGCCCATTTCCAGAACCGCAACTTCATCGCCCGCCCCCAACTCCAGCATGGACAGAGGAACCCCCAGCTCATTGTTGAAATTCCTGGGGCTCTGAATCCCACGCAGCTCCGATGTCAGCACGTGATGCAGCATCTGCCGAGTCGTCGTTTTGCCGACACTGCCAGTGATCCCAATCACCATCGCCCGGGATTGCCGTCGATTCCAGCGAGCCAGCGTCTGAAGCGCCGCAATCGGTTCCGAGACCAGCAGAACAGGGCAGTGTCTTTCCGCAGAACCGCCGCCTCGGGAATTCTGTTCCGCGCCAACTTCCCCGGACAACGCAGCATTGCTCACAATGCAGGCTGCTCCCGCTGCTTTCGCCTGCGCGGCAAACTGCATTCCATGAGTCTTCTGGCCGGACATGGCAAAAAAAACATCGCCCGGCCGCACCGTTCGTGAATCAATCGAGACCCCGGTGACTTCCGACAGGGCTCCCGCCCCAAGGCAACCACTCCCTCCCAGAATCTCCTGAAGTTGACTGACCGTACAGGGAAACATGACTTCGGCATCCATGCTGGTATGTTTCGGCAGGGAAGCGATCGAACCGCCGCCCCGATCTGACCATCCGCCGCATCCTCTGTCAGCAGGCTGGCCCCTCGCCCGACTCCGTCGCAGTCCCGCACTTTCCACACACCCCGCTGGCAGAAATCCCCCCAACGGAAGTGGCAACTCGTACGACCACAAGGTGTCAGGCAACCGGAAACACAGAATACCACCTTCCCCCGTTCCGCCTCTACAGCATTTTAGCCGGTCGGTGATCCGCAAACGCATCCCAGCGCCGCAAGGTTCAGGCTGAATATCCCAGTTCCCGCAACAGACGCCTCGTGACTCTGCGATCATCAAAAGAAATCTGACGAGTACCAATGACCTGCAGAGATTCATGCCCGCGACCGGCAATCAATACGCAATCGCCGGGCTCCGCTGACGACAGCGCCGCACGAATCGCCTGCTCGCGATCCACAATCTGCCGATAGTCGAATGCCGCCTGAAACCCACCGCAGATTTCCGTCAGAATCTCCCGCGGTGATTCCGATCGTGGATTGTCAGATGTCACAATGGCCAGGTCAGCAGACTGAGCCGCTTTGGCCATCAATGGACGCTTGTTTCGGTCCCGATCACCCCCGGCCCCGAAGACAACAATCACGCGGCCACTGGTCAGCACCCGCAGTGTCTCAATCGCATGCTGCAGTCCATCCGGTGTGTGCGCATAGTCAATCACCACCCGAAATGACTGGCTTCCATGAATGTGCTCCATCCGCCCCGGCACATGCTCAAGTCCCTCCAGCCCACGCTGAATTACGTCCGGAGAAATTCCGAGGTAATGAGCCATGCCCGCTGCCGCAAGCACATTCAAGGCGTTGTGTCGGCCAATCAGACAGGTGCGAAGCTCCAGACTCCGCCCGTCCACAGAAACTTCCAGCCTCTGTCCCGTCTCATCCGGCTGCAATTGCTGAATGCGAAGATCGCTGTCCGCTGACAGACCAAAGGTGCGAAGCGGAACATGCTGCAAATGCACCAGCGCACTGCGAACGCCCGCATCGTCAATCCCCACAAGCAAGGGCACCCCGGACGCCAGCAGGTCGGCAATCCGCACCTTGCTGCGCAAATACTGCTCGAAGTCACCGTGATAGTCGAAGTGATCCTGTGTGATGTTAGTCAAAGCGGCCGCAGACAATTGCAGTGCCGAACATCGCCGCTGATCCAGACCATGACTGCTGATCTCCATCACGCAATCAGTGGTCTTCAACGCCACCATCTGTCGGAACAGGGCCGCAATGTCAAAGGGGTCCGGTGTCGTCATTCCCGCAGGATGCGTCTGCAGGCCATCACTGTATTCGATCGTCCCGATCATCCCCGTCTGCAGCCCGGCTTGCCGCAGGATCGACCTCAGCAGCCACGTGACCGTGGTCTTTCCATTTGTTCCCGTAACCCCCGACACTCGCAGGTGCGCAGCCGGGTTTCCCAGACGCTGCATCCCAATCCATGCCCACGTCTGCCTGGTGTTCCGCACCACACACTGAGGGATACTCAGGTGAACAACAGGCTCTTCGACCACCACCGCGGATGCACCAGCCGCAGCAGCCCGATCAACAAATGCATGACCGTCTGCCTGGCTCCCGCGCACCGCAACGAAGATATCGCCGCGGTGAATCCCCCGGCTGTCGTTGCTGAAATTCACCCCCGAGATGTCCCCGCACCCGATGAAACTGACGGGGCAGGGACCGGCGCGAAGACTAATGGGCTGGATCTGCATGCAATCGACCGATCTCAGGCCATCAATCGCATGGCCCACGAATGACCAACGCAGGGACAGGCTGCCAACTGACTTGTCAGTATCCGATGGATCAACACACCATCGGACACTGCGTCAGACGACAAGCGCCACGTCAACCTCAACCACAACCACACTGGCCTGCCGCTTCAGAACCACAGGCTTTTGCATGCGGAATCTTCCAGAGCTCCAGCAGTTTGGCCGAATCATAATCACCCGCGGTGATCTGAAATCCAAGGTCGGCAATCATGCGAAAATCCTCTTCCGCCTTCTGTCCCGGAGTCGTCAGATAGTCGCTGACAAACATGGAGTTGGCCGGATAGAGCCCCAGCGATTGCATCGAACGCAGATTAACTTCTCGCCCGCCGGCAATTCGCAACTCAGCCTTCGGGTTGGTCAATCGAAACATCGACAGGACCTTCAGACAGTATCGAGGATTCAACTCGTGCTTCGACTGCAGAGGTGTTCCATCAATGGCATGCAGAAAGTTGATAGGAATCGACTCCACATTCAACTCGGCCAGCTTCAGTGCGACATCTGCCACGTCGCCATTCACCTCACCCATGCCCACAATCATGCCGGCACACAACTCCAGACCAGCATCACGACAAATGCTCAATGTCTGCAGGCGATCACGAAACGTATGAGTCGTGCAGATTTCCGGATGAAAACGCTCACTGGTGTTCAGGTTGTGATTGACCCGATCAACACCCGCAGCCTTCAACTTCAATGCCTGCTCCGGCTCAAGAAGTCCCAGACAGCAGCAGATGTGCAGACCATACTGCTCCTTGATCTGACGCACCACGCCCGCAACATGGTCCACTTCCCTGTTCGTCGGACCACGCCCGCTGGCCACAATGCAGTAAGTCCGCGCGTTACTTTCAGCCGCCTTCCGCGCCCCGTCCATCAAACGCTCTGCACTCAACATGGCATAACGTTCAATCGGTGCGTCCGAAATCTTTGATTGAGAACAGTAGTTGCAGTCTTCCGGACACAACCCACTCTTCGCATTCTTCAGGTAGTACAACTGCACCGTCTGCCCGAAATACTCCCGCCGAACACGATAGGCAGCGTCCAGAATCGCCAACAACTCCTCATCCGGAGCTTCCAGAATGCGAATGGCATCCTCACGGGATAAAACCCCGCCCTGAAGCACCAGTTCCGCCATGCCAATCCACGTCAGGGCACCCGTATCCGCAGCAGTAATTACAGACATTCAGTTGTACTCGAACAAAAAATGAGGCCACGTCAGTGGACCACCAGAAATAACACTCGAAATCCGCTGCACATCCCGCGGCAACAGCAATCCGCAGCACTCGCACCGGAACAAAATCAACTCAATCTCGACTGCAAGCAACCGCAATCCGCCAGATTCTAGCGACTTGGCCGCGGGGTTTCACCTCTGCCAGAAAACAGGATTTTCGACTCCTGATTTCCACCAGCCAGTCCCCCCCGGCAGTCATGCTCGACGCTGAATCCAGCCCCCACCCAGAACGCGATCGTCCTGATAAAACACCGCCGCCTGCCCCGGAGCCACCCCAAGGATCGGTGTCTCCGGAATCACCGTGACCG
>JBDKIW010000076.1:0-46857 GCA_039796955.1 Planctomycetota bacterium
TTTTCCCGAACGAGATAAAGTCTGCTCCAAGCCTGCGTTCTCAATTCCTTTCTTTTTCAGGCATTTTCAGGGGACTTTGAAAAATGGTTAAAAAGGGTCGATTATCCGGAGGGGCGCGGGGATTTACGCTGATTGAACTGCTGGTGGTGATTGCGATCATCGCCATTCTGGTAGCCCTGCTGCTGCCAGCGGTTCAGCAGGCTCGCGAAGCCGCTCGACGCACACAGTGCAAGAACAACCTGAAGCAGATCGGGTTGGCGCTGCACAATTACCATGACACCCACGGTCGGTTTCCACCGACTCAGGTCATGGTGGCTTACCTTGGACCAAACAACACCAACCCGGTTCCTCGCAACCACACCTGGGTGTCGCTGATCCTGCCGTATCTGGAGCAGGCGAATCTGTACAGCGCGATCAATTTCAGCCTGCCCATGTTCAATCAGGCCACCAACACCTACCAGACGTTGCCGACCGGTGAAACGATCGTTTCCCGCAGGCTGCCAACGCTGCAGTGTCCGTCGGACCCGGGCTTTGGCGGTGGCGTGTCCACCCACGGTCTGGCTCACATGAACTACGCTGGCAACATGGGATGGGACTGGCATTACCGTGGTCCGCACTGGGCCCAGGGGCCGTTCCAGAACGGTTCAGAAGGAACTCGTCTTGAAGACGTGAAGGACGGTACATCCAACACCATCGCCGTGGCCGAAACTTCCACTCAGGGATTTCAGCCGCGAGCGGGTGCACCCAGCCATCAGGCAATGGGTGGGATTCTCCGTGGCAGTGGCATCAACAACGCCGTCTTCCGCACGCCGTTCATCGATCCGGGCAGCAACGGCGATGTGATGGACTCGGCCGCCCTGCGTGGGATCGGTCAGGTCGGTGTTCGTACCTGGTTGCGTCCTGACGGTCAGGCTGCCGGATACTGGTGGAAAGCATCTCCGTATGTCCATCCGCCCACCTACCTCGCCTGCTTCGGCCTGAACAACAACTGGCCAGGTGCGAGCAGCGTTCACACTGGTGGCGGTCAGGTTCTGCTGTGCGACGGCTCTGTCCGCTTCCTCAGCGAAAACCTGCAGGGTGCTCAGCAGCCTTCGGTCTGGTTTGCACTGCACACCTACATTGGTGGCACTGAAGCCGGCCAGCCGATTGTCGGCGAGTTCTGATTCTTATCCGGGATCAGTGACACGAAACAAAGAACTCCCGGTGTTCAGGAATCATTCACCTGCATCGGGAGTTTTTTTTGGTTCTGGCAGAGGGCAGAAAAAGGGGTCAGGAACCAATAGCCTAAAGGCCCGAAGGGTGCTTCGCACTATTGGTTGTTCAGAAAAGGGGTCAGGAACCAATAGCCAAATGGCCCGGAGGGTGCTCCGCACTATTGGTTGTTCAGAAAAGGGGTCAGGAACCAATAGCCAAATGGCCCGGAGGGTGCTCCGCACTATTGGTTCCTGACCCCTTTTCTGAACGCCCACTCTGAATCCACAACAATTTTCTTAAGGAGTTTTTCGCGTGTTGAAATCATTCTTCTCCGTTCTGACCTGCCTCGCTCTGCTGCAGATTGCCGGTTGCTCCGGTGATGCAGCCTACGGTGAAAAAGCCAAGACTGTCCCGTTCACAGGCAAGTTGACTCTGGACGGCAAGCCCTATGGTTCGGTGAAAGTGCAATTTGTCCCTCAGGGGTCCGATGGTGGTGTGCGCACGGCCTATGCGGAAGTGAAGGAAGATGGCAGCTTCACCGCCACGACCTACGTCACTGGCGACGGGATCGTGGCTGGCAAGTACACGGTGCGTGTAGGATCAGAAGGTGATGGAGCGTCCACCGACCCGGCTCAGATGATGGCCGCCGTTTCCGGTGCTTCGATCGAGCCCTTCAATGTTGATATTCCGGCCGAAGGATTGACCGATGTGGAACTGAAACTGAACAGCACTTCCAAAAAGGGAAAGAGCGGCGGGATGCTGGGGCAGTAACCTGCCAACCGGATCGCGACATTCAGTCAGTACAAAAGGCCGGCGGGGAGAAATTCCCTGCCGGCCTTTTTTAATCCCACGCATGTTTCGATCGAACCCATGGCACCGATACCCAGCCTGCCTGCCGTCGTCAGATGCGCCCCTCAACACGACGATCGGCCACCCTCGTCAGCGCCCTCTGGTAAACTTCCACGTAGCGACTTGCACTGCCCGACCATGACCAGTCACGCGTCATGCCGTTGCGGACCAGCACGTCACGGAGTTCTGTGTTCTCGCAGCAATCGAGGGCCAGTTCGACGGTCTCCGCCAGCGTCTCTGCAGTGTAGTCTGAAAACATGAAACCGTTTGCAGCCTGCAGAGATTCGGGACTGCCATCATAGGCCACAACTGAATCCGCCAGCCCGCCGACGCGACGTACAATCGGCATGGTTCCGTACCGCAGGCTGTACATCTGATTCAGACCGCAGGGTTCAAAACGACTGGGCATCAGAAACAGATCGGCCCCGGCTTCAATCTGGTGTGCGAGCGATTCATCAAAGCCAATCTGTGCGGCCACCTGTTCCGGATACTGACTCGCCAGCTCACGCACTTTCTGCTCGTACCACGGATCACCCGTTCCCAGAAAGACCAGTTGCAGATTGCGATTCAGCAGACGGGGCGCGGCCCCCATGATCAGATCAAAGCCCTTCTGATCCACCATACGAGAAACCATACCGATCAACGGCACTTCCTCAAAGCACGGCAACTGCATGCGATGCTGAAGGTGCGCTTTGCAGCGTCCCTTTCCCTCACGCCAGGTCTCGACGGAATAATGGGCGGGCAAAAGCACGTCCGTCTCAGGATTCCACGCCGCATCATCAATCCCGTTCAGGATTCCCGTCAGGTCGGCCTGACGTTCACGCAGAGCACTGTCCAGTCCATAGCCGCCGTCCGGCGTACAAATCTCTTCGGCATAGGTAGGACTGACGGTTGAAACCTGATCAGCGAATGACAACCCCGTCTTCAGCAGGTTCAATTCCCCCCAGGCCTCCATCTGACGATGGTTGTAGTAGGTCCAGGGCAAGCCGGTCAGTGGCATGTCGAGGTGCCAGAATCTCCCCTGGTAAGCCATGTTGTGAATGGTCATGACCGAGGCTGTGTGTTCGAAACCAGATGTTGCAGCGTAATTCGAATTCAGCAGTGCGGGAATCAAACCGGTCTGCCAGTCATTGCAGTGCAGAATGTCCGGACGCAGGACCATCTGGCGACAGATTTCCGGCACAACTCGGCTGAAAAAACAAAACCGCTCGCAGTTGTCCTGGTACCCGCCATTCCCTTCACCATAAGGCTGCCGACGATCAAAATATTCCGGCTGTCGCACCAGCAGCACGCGCGCTTCGCTTCCCGGCAGTGTCGCCCAGTTGATGGTGGCGGTCACCGGCCGCTCAGGCATCGCCACTGTCACCTGGATGCCCGTTTCGTGTACTGCCGGCAACCCTTTGCGAGATTGCCGCATGGGAAAGTAGTCCGGAATGATCAGGACCACGTCATGTCCCAGCTGGGACAGGGCGGCTGCGAGTGCCCCTGTGACGTCCGCAAGTCCCCCGGTCTTGAAAAACGGCACCGCTTCTGAGGCCGCAAGGACAATGCGCAGTCTCGAGTTGATTGCTTTGACGGACATCATGTCACATGAAATCTCTGAAAAGTTGCACGAGTTCTTCGGAGCACCGCTATGGAACTCCAACGAAAACACGCTCGGATGCAGGAACCAGACTCGTCAATACGCCGTATAAGCCCAACGTTCCACTTGCCCGGGAATTCTGCAACCACTCCCACCGGTGGATCGACTGGAAATCAACGAGCACATCGTTGACTCTGCAGGTTGTAACGAATCCGCAGATTGCACGGGTTCCGAACTGTTGCCGCGCAGATCTGTTCTCTCCGTTCGCCCACAGGCGTCCCCGCCTTGCCGAGTGATCTCCGGGAGTACCGTTCGGCATGGTAGTGTCGTTCCTGCGCGCCAGGTGCAGATCTGCTGCTGTGTGTTCGACAGCACCAGCCCGATGGTACACTTAGGCCTCAGTTTCCTGTTCGTTTGTCGCCACTCTGCGTCGAAGGTCTGCACCATGGCGGGCACCCTGTTGATTCCATTTCCGGCTGAGTGGCACCAGCAGGGCGACGATGTTGCCGGCCTGTGCCGGTACTTTCAGGAGCTGTGTGACAGGCGCGGTGACTTCCTGCGGGTGCTGGACCTGGATTGTCAACCCGCCAGCCGAACAGCCTGTCTGGAATCGCTCCTGATCACGCACGTCACGCTGACCGAAGAGGCATTACAGGTCCACTACGAAGTTCGCCTGTCGCAATTTCAGGCCTGTGCGGATCGCCTGTCTGAGTTTGTGTTTCACCGCAGTGTGACCGGGACAGTCAATGACAGGGGCTGGCTCTTTGCTCAGTATCAGGCACAGCCGCCGCGCGACACGTGTGAGGAATTCTGAGGTCTTCGCTTTTGATGCCGTTTGCCACAGGTCGGCAATTCTTCCCGAACGTGGACAGGCCGTCGTTTCCGAGCGACATTTCGCAGGACTTGATGAGACATCCACTGCTGGGGCCGGGGTATGAAAAAAGCCCCGGCGTTTGACCACCGGGGCTTCGGACGACTGTTTGTGCAAACGCAGCCGATGTCTGATTACAGTGAATATCCGCTGCGATACTCACGATGTACGTACTTGTTCAGTTCCGGCATATTGGTGCTGACAAGGTTCTTTGCATCCCACTCGATGCGCTGTCCTTCGCCGGCACGTACCGCGAGATTTCCGACCAGAATGGTTTCCGTCAGACGTCCAGCGTAGCCAAAGTTGCCCATCGTGCCCGGCTTGTAATTGCCGCGGACAGATTCCACGAACTCCCACTTCTGACGCTCATCGCCACCACCTTTGAACGGAATGCGTGGCAGTGTCGGTTCGGGCTTTTTGAAGTCCTTGTAGTTTTCTTCCGGCAGCAGCGTGTAAGCCGCACCGTAATCGTTCTGTGACAGCAGCATGCCTTTGGAACCAACCAGCAGTGCAGCACTGGTGCGTCCCTTGCCCTGCTTCTGCTCTTCAACCTGCTTGCGGAAGCCCGCTGGCAGTTTTGCAATCAGATCATCAGCCGGAAGATTTCCACCATCGTACCAGTAGAAACGACAAGCCTTCAGACCGTCGCGTTCCGGGAATTCAAACATCAGCGTGGTCGCACCCGGGAAGGTTTCGCCTTCGACGATGCCCGGATTTTTCACAGCTGTGACCGCGACCGGATCCCATAGATTCAGCCCCATTACCGGCAGGTTGCAGGTGTGGCAGGCCATGTCGCCCAGTGCACCGGTACCAAAGTCGACCCATCCGCGCCAATTGAAGGAGTGATAGACGCCTTCCTTGTACGGACGCATCGGAGCTGGGCCGATCCAGGAATCCCAATCCAGCGTATCAGGAACCTTATCTTCGCCGGCAGGACGACCAATTCCCTGTGGCCAGACTGGTCGATTTGTCCAGACGTGGACTTCCGTCACATCGCCCAGAGTACCCGAGCGTACGACTTCCACGGCTTCACGCAGCCCGTTTTCCGATGTGCCCTGATTTCCCATCTGCGTGACGACACCCATCTCTGCCGCCAATTCACGCATCACGCGTGCTTCCCGGATCGACCAGGTCAGTGGCTTCTGCACGTACACATGCTTTTTCATCTTCATGGCCTTGACGGCCGCAGCGGCATGCGTGTGGTCTGGTGTACTGACAGTCACGATGTCAACTTTGTCACCGAGCTTGTCCAGCATCGCGCGGAAATCAGTGAACTGTTCCGCCTTTTTGAATTCACGGGATTTCTTCTCAAGCGTCCGTCGATCGACGTCGCAGATCCCGACGATTTCAACATCCTGATCAGCAATGTGGCTGCTGTCGCTGTCACCCTTGCCACCGACACCGATACAGGCTGCCGTCAGGGATTCAAGGGCCGACCGAGTTGGGCGGGCAAATGTCTGCGGAGCCACCCAGTAGGCGGTTCCCAGAGCAGCGGTTGTTCCGATGAACCCGCGACGAGATGTCTTTCGCACCATCGAGATACCTCATTCTATCCAAAAGTGACAGGGAGCTGGCTGATTCGCCAATTTCCAGGGAATTTGCCGGATTCAGTCAGTGGTAGAAGGTCAGAACGACGTCAAACAACCCGTTTACAATAACAATCATGGGAAAAACGGCAACAATTCAGCGTCTCCCCTGGCGGAATGGCGCCAAATCACGCCGGAACAATCGACATGCCCGGCCTGCCGGGATGAGGCCCAAAAGGAATCCACGGGCCGATACGGCCCCGCGAATCACGGCAGACATATCTGGACGAAATACCCGCTTCGTTTTGCCGGAACCGAGCAATCCTCCCCGGGACCGCTGTGAAGATCATGATCAAGTTCACGATCTCTCAAGTCGCTGACTGACTGTCCCGCGACCAGATTGGCTCCTGGGCTCATGATCCGGGGGCCCAGACCCGACGATTCACTGCGATCAAGCCGGGCGTCGAAGCTTAAATGATTTCTGAAGGGTCTTGCCCACTCTCTGCACCGGTCTTCCATCACTGCACGCACAGGCGACCTCGTCGCCGACAGGAAATCTCTGGCCCGCACCATTTTCCCGGAACCGATACCGCCCTGTTGACAGAAAGCATCCGAATTTCTCCTGTGCCATCGAAGAGCTTTTCCGCCATGAATGACAACGGGCCGCGGATTCTGCAAATCTGCGGCCCGTAAAGCCCACCACCTCTTCAGGAAACCAAACACCAGTCCTCAAAAAGCTCTTAATTCTGAGTGACCGCGGGGATCACGACGACACGCCTCCGACCACGCTGAAAGAGCATCGCAAGCCGCGAGTTCTGTCCACGGCAACATCGACGTGCGCGGAACCGGCCACCTGGTCTATCGGGGCGTCGTCCCCGTTGGGCTCGCCTTCGATCCAGACGCCTCAAGGGGATTGAACGCATATTCCACGGCGAGTGCCGGCATGATGCCGGTTTTCGAAATGCTGAAATCTTTGAGCACTTTCAGAGTCAATTTCAACGCTGGCAATGACCCTGATGAGGACTGCCCGTCTCCCTGCAAAGCAAAATCCGATTTGGAGACCTGAATGAGCATTGGGGGGTGTAGCTCACCCAATCGTCCGGACCGAATGACTTTCTCACCGGCTGCGAGTTCATACTCCACGGGCAATTCGTCCCAGAACGTGTTCTTTCGGTACAGGTTTCTTGCACGTGCATTCACGGACAGAAAGAAACACAATTCCGGACCGCGGGCAAATGCCGCTGGAATCACGACCGTCGTAGACACAGCGTCACCGGCCCGCAGTTCTTTCAGGTCCGCTGGAAACGTGAGGGCTTGATGTACCCGTGATTCCTCCACGACGGCGTTCACTGAAGACTGTGTTGCCTCGCCGGATTTGAGTTTCAGGAACGATAACTCCGAGCGATCCACTGCCATCCCGGCGACAAGATGCCAGGCGACAATTATTGTCATCGTGAGCGCTCCGGGTATCAGGGACATCAGCTCTGCACCCAGAGACTGCAGACTGCGAGCTTCCGTGGATTTCTGACACATAACCAACCCGGCACTCCACGCCAGTGGAAAACCCAGGATATGACTGTAGTAGGGCCCCGCTTCCATAGCAAACAGGATGACGAGATACTGTCCTGTCACAAATACCAATGGAAACAGTTCGCTCGTGGCGATTGGCATCAGATTTGAGGACAGCAGGCGTTTGAGGGCCAGCAGTAACATGAAGGAGTAGAATCCCTGAAGCATCCAGTTCTGGGCGGAGTTCCAGGGCACTCTCGTAAACTCCCACCGTCCTTCCACACCTTTGGAATACCCGCCAAAAGTACGGTTTTTGTAGTCAGTCTGCAGGGTCATGAAGGCGTTCTTACGGAAGGCACACAACCAGAGTTCTATGCCGGCAGCCACTTTCTCGTGAAGGATTTTTCGGATCAGAAGTCGCTCTCGCTGGGCAGCCGGGACCATCGGAACGTATGCAAAACGCCAGTTATCAAGGGTTCGACCATCGCCGTTTGTTGTGGAATCAACGGAAGACAGATACTGAATCATGGAGACGCTGGGTAGAGGGCCATTCATTCTGACAAGGTCTGCGTTCGCGACTCGCTGAATCATACGACTGCAGTGCCACGAAAAGTACAGCATCGCAACCGCCAGAAACACCGTGCGAAAAAACTTCTGTGGTCTCTGCTCGTCCGGCAACTTCAGATATCGCAGAACAGCATACGAACCGCTGATAACAGTCGTCAGAATCACGAATATTCCAAACGATTTCTGGAGATCAACCAACGCCCAGAATCCCGACAGCAGCAGTGTCAAACCTCCCCACTTGAGGTAATCATCGACTCCCAGCATCCGGCCATAAAGACTTCCCAGAAATGTCATTGACAATTGAACCAGACACCAGAGTGCAACCATTGACAGAAACCCGGCGTTATTGATTGCCGCAAGTGTCGGCGAGTACCAGAACGCTGGATAGAAAATCAGGAACGGTAACGCACAACAGGCCGCCTGCAGCGTAAACATACGCTGAATCAGCCAACCGCATATCAATGCAGTCAGCAGCTGCAGCACCACACAACTGACCTCCACGGCCGAAAAATCAGAGCCAAATAATTGCACAATCGGGCTGGTGAATGCCCAGGCACGCTGCAGGTACAGAATTCGCGTCGGCCAGTGCTCGTCTCCGACAAGGCCGGCATCGTTGGCAGCAATTGCCTGCCCGTAGCGCCAATACTTTTCGTAATCACCCGTCTGTACTGAGTCAATACGACTGACCCATATGAGTTTCAGGATCAGAGATACCAGCAAAAATGTCCCAGCGATCAGCATGCGCCGGCGATCGCTGCTCGCTCGCCGGATTTCACGAATATAAAACAGGATCCCGGACAACAGAATCAGGAGTCCCAGCCACGCTGCAAGGAATTGCCCACCCCATCGAACATCCCACAGCAGCGGCCAGAACTCAGCTAATTGATGCAGTGTCAGCAGAATCAGGATGCAACGCACACAGCCCATGCCGACGGAAAACACCGGTGTGGCACGAAGATTCACCGCCTGATAGTTGTGTAAGCCACCGGGCTCCGGGAGCCCTGCGGAACGAAGCAGAAAACAGCCACTCACTAAAAGCAGACTGAACACCAGAGTTTGCAGAAGCGGAACACCAATCAGCCAGTGATCCCCCTGCCAGTTCACAACGCCGGGCGCGGCCAGGCGTCGACTTCGCGAATACGGTTCAGGAACAAACTCCCACCAAACCAGGTCCTCCTCGCTGGTCGATTGATTCGTTAGTAGTTTCCGGGGGAGTTTCGATACTGCAAGCTTGCGGTATGGTGGGACCCAGTTCTCACCACAGCGGATCTCAGGAGGCACGTCACCGGGCTGAAAGTCTTTATTGGTACAGATCACGACGGAGGTTGCAGGCGAAACAATGTCAAGCATGCTGTAGACATTTCGGTCTTCCTCCCGCGATCTCAGTGATCGCAGGCTGTTGTCCGGCAAACGTACCAGCACACCTGCTACGTGCGGCTTCCAGTCTTCAGCCAAACGCACGTGCAACTGCCCATAGTTGAGTTCGTCATTATGGCGATGCCACACTGCTGCAAAAAATGCGGCGATCAGTAGTAATGCGAACACAATTCGCAATGGCTTGCTGTTCATCAGGCCTGTCTTTTTCTGATCAGGAATTCTGCTCAACCCCGGAAACGCCATGGTGACGCAACGCTATGGTAAGACCGGTTGCGGCTTTCGAGCCACAAACAACACCATGCACAAGGGCTGTCCATCGAGGACGGCACAAACCGGCTTATCGCTCTTGAACACTGACAACCTGCATCACCAGTGAAGCCGCAGGTCTCCGCACTGGCTCTGTTCAACCCGTCGGTACCTCACGAGGTTTCGGCAAATCCGCTGACGGAAGGAGTGCTGCCGGTGCGGACTGCCCCCGGCCCTGCCAGACTGTTGCCGGCATGCCTTCGACCCTCTATGTCCGGCGTATTCCGCAATCATCAGCGGCCCCCTCTACCGGGGTCGCTCCATTAAAGTCCATCGTGTCCGGATGGGGCTGCTAACGGTGGCGTCAGCAGATACATGTCCTTTCCCAGCACAGAACCCTGCGGCTGACAGCTGTACCCAAGAGCCACCGCCATCGGCGGCACCACGGGTTCAGTGCCCGTTTCGGCCTGTATCAGTATCAGTGGACGTCGCGACCTGATGAACAGGGATCTCTCGTTGTCGTCAAGGAATCCTGCCAGTTCCTTCCAGGTGAGATAGTACGGACCCGGATTCTCTCGATTGTCTGTCAGGAGCGTCAGCATGGCATCGTTTCCTGACAATAGTACCGGGACATCCCTGTACTGTTCCTGAAGTTGCTCCCGTAGTTTCGAAAACCATTCGATATCGCTGTCAAACGAAACGTACCACGATACACCGCCGCGATTTGTGTCCCGGTATGGCCGCATACCCTGAAATGGCGTGCCGAGACTTTGGCCATCCACCGTATTGCGCAGATGCAACTGTCCCTCCTGAAATCGCTGCCACGCGAGTGGTGTTGCCATGAATACAATACCAATTGCCAGCAATCCCGATCTCACCGGAATGAATCGACTCAGCAGGAACACAAAAAGTCCGACCATCGGGGTTACCCCCCAGAACATATGTCGAATACAGGGCACCGGATAATACTGTGCCCACGAAACGAGTACGGGCAGAAGCAGACCTCGCTGGAACACCCATTGAAGAGTGTACCACTGGCGTTTGATGACCAGCAGATACACAAACAGAAGCGAGCTGAGAGGGATCAGTTTCAGCAGCGTTTCCAGTGAGATCAGAGATGGTTGCGACACGGCAATGACTACCCAGCCGCCACCAATCGCCGCACACAGTGATAAACCAAGACGTTTTTTACCCTGAACAGACTTAATGAGGGCGATGGTAATCGCCATCGCCGCTGACACAGAAATGATTTTTCTGGTAAAAAAACACTGGTAGAGCTGTTCCGAAGAAAGATATGATTTTGCGAAGACTCTCGGCCACAGAACATTCTGCTCAAACCAGTCATACAAAGCACTGTTCGCGGCCAGCCACACGAGAATGATCACAGCCGGAGTTACTCCCCCGGCGATGTATCCCAGCAGGAAACGATTGCGGAAAGTATAATGCAGACCATTCTGCAGCAATCCGGTTCTCACGTTCTCAAATCGGGACTGGAGCAACATGGGGATCACTGCGCCTGCCATGGAAAGTAATGCGCCCACCGGCTGCCTGCACCAGAAAGTCGCAGAGGCGCATAGGCCTGCTGCTGTGATCAGTTGCAAGGCAGTGCGAGCTCTGCTGACGGCCATCGCATGCGACATGAGACACAGACAGCAGGATTGGAAAAAAAGTGATTCCGATGACGACCACGGCAACACATGCCACCAAAGCCGATAAAAGTACGGCAGACACATCCAGAGAAATGCTGACGCGAGACATAACTCAAGGCACATCAGTCGGCGCCAGCAGAGAAACATTACCCCCAGACTCAGACTGTCCATTGCCACAGTCGCCACCCGTAACACCAGTAACTCACTGCCGAAGATTTTCATCAGCAGGGCCTGCGTCAGTGTTGTCAGTGGCCCATATTGCGTGAACGTGTCCCGATGCAGCATCTGACCGGAGGCGACGTCCAGCGCCGGTTTCATCATGATTCCATCATGATGCATGTCGATGCCGAGTGTCGCGAATGGCAGAAACAGGGAAAAACTGATCGCCACCAGTGTTGACGCCCAGACAAGATCTGGTCGAATGTCAAACCGTGTTGTCACCAGCGTGCCTCCTGAGTACTCAGCAGATAATGAACTCATGGTTCGATTGCTGCTCGCAGTTTGCTCTGAAGTATCGGAGCCGTGCCCCGAAAATCCCGTTCACTGTCATAATGCACGAAAGCAATGCCAAGTTTTTGAGACTCCGGAGCGATTACCTCGGCCCCGGGGCTCACCAGTGTGATCTGTTCGGTGATTTTTTCTGCAATCACCTTGTCGAATTCAAATCCCAGGAATCTGCCAGCTCGGTCAGCCATCAGGCAGTGTCGCGTTACAAATTGACGAACGGGGCTTTGGGTGATGTCGTCCAGTGGCAGACCAACGAAAGATCGGATGATCCACTCGGCATAAGGCACTCCTGTGGCGTGTCTGACGAGATCGACATAGAGGTCTCCGGGGGGACGGCGACAAATTTCGATGATGGCCGGTGTCTGGTCTGGCCTGCAGATCAGCTGTACATGAAAGATACCGTCAGTCAGATTCAGGTCCCTGGCGATGAACTGGCTTACGCCTATCAATTCGGCAACTGTGCCTGACGTCAGTGATGATGGTGCAGAGGCTCCTGATACAAGATATGGGCTCAGGTGATAATGCTCATCATCTGTAAAGTAAAAGGCGACATCCTGATTCCTCAGAATGCAGGTGAAGCCGTGACGAGTCCCTTCGATGAATTCTTCCACGACAATTCGACCTGCTCGACTGACGGAGAAGGCTGATCGTATGGCCGTGTCGACTTCGCCAGGGGTGCCGACACGTGTGATTCCCTTGCCTCCTGTCAGATCGACGGGCTTTATGATCAGGGGCAGTCTCAGGGACTTCGCAGCCTCGTATGCAGCCGCAAAGGTGGAACAACCAATCGCGCGAGGCCCCGGGATCGGACGAGTTTCCGCAAATGCACGCCAGCGATCCTTGTGATGCAGTATTTCCGTCGTCACCAGTGGATCATGACCAGGCAGTCCCAGTTTCTCCGCAACATACGCACAGCTGAGCGCTGCAAAGTCGTTGCAGCATGGGACAATGGCCTGCAACGCATGACGGCGGCAGACTGCCAGCAACGCGTCAGGACAGGAGTAATCGCAGGGGACGTACAGATCCGAATACTGATGTCCGTAATCCATCGGCCGGTTGCCGGTGGTGATGACCCGGAAACCAAGACGCTGCGCCGCCAGAATCATGGGCACGTCAGAATGACTGCCTCCGGCAATCAGGAGCTGTTTCATGGGTTCGGCTGGAAAAAAATAACTGTTTCCACCACACCCTCCGTATAGTGGCGCAGATGCAGTCGATAGTCAGAGCGGATCTGCAGCACCTGCTGGGGTATTCTCCAGATATCGCCGGGGTGATGATAGACACAGATCGCCATGCGAGGGTGCCAGCGGAGTATTGACTGCCTCGCCCCCTGAATTGCGCGCGACTCCGCACCTTCAATGTCCATTTTCAGAAAACTCAGATCCTTCAGGTCGAATTCGTCGAGTGCGCGGGTTTCCACACAGATTTCGCCCCCCTCGACACAAGCTGAGGTTGACCCGGAGCTGGAGAACGTCTCCACACCCGATTTGTCAGAAGCGGCACAGGGATAACATGAGATCCGTGGCTCTGACGAAAATCGTCTGCTGACAGTGGAAAACCCCGCTGGATCGGGCTCAAACACCCACGCTCGCGCGAATCCCGGGCAACGCCGGATGAAGTCTACCGTCGTCGCACCATCAAAGCTGCCAACGTCAGCAAAGCACTCTCCATCCGTTCTCAGATCCAGAAATTCCTCAAAATACTGCTCGTGCTGACGGTCGGAAAATCCGCTCAACAGTTCCGAGTCCCCACTCAGCCGAAAGTCTCTCAGAGCCTGAAACTCCTGCTTCGAGCGGGCGTCCGAAAGCAGCCTGCCGATCTGATCCCAATGTTCAGCATTCTGCTGAGCTTCTTCGCGAAAGCCGGTGACAAATCGCATTTCCGGTAAGGCAAGACCGGAACACCGACAGAAGGTGAAAAGATCACAATACCGAATGGAACGCTGCTGCAATTGAGTATGAGCGGTCCGAATGCGTCCCAGGATCGTGCTGACAACCAAGGCGTCCGGCGGACAGTCTCGGAGCCGTACCACCGGGATGCCGGCAAATTGACCAGCAGTTATCCTGTCGTCGAGGATTCCAGCTACCTCGATCGATTTCAGCAGCGATTCCGCGTACGGCGTCGCTCCAAAAAGAAAACGCTTTGAAGCGGGAGCGTCGAGGAAATCTCTGCAAACAGAGAGTCCCTTCGGATTCACGTGAAAATGATCAACGGCTGCCATAAGGATCAGAACATTAAAAACAAAGGGTGACCGGTGTACTCATCGCTGGTCCGGACTCCGTATCCGCAGCCAAACGCCGACGACGAAGGCCTTGCAGCTGCAACACCATGCTTTCGCATGCGTCGTGATTCAAATTGTTGATTGCATAACGAATGGCATGACGGATTCGTCGCGGCCCGTTTTGGAAGGGAAGGTTCCGTGAGACCGGGCCGTTTCCCAAACCGACTCCCATTGTCCGGATTCTGCCGATCGATTGATGGCTGCCATCATCCGCAGACCCTCCACCGCATCTTCAGCCGTCGCAAGGTATTCATGCCTCGGACTTGCTCCGGGCCCATCCTGCAATGCGTCCGCAACATCGGCATAATAATTGGCAAAGGCTTCGATAAATCCTGAGGGATGTCCAGCCTTGAAGCGTCCATAACGTCCCTCGCAGCAGATCTCGGCCTGGTTACTCGCTCGTGTCAGTATCTGCGTACCGCCGAGATTGTCATGCAGTCGCAGCTCTTCCGGATTCTGCTGATACCATTCTGCTGATCCCAGGCTTCCGAAGATTCGAATTCGCAGTCCGTTGGTGCACCCGAGAGCGCATTTTCCGTACCAGAGGTTGGCAGTGAGGCCTTCGTTGTATCGCGCGAGACACTGAACGCTGTCAATGATTCCTGCAAACAAACCCGTATTCTGCTGAGTGGCACAAACCTGCAGAGGATGTCGATCTGTCAGGAACAGGATCAGTTGGTGCAGATGGACCCCCAGATCAAGTGACACAGTGGGAATTTCGTAGTCCTGAAGTCGCCATGGTTGTGGTTCCGGTGGACGATTTTCACGACCAACCAATCGCAGAAATCCTTCCTGAGGCATTTCCGCCTGCACATGCAGCAGCGTCCCCAGTCGGCCCGCTCTGATCAGATTGCGTAGTTCCCGAACAAGCGGATAACCAGAATAGTTGTAGGTGACAGTCAGGAAGCCACTGCGAGCCTCAATGGCCTTGATGATCTGCTCGCCGTCCTCCACTGAGGACGTGAGTGCTTTCTCACTGATCACCGGATAGCCGAGCTCCAGGGCATGACAGATGATTTCCGCATGGCTCGGTGTCGGCGTCAGTACTGCGACGGCAGACAGTTGTCCCTGCTCTGATTCCAGCAAATCCCGCCAGTCCCGGTAGTTTCTGCTTTCCGGAATCCGCAGCTCCCTGGCGGTCGCCTGATTGGTAGCCGCATTTCTGCTGAAACACCCCGCAGTGATCTCCCAGTGATTGTCCATTTCGGCAGCGATCTGGTGAGTCCGTCCGACTGCGGAGTTCAACGATCCACCAATGACTCCCAGTTGCAGTGTCATAATCTGTGTGCTTTCAGCGGAGCATACTTCGATCAGAGGATTTGTTTTCGTTCAGGTTCAGGACCTGATCCACGATGTACAGCGGTCGTTGTCGAACCTCTTCCAGGATTCGTCCGAGGTAAAGACCGATCACACCCAGCTGCGCGAAACCCAGTCCGCCAAGAAAACAGATCAGCAGGGCCAGTGTGGTCCAGCCTGCAACGGGTTGCTGCAGGGTGAAATACCGAACAAAAATAACAAGGCCATACACCAGTGCGAGGAACGCCAGCAGGAAGCCGAATCGAATGGAGAGCACCAGAGGCTTGACCGATTGGGCCACAATCAACTGAATGGCCACATCGAGTAACCGTGTAAAGTTATATGCGCTGCGTCCGGCAAACCTTGGAGCGTGCATCACATCGACAGTCGTCCGGGAAAATCCCGCCATCTCAAGCAGCATGGGAAACGTGCGACTGCGGTCCCGGTATCTTCGGATCGCACTGATCACATTCGACGATGAGACCGAAAAATTCGCCACAGCATTGTCGGCCTTCAGGTCTCCCAGCACGTTGTAGAGCCAGACAAAAATCCGCGACATGCTCCGACGATAGAAACTGTCATTTCTGGAACAACGACGTGCCTGCACGATGTCAAAGCCCTCTTTCGCCTTCTCCAGCATCTTCGGAATTTCTTCAGGCTGGTCCTGCAGATCACAATCCATCACCACGACCCAGTCACCCTGACAGTAATCCAGACCGGCTGTGATTGCGAAGTGCTGTCCAAAATTCCGACTCAGGCGAACACCACGCACGCGTCTGTCTCGGTCACAGATCTCACGGATCATGCCCCAGTCATTCTCGGGACTACCGTCGTCGATAAACAGGATCTCGTACGATACTCCGAGGTCTGTCAGGACTGTCGACAAGCGACGATACAACTCCGGAATACAATCCGCACAGCGATAAGCCGGTGCGATCACCGAGACCTGCATTCGATCCACATTGGCGGTGTCGGGAGGTGTCATTAGTTTGCTCCCCCGTCCGTCTCATGAATCTCAGACCGAGAGATGCCGGCGGAATTCGAATGCTCCGGCAACTGATCCTGCCGAGAGATCGCGAGACGTTGGTGTCTGTGGACTCGGATTTCCGGCGCAGTCCTCGAAGCAGGGTTAGTTGCTGATTCCGCCGCTGTGGCAGCAGAGTAGAACGGATACTCGACCGCCAGGGCTGGGGGTATCGCAGGAATTTCGCAGTCGCTCAGACAACGCAGCGTCAATGCGACCTGCACGTCGTTTGAAGTGTTGTTTTCCGAAAATGTCAGGCACTCAGCAGGAATCTCAAGGAAACAGGCCCTTGATAGCTCCTCAACCCGTCCCGCGGCAACCACCTTCTGATTCACCTGAACTGAATACTCAACAGGCAGGTCCTTCCACAGGACAACGTCCGCTTTCAGAAGCGGCAGAGGTCGAGCACGCTGATCCCCACTGACGAAAAAACCAAGTCGGTGATTCGGGGAGGGGAAAGTTGACGACAGCTGAAATGTTTTTGTCGATACGTCGCCCGCCTTAAGTCGCCGCATTGAGCCGGAAAAACAAATGGACGCATGAGAACGTGACGCCGTGAACCGGGTCGCCTGCTCGGACATCGAAGCCGCGACAGCCGGCCGAGGAACAAATCTCGCGAATCCCATGTTTCGCTGGTCAGCCCAGCGTCCGGCAGTCATCCAGCCAATCACGAGCAGGACCAGCCCCATGGTCCCCCTCAGTAGCCATTGCAGGTGTTGTCTGATCACCAACCACTCATTCATGGGGCAACACCATCAGGTTCTGTGACCGACAGGAACGCTCAACAATCAGTCCGGTCGACCAGATCATTGGAAACACACCGATCTCACCGTAATACGGTGCTGCCTCAGCAAGCAGCACGATGGCCAGATATCCCCCGACAGAAAAACAAAGTGGAAACAGTTCGGCAGCCGTCACGGCACAAATCGGCCCCAACAGGATTCGTGCGGCAGTGCAGAAGAGCAGCAGCAAACAGGTTCCCTGAATCAAACGCCTCTGCATCCCGCACCATGGTACGCGGTAAACTTCCTGGGCTCCTTCAGTACTCCCAGCTCGCCCCCCAAACGCTCGCCACGCGTAGTCCATGGACTGCAGGCTGTAAAAGTGGTTGCGTCGCAGCACTCCGGAAAATGCCTGAATGCCACAGGTCAGCTTCTCATGCAGAAGTTTTCTGACCGCAAGCTGCTCCTTCAGCGACCCACTCAGCAACGGAAAGTAGTCACGTTTCCACCAGTTAACCCAGATGGCGCTACCGTCCGTCTCCGAATCCACACCAAGAATGTGATCCACAAAAGATGTGGACGGCAGACTCACTGGAGCGGCTCTCTGAAGTACCTGCTGATCAACCAGTTTTACTGCGCGACTACTGATCAGCATTGCGACGATCAGCCCCCCGCAGAACAGCAGTGCTGATCGGCGACTGCTGAATGCAAGCACGTTCCCATCGCCAGCGAGCCGTCTCAATAACTCTAATCCCGCCACGAGAACCAGGCCTGCAATCAACATCTGATTCAGCAGTTTCGTCAACTCCATCAGACCGAGACAGATCCCGAGAGTCAGACACCACATCAGAAAGGCAGGCCGGTGCCACCCGGTGCGGTGCTCAGACAGACACTCGCCTGCCGATTGCCGCAGCTTCTCAAAGGAACACCACGCTGCAAGCATCCAGAAGTATCCGGGCGTGTTATGGCTCATGATCGTTGGCGCATACCAGAATCCCGGATACAGAACAAAGAACGGGATTGAACAGCACGCGACCGAAACAGAAAACATCCGTGAGACCAGCCAGCCAAACAGCACTGTACTGCCAAGCTGAAACGCCACATTTACACCTTCAGGCTGGATGATCCCACGGACAACACCAAGACTCAGGGGGTAGGTCCAGACAAAGGCACGTCTCAGGAAAATCGGAAATCCGGTGTGTTCACGATCGGAAAATGAATTCCAGTCACCGGATGCCATCTGCATTCCATAGTCCGCATACTTCTGATAATCGCCGGTCTGAACAGTGTCGACACTGGAAATCCACAGCAGCTTGATCAGGCCGACTCCCAGCAGCAGTAATCCAGCCGTACGAATCCTCGCTCGGTCGTCGACTAGCCTTGTAATTCTGCAGCAGTACGCCCGAATCGCCCAACCCAGTGCAAGCAGCAGCAGGGTTGAGACCAGAAACTGGTTTCCCCAGCGTATCCGGCGAAAGTCCGGAATCTGCCAGTACAACTGATGAATCACCAGAATGGCCACAAAGACCATCACCAGGTAGAGGACTCCCCGGCTGACAAGTCCGGCAAGCCCTGGTCCCGAATTGAGCAGTTGCAGATCCTGCTCCGGGATGCTGGTGCCCAGACTCCGAACGATGATTGGACGCAGCAGGCAATACAGAAACCAGGGGACCACAATCATCACCGCGGCCTCGACACACGGAGTCAGCAGCAGCCAGAAATCCCCCTGCCAGTTGATCGCCTCGTGGACATCCAGAAAATTCAGACTTGAGAATCGGCCGGGCACGTATTCCGTAATTGCAGGCCGAAATTCTCCCTGCTGAAGTTCGACAGGAAGCGGCACTATGATCGGCCCTTCGACGATCGGCACTTGCCACGACGGCGTACACCAGTTTTCACCGACCCGGATTTCTTCCACCACCGGTTGCTGAGTCACTCCTGGCCGAGTCACCACATGAATACGGTGCACAGGGCCCGTCGCACCAAACTGACTGAAAATCGCAGCGTCGTCGTCCCGTCTGACCAGCTTTGTCAGAGACCCGGCGGGCCCCACGGCCAGTATCGATGCGACAGCGGAACTGCTGTCCCCGCTCACCCGCACGTGTACCTGTCCATAGTTGGTCTGTTCCCGGATCCGCAGCAACAGCATCGTCGCAGTGACCAGGCAGAGCAGAACTGGCAGGATGAAACGCTTCGGCTTCACAGTTCAGCCACACATTTCCATTTTTTAACCTCGGTCAGACACATCGTTATGGATCTCACGGGATTGTCCCGAGTTTCACGATTTCCAGAGATGGCCAACAGAATACGCATGGTAGTCCTGCGCCGCTGCTCATCGCGGAATTCGGTAGATCCGCCGCCGGTCAATCGCAGCGATTGCAAGGATTCAGATCCGGTTATCCGGCGTCTCAGTAAACCGCCGTCGGTCTCCAAAGAGCGCACCTCGTCCCCGTGGGTGACCAAAAACTCCGCAGAGTTTCCCTCTGCAGTCTTCTATGACCAGATCCGGGCCTGGTCAAAATGGATTAAAGAATTGGCCTGGGTAACCGAATCAACGAATACCTGCTTTGACAGCAATACGGGTTAATCCGACTGTGTGATGAACTGCTGGCGAACTCCGGGAATCCCCTTTCGATGCCGATTTTCCGGATTCTTCTGCGTATGAGGGACGTATGAGAAGTGCGCAAAGGTATGACTGCGCGTCTTCCGGACAGCGTTTCCCACGCCGAGTTGCCCCAAACAACTGAGGAATGCCCGGGAGCGTTGCCTGGCCGGTCCGGGCGAAACAACGGGAGCCCACATCACACCAACTTGCCGGCTGGTCACCGCAGTTCAGTGCCCCGCAGACTGCTGGTATCGTGCAGCACTCTTACCAGGAACGCGGCATGGCAAGGCATAACCCGCGGCCCATGCGGCGAGGTGAGAAACGTCCGGTTAACCTGGTCCGAGTGCTTCGTGACCCCACTCGCACATGACCAGTGAGTCGATCATCCGGGACCACCGGATTCTCACAGACTCGTGACGACTGCATATCCTGTTACTGAATCTGCAGCATGGACAATGCAGTCTGCGCTGACTGCTGGACAACGGGATCGGCATGATTGTTCATACCTTTCAACAGCTCTTCCGCCAGCTCTCGCTGTTTGTAGACCGCGAGCATCGTGATGGCGGCTTCCACCCGAGCAATGTCGGTGGCTGACAGTGCCAACTCACGATACGCAGCCAGTTCAGCCGGCGAAACAGCTCCCGGAAGTCGACGCAGATCTCTCCAGAACGTGGCTTGCTGCGTTTGAGGCATCTGGCTGTAAAACGAACGCAGGAATGCGAGAGGCAGCCCGCCGACTGTCCCCGTAGCAGCTGCACTCTGAGTCTGTGCTGGCGCGGATGTTGGAGTCGGTTGGCTGAGGACCGGTTGCGGCGCGACCACCGCCGGAACTGGCATAGTGAGTGGCGACGCCATCGACTGGGCTGGCAGTGGCTGTCCCTGAGCGTACACCATGGGCAAGGCCGCTGCCACCGGTGCTGCAGGTGGCGCTGTCTGAGCCATCACCGGAGATGTAGTAACCGGGATGGGCGACGGGGCGGCTTCAGACTGCGGAGCAGCGTACTGAGCCACCATCCCGCCGGAGTGAAGCTGACCAGGCGTTGCAGGCGCAGCCATCTGCTGGACGACAGGAACACCATATCCCGTAGCAGAGCCCGGTACATACTGAGAAACCGCGGGCACTGCCTGGGGAACAGGCATCAATGCGGCCTGCGGCGTTCCCGGTATCACATAGCCTGCCGGAGTCCCCTGCGGTGTACCCGGGGTGGCTGTGTAGGCGACCTGAGCAACCGCAGGAGCCTGCAGCGGCAGCGATTGATTTCCCGCCGCGCCAGTCAGTTGCAATTGGCCGGAAGCGGCCAGTTGAGCGAGTCGCTGGTAGTCGAATACCTGCCCCGAAACAACAATCATTGGAGGGGTAGTAGCTGTCGAATCCGCAGAATTTTTCTGTTCCCGGCTGCGCTGTGTCCAACCATCCACCGCCTGCCACGAGCGGCTTGGCTCAACAATCCGGGGACCACGGGCAAAGTCCGGATGATCGAACTCATGTTCCGGTAACTCGCCATCGACTGATGATTCCCGATGAGCCATCCGCCACGGTTCGATCACGGCTGCTTTTCTGTTCGATCGACCAGCATCGTGAATCGATTCAATCGGACTTCCATGAGAGAATTCTGACAGTTGCGGATCACTCTTTGCCGTGCTGGATTCGGCTTTTGTATACGATTCCGTCTGCACTGCAGACCCACTGCGATTCCTGGCACTGCGCCAAACACCACGAGCTTCTGAGGCCGCTTGCGATGATTCCGGATTCTGAAGAAGGCTGCCGGAAATCTCCCTGAGGCTGCCTTGCGAAACGACGTGTGAATCTGAAACCGAAACGATTGGTGACACCGCGGTATTGTGGGAACTGTCCTCTGCCGCCTGCACCTTCGTGATGCCTTCATCGCTGGCAACGGTCGCGTTCGGGCGCCGGGCAACTCCGGTCAATCGAAGGTCCGATGCATTAATGACGTCGGCCGATAATACTCGCTCTGAGGTACTGACGGGGATTTGTTTTGCAACCGTAGCCGGCTGTGGATCTGCTGTAAGTTCTGTAAGTCCGATTGTATCGATAGACTCTGACTCGGTGATCACCTGCATCGCCTGAGCCGCACTGGTGTCCACGGTTGTCTGTGCAGCATCCTCAGTCACCTCGGAGGCCGTTGCATCGCTGGACGCAACAGCTTTCGCTGCGTCCGTGGAATTCTTGCTGTCGAGGAGTGCCTCAATCTGAACAAGTGCCTCTGCGGCCTGCTGGTTGTCGGCATCTGAGTCGAGGGCCTGCGAGAAGTACCGCTGAGCTTCGTTGAGATCCCCCTTCTGGGCGAGTGCAAATCCGACAGTTGTCGCGGCGGCAGCTTCCCCCATACCCTGCCTGAGCAGCGACATGGCGGCCGGAACCTGATTCAGTTCGATCAGTGCGATTGCAAGATTGGATTGAGTGCGTGCATGTCCCGGATTGATCTGCTGGGCCTGCTGAAAAATCTTCACGGCCTCATCAGAATTCCCCTGAAGATAGTGAGAGTACCCGAGATCGCAAAGGATCTCCACATCCATGGGAGCCAGTTGATGCGCCTGACTCAGGTAATTCACGGCCTGCTCGGGCCGTCCGGATTTCTGGCTCAGAATTCCAAGGCGATGATGCAACTCCGCTTTCTGAGGGTGCTTTTTCAGCAATGTTTCGTAGTTCTGCGTTGCCTTCAGAAGCTCACCCTTCTGTTCCGCCATCCGAGCTGAAAGGAATGTTTCCTTGTAGGCGGACTCGGAGCGGCCAGTGATGCGGGCCGCGAGATCCGGCCCGGATGCGCAGCCGGCAAGGACCAGCGGCAGCAGGAGACTGAACAGCGGCTTGCGAATCAGAAACATCGTAGCATCCCTTCCAGATGAACCCTGTCACAGATTGGGTGATTCCAGCCGTTTGGCTGTATTTCCCATGTGATCCACACCAGCGAGTCAGATCAGGTGGTGACAATCAGCGGAACCCGCCACCGCCGCCACCTGCACCTCCAGCTCCTGGAGTCCCGGTTCCCATATTCAACGAATTCCCGTAGGCACGCTCCGCTTCGGCGGAGGGGATCCCCGCTGAGAGCGCGGTTCCCACAATCACTCTCTGACCAGCAGCAGGAACACCCATCAGCGTCATTGCGGCTACGATCACATTTCGGCGATCTTCATCAAGCTTGTCGCAGGGCGGACAACCCTCAATCAGCGCGGCCAGTTCGGTCGACGCGGCTTCCACAATAATTGGAAATGGCACCTGTCCGGCACGAGCCGCGATCTGCCGCAGATGAGCCTCACCTGCAGGATTCAGCCGCGAAGTTCCCGCGACGAATTCGTGTTCGTAGATCACGAAGTCGCTGGCCTCGCCATGCATCTCCTGCAGTTCCATAATCGGTCGAACACTGGAACCAACTGGCGCTGGCGGATCCGGGAGTGGCGCCGGGACCGAAATCCTGTCGCGTATGCATCCTGAACCTGCCAGCAGGCAACCAGCCAGAAGCAGACTTTTTCGATTCTTCCCTGCCACCAGACCGCTCCCGAAAGAATTATCAGTCAGAAAAACCTGAGTATCACCCGTTCAGCTGAACAGCACTCCAGGTTGTCTACGGAAACTCAGCATCACCCGCCGAGGCCACGCACCAGTGGTGTCTCACAGTGCCGCCTCAGCAGTCACTGAGAAAATCCAACCTTGCCTGTCGAAAAATAGCGTGCACTGTTTTCGTAACTGTTGAAATACAGATTCGGGTGCAGCAATTGATCACGGTAGTTGGGCCAGACAGTTGCTCTGTGGTGATGACCCGGTCGTCCCTCAATACGATTCCGCAGGAAGAAATCCACGTCAGTGGGTTCTGTAAAATTCACACCCGGCAGCAACTGGGGGACTTCGCTGGCGTCCAGGGCATGCACAATCTCCGGGCTGATAATCACCACCAGCTCAGACTCGTCCGAATTTGCACCTCGAGAACTTGCCAGACTGCCGAGCAGAGGAATGTCTCCAAAGCCGGGCAATCGGCTGGTAGCACCACTTTGTTGCTGCTGACTCAGCCCGGCGATGGCCAGTACCTGCCCCTCTCGCAATTCGACGGTTGTGGATGCAGATCGTGTATCGACACCAAAGACACCGTTGACAGACAGCGAGTTGTTGATCGAACTGAACTCAGGATTGACCTGCAGGCGGATCCGGTCCTTGTCCAGAACAGTGGGCGTAAACGTCAGCATTGTGCCATAGCCACGGAACGTTGTGGACGCCGCCTGAGCACCATCGACTCCGACAATCGTCGGGACCGCAAACTCACCACCTGAGATGAAGGTCGCCGGCTTGCCACTGATCGTCACGAGAGTGGGTTCAGCCAGAATCTTCGCCACCTTGCGCTGCTCCAGTGCCTGCAGTGTCAACTTGAAGCGGTCCTCGCCAAACGTGCCGCTTACAACCGCGTTGCCCACCCCGGAAGCACCTGCACCGAAAATGAAGTCACCAATCTCTGCGTCAAAGTCCGCTCCAAGGCTTCGTGCTGCCGATCGCTTCAGCTCGGCGATGCGAACCTTCAACATCACCTGATGCTCACCCGGGACCCGAATCAGGTTGATAATCGTCATGGAATTCGTGATGGAATCGAGGTTGATCTCCTCCATATTCGCCAGCGTGGCGTCTACTGTGCCTGTGCCGGCACCGGTCCCACCCTGCAGCCCGCCCTGATTACCCCCCTGTCCACCTCGACGCAGAAACGACAGAATCTGTGAGGCCTCCTCAGCATCCCGCGCCTGCCCCTTCACAATAATCTTGTCCGCGACCGGAATCAGCCGGATGAAACTGTTGGGAAACAATTGCGAAATCTGCTGCTCCAGCTTACGGATCTCAAGATCACGAAGCGCCAGGTCCTTCTGCTGGGGAGTCACGTGAACAACAAAGCTGAACAGCTCAGAGGCATTCTGATCTCCCAGCCACACGGTGACCGTCGTTCGGCCGGGATTCTTACCGATCATCTCCAGTTCGCGCTGGCTGAAGGGAGTCGTCTCGACAATCTCAGGATCAGCAATCGATGCCCTCGCGATGTTCTGCTTGAACAACACGACCTTGGAATGCCGCTGCTCCAGTCGGAGCTCTGCTGTCGGTTCACTGATGTGGGAAATCGTGCGGTTAATCGAATCGACCGCATCGGAGGTTCCGCCCTCCTGCGCCGAAATTGGCAAACTGCAGGCTAGCCCGAACACAATTCCAGCAATCCCCGGTAACCGTGACCTGCTCATCGCTCTATCCCCAAATGTTCGTCCACCGTTGCACTGTTGTGAGCACACAAGGTGCCACATCCCCGGGGCTGCCCCAAAGCCTGATCACTCAGACAAAGACAATACTCCAGGTGGCAAAATCCCTCTCTCGTTTATTCGGCATTTCCTCCCGGGGGAAAAAACGCATTCAACCTTTCTTCAACGGTTTTCAGGAAATAGTTCCAGAGACCTTATTTTTTTTGGGGATCGCCTGCATTTCCCACAGATCCGGAGGAATTCCGCCATCCAGCAATCTCTGACTGTTCGGCAGAACCGGCAGCATCGGAAACGACCGCGATTGTCTGTCAGATCCAGTCGCTGCATCTGATTGCGCACGCTGCGACCCAGCCCGGTCAATCTCCCCAATATGCTCTTTCGAGACGCGGCTATCCAGTTGTAGCAATCACAACGATCGAACCCGAAAAATCACCTGGATGCAACATGCCTTTTACACCGTGTCGTTGGGGATTTTCCGACTTTTCCCCCGGGACGCGCAGGTTGGGAACGCAGCCACGGAGTCCGCGACGTCGAACTCCAGTACAGAAGCCGAAGAGATCCGCTTCAGGAATCAGAAGTGGACGCGAAAAGCCTCGCTGTCTCGGCTCGGAAATGCCCCGGTGCTCAAAGGAATGGAAGTCCTATGAAATCGTTTCGCCATGCCGTGGTGCCCTCAGTCGCCAGCCTGCTGCTGTTCTCCGGGGGACTTGTTGCTGCACAGGAGGATGTGCCGCCCGCAGAATTTGCCGCTCCGGACGCCACTTCAGTTCAGGAAAGCCCGCCCCCGGTTCCTCCAATTCCTGAACCGATGCTGGAAGAACAGGACATTTCCGCCGCTGAACCTCTGATGGTACCACCAGCCTGCGACACCGCGTCACAATTTCCACCGGTGATGTACCCGCCGATGTCGATGCATGTCCCACAAGTCATGCCTTACGGCCCTTCCTGTCCATCCCTTGTTCCCATGACAACCTCCGGTGGAACCTGCTGCATTTCGCCAATTCAGACAACGTCCGGCTGGTGCCCGCCTCCGGTGCAGTTTGAATCACCCTGGTGTCCCGGAACTGGTGGGTTGCAGACGGCCACCTACCCGGCACCAATCGACCCGAATTTTGCCCCGTTTGTCGCCGGATACCCTTACGCGACGGCCCCCATCTACGCGAATAGCCCATCCTCGAGATGCCGACCACACCCGATGCGCGCTGACGCGTTGCTGCATGTCAGCCCCGGCAACATGTTTCCCATGGGACCAATTGCTCCCGTAGCTCGCGGTTCCTATTACTTCCGTCCGTACAACTTCCGGCAGGTGCAACTGGATCAGATGCGGGCCGCGATGTGGACCGGCAACACAACCTCACCGTACACCTCTCCTCTGTTGCCTGAACTCGCAGCCAAACTGGAAAACTACAAGCACTCCCTCGATCGAGCTTTGTTGCCCTCGCTGGGCAATCCCCATGCACCAGCACCGGGAAGCCTTTCCCCCCTCGCACCTCGCTAGCGAAAAGGGGTCAGGTCTCTTTTCCAGGGTTATTCCACCAGTCGCACAGGTGACACGCGAGGTTCCAGCGGCAGGCGATCACGCACAGTGATCGTCGCATTCCCGGAACTCGATAAGCTTCCCACCACAATTGAGAAATTGTAGGTGCCGTTTCCGCTGATTTTCAGTTGTGCCCACTTCGCGTAAATTCGGCCTGAAATTCCACCGGGAAATGGAGCTCCGTCGTTGACGTTGATCGCCTGAGTATTGAATCGTCTCTGATAGTACACCATGTCCTGAAACTCCCCGATTCCGGGGGCTTCAGAGTAATCATAAGCCGGGTTATTGATATCGATGGGTGTCATTGTCACCAATGCCCCATTCATCGTGACTCCGCCGAATCGTGTTTGCTGCGCTCCGGATGGAGGCGTGTCACTGGGTACACTCAGATCCGACTGGTCGCTGCCACCAGTCAAAGGATCCCAGGTTGACCCAGTGTTGTAGATCATGACACCCCGGGCAACGACATTGCCACCAGTGACCGTCAGCACGTTACCCCCTCCGTTTGTGTTGCGCAGCACATAGATACCTTCTTTGAGCACAACATTGCCGCCGGTGATGCTGATACTGTCGTAAATCCCGGGATAAAGAGTTGTCACACCAGTTGCAGAACTATAGTTGTTCGGCGAGACCAGATCTCGGGGAGTGCCCGTCGAGATGGTCACTCTGCCCAGTTGACGATTGATGACACCCGTGTTTGTCGTTGGAATTGGCAACCGAGTTGTCGTGTGATCGTGAAAGGGGTCGTCAACCGGATCGTTCATGCCAGCGTGCAGTTCCTCCACCGCAGGCGCCAGATAATTTGCGGCATCGTCCACTCCGCCAGCGACATACAATTCCGTAGCCTGCAGAGTCGTCTCGCTGCCACCAAGCGTGACAGCCGCCTGCCCCGACGAAATCAGCCCCACCGTCGCTCCATACTCATTTTCTCCCGCGCGATTGGAGTAGACAATAATTGCTGAGTCCACGGTAAGTTTTGCGTTACTTCCGGACACGCTGAGCCCCGGATTTCCCAGAGGATCCAGTACCACAACTCCCGCATTTCGCGGTATGCTGCGATAGCCCGCCACTGCTCTCGCCGTGGAGCTGAAGTGCGACGTTCCGGTACCAGCAATCTGAATAAAGTGCGTGTCCAGAGGATGGCTCACCAGGACCTCCACATAGGCCGAATTTCCGGTGAATGGACCACTCACCGGAGGATGATGTACCGCCACCTGACTGCTCGACGTCATTTCGTCGTCCCGCGGTAGTCCGTTCAACCCATAGGCCACGGATTCTCCATAGGCCTGCAGAGAGTCATGCGGTGCACCACGTTTCAAGGCAATGGCAACACTCCGAGCGGTCGCATCAGCGACACTCTGGGCACGCTCATGACTGGCCAGCAGCAGGCCGCCGTCGACTGTAAGGCCAATCAGTCCAATTAACAGTGGCAGCAGCAGGGCGACCAGCAGCAGGACATATCCCGCTCGCCCACCTTGTCGATTGTACCTGCTTGTCTGACGGTGCTGTTTCATGAGGTTAATCCAAAGCCCGCAGGTACGATCAGTACCTTTTCTCCATTACAGAATCCACCGGTTCGATACAACTCAATCTGAAGTTTCCCGGGAAGTGTCGATGTGTCTGCAACAAGATGCTAATTGGCAACCACCATCCGGGATTCACTACTGAAACTGGCCGGCGTCAGTCGCAGAAACGAAACGATATGAGTGCTGTTGATTGTCACTTTCACCGTGACGAGGTTGCCCGGTGCATTAATTGGTCGGCGTGGTGCCGTCGCCTGCCATGTCACTTCCACATCGACATGAGAAGGATCGATGGCAGCAGCCTGCATAATGGGGTCGATTCGGTCATGAATTGCGGAGACCGCCAGTTGTCCGCTCCACGGCCCTTTTTCAGTAGCATCGGCGCCATGCACAACGGCCATCCGCGCACCCATTCGCGCGGCCTCGTGACACAACCCGGCGCGCTGAATGGCGACCCCGAGATCGATCGCGCCAAAAAAGATCAGCAGCAGCACCGGAAGCAGGACCGCCGCTTCCACAACTGCCGTCCCCGCTCGGCTGGCGATTCTCTGATGTGTCCGTCTGTCGAGTCTCCTCATAACGCCCTCCGATTCAGTCTTCGCGCCACGAGAACATTTCACAAGCGGGGAGTTCTCAGTACGCAACGGCATGGACACAGCACGTATACCAATCACCCAGCCTGCCGGACGGATCCTCACAGGTCTTTACGGTGTTTGCGCCATCACAACAGTCCGGGACATTGACCAGACATGCGGCAACCCGGGCCAGATGACCAGTGTTTCGAAGGAGCACTGCGCCTGAACACTGACACGTCCCAGTTCCAGTACAGAAAGATCGACGGTGATATCGGCTGGAGTCAATGGAGGATCGATTGAGGGGGACTCCGTGATCGCACGCTGCTGCACGGCGGCGATCCAGTTTCCGGTGCCCCCGAATTTTCCCGGAGCATTCAGGCTCGCAAACGCCGCTCCCTCGCTCGTGGCACTGGTCAGGCAGATGTACTTCAGGGCAAATCGTCCCACATCAACACACCCCAGCACGACCAGAATCAGCAGTGGCAGCGACAGCACGAACTCAATCGTTGCAGCCCCTCGTCGCTCATGATACTGCCGACGTACTGCGATTCGCATCAGAAATTCCTCCAGGTATGACTCAGTACCGACCAGGTGGTCGGAAGACCATCCAGGTTACGGCCAGGATGGAGATCGTTGCAGCCATGATCAGAAGACCACTATGGACCATCGCATGATTTCGTCGAATGTTTCTCACCCATTCCAGCAGCGAATCTGTCACGTCCAGCGAGGACCAATCCAGCAACCCCTGCCAGATCGCCAGCCCCGCGAGTCCGGCAAGCAGCACGCCGCAGAACATTATGACTGACGAGCGAGAGAAATGTTTGCGTTCCTGAAAACCGTATGACCGCCAGTCGGGATGCACGGCCGAGCAGCGTCCGGTTAACTCCTCCAGCAGCTTTCGATCCGCACTCGCCAGAGACTCCACTGTGATCCACGGTTCTGACAGATCCCTCATCAGCTTCAGCTGCTCTGCATCCAGAGTCCCCTCAACCTGCGATTGCTCAATCCTTTGCTGCAAACTGGAGTACAGCGAACGGTAAAATTCACCGCTCACGTCATGTCGACCACAGCCCTGACCTGCAAAACGCTGCACAATGCGCAGCCATTCGCCCCACGCCACTCGCAGCATTCGCGACGTTTCCGTTTCTGCCACTCCACTCGCCATCTGATCAGCCCTCATTCAGTACTTCCCCGATGACTCGCAATATCTGCAGCATGGAAGGCAACAGAACAACCAGAAACACGACAGGAAAAATGAACAGAATTGTTGGAAACAGCATCTTGACACTCGCCTTCCGGGCTGCCTCCTCAGCACGCTGCATTCGTTCCGTTCGCAGAGTTTCTGCGTGAGTCCGGATTGATTTCGTCACACTCGAGCCAAATCGCTCTGCCTCCCGAACAATGGTGGCCAGATAACGCAGCTCCGGAATTTCAAAACGTGCACTGAACTGCGACAGTGCCTCTGGCGCCGACATACCGAGTTCCATACAACGGCTGACAAGCCAGAGTTCCGAAGCCAGCAGCGGATGCGCAAGACGCAGCTCTCGTCCAACACGCTGAATACCCGCATCCAGGCTGAGTCCGGCATCGGCGCACACCACAATCATGTCCAGAGCGTCCGGCAAGGTTCGGCGGATTTCCAGTTGTCGCGAGTTTTCACGCCACTTCAGCAGGTATTCCGGAAGCAGATAACCCAGGATTCCTGAGGCGATCATCAGCAGAACCGTCAGCAGTCCTGATAAAAGCCCCATCAACCCCAGACACATGACCAGGATCGTCGGTACCATGATCAGAAGCATCTTCGCTCCGGGGAAAGCAAGCACCGCCTGCTCACCATAGAAGCCGGCCCGTATCAATCGCGTGCGCAGCTTATCCTTTTCCTCGATACTCTCAGGGATCAATGGAAACCCCATTCGGGGAATCACATTGGTGACCAGTTTTCCAACCGTATCGACTCCGCTCGAAAACTCATCCGACTTCAGTTCACTCAGACGTTCTGTCAAGCGGCTTCGCAGGCCTGTCGTCCACACCACCACAATCGCCACCAGACAACTCGCGGCTACAAATGCAGTTATCAGCAGCATGATATCCATGCGACAGCACCCCCGGAATTATTACAGCAGGCCTCAACGGACTGATCCGCTGCATCAGAAATCGAAATTCACAATCCGGCGAATCCAGACAGCTCCGATACACTCTGAACCAAAGCCAGCAGCGATCAGCCATGGATAATCCAGCAGAATCACCATATGTTCAGGATTGATCAGGTACATCAGCCCGTAAAGCATCAATGGCAGGAACAGCAGTACCGCAGCCTGAAAACGACCTTCCGCAGTCAGGCTTCGCACTTCGCCGCGGATTCGAGATCGTTCACGAATCATCTTTGACAGATTTTCCAGCGCCGTTGCGAGGTTACCACCCGCTTCACGCTGCACGGTTGACGCCACGACAAACATCCGGATCTCCACCAGGCCCGTACGTTTGGCAAGCTGAACAAGGGCAGCATCGGCTGGAAGTCCCAGATTCTGCTGCTCGACGCAATATGCAAATTCCCCGGAAATTGGTTCACTGAATTCACTGGACACCAGCTGCATCGCCTGTGTCGCAGTCTGGCCTGCCAGCATCACCCGACTCATCATCGAGTAGGCATCCGGCAATTGAGACATCAATTGCTCCAGTCGTGTGGAACGCACATAGAACACTCGTAACCACGGTGTGACCAGACCGACAACAGCCAGTATCAGCGGCACCCAGATGATCCGTGTCAGCAACAGAGATGGCAGCGAAAGCAGCAACCCGAGAGCAACCGACTGCAGCATGACACGCGATACACTGATGGAGAGTCCGGACTGCTCCACCATCAACTGCAGCGAACGCCACCAGCCTGTCGGTTCTTCCGAGTCTCCAGGTGCGTCATATGTGGCGGCATTCAGGTTTCGAAACAGACGACTTTGCGGCACAGGGCTGCTGATCGTTTCCGAGATTCGCTTGCGGATGCGAGTTGAATCACTTTCTTTCAGATCGCGCAGCAAGGCCGCTGCAGCAATCGTAGCCATCAGCACTGCCAGAAACGTCAGGACAGCAATCCACGTGGCAGTCATTTGCGATCCTCCTGTACGCTCGGTTCCGGCGGGGTTCCCTCGGTCATCATACGGGCCTCAAAAATATCGGGTGAAAAACTGATCCCGTAGGCTTCCAGTCGACTGAGACAATGTGGTCGGATCCCCGTGGTGCAGAAATACCCCAGAGCTTTGCGCCGGGAGTCAATGCCCGTCTGCCGATAGGTGAAAATGTCATGCATGGAGAGCGTTTCACCCTCCATGCCGGTAATTTCGGATACCGCGATCACCTTGCGAAGTCCACCGGAAAGCCGCGCCACCTGAATCACAAGGTGAATCGCTGAGGCAATCTGTCGTCGAACAACCCAGACCGGCATCTCATAGCCAGCCATTCCCACCATCACTTCCAGGCGACTGGTCGCATCCCGGGTACTGTTGGCGTGAATCGTGGTCAGACTCCCCTCATGCCCCGTATTCATTGCCTGCAGCATGTCAATGGCTTCACCACCGCGGCATTCACCCACAATGATTCGATCCGGCCGCATTCGCAGAGCGTTCCGTACCAGATCACGCTGCGTAATCTGACCCTGCCCCTCGATATTCGGTGGACGGGTTTCCATGCGTACAACGTGTCGCTGCTGCAGTTGCAGCTCCGCCGAATCCTCAATCGTTGCGACACGTTCAGAAGCCGGAATCGCTCCCGAGAGCACATTCAGCAGTGTTGTCTTCCCGGAACCGGTTCCACCTGAAATCAGGATGCTCAGTCGGGCTTCGATGCAGGCATTCAGAAATGTCAGCATTTCCCTCGTCATCGAGTTATTAGCAATCAATTTCTCCGCCGTCAGTGGCTTTGTGCCAAACCGACGAATCGATAACAAAGGGCCATCCAGTGCGAGGGGTGGGATAATTGCATTCACACGACTGCCGTCAGGCAATCGCGCATCCACCATCGGACTCGATTCATCCACTCGACGCCCAACCCGACCCACAATCCGCTGAATAATCTGCAACAAGTGACCATCATTGTCGAATGATAACCCCTCCACATGATCAAGTAGCCCGTTACGCTCGACATAAACATCCGAGGCACCGTTCACCAGGATGTCTGAAATCTGGGGGTCTGACATCAACGGCTGCAGAGGCCCCAGCCCAAAAGTCTCATCCATGACTTCACTGATCAGCGCCTCACGCGTCGCCTGACTCAGTAATTCTCCCGACTGATTGCACAACTGCTCCGTCGCAGCACGCACCTCCTTTCGCAGCTCCTCGTCCTTCATTGTACCCAGCAAACTCAGATCCATTGCTGAAATCAATTGGCGGTGCAGCTTGCTTTTGATACGACGGAAATCAGCAGCTCCATTTGCCGAGTTTGCTCCATTCGCTTTTGACCAGACCACAAGTCATCCCTCCTTCACAGATTCTTCATCAGCTCTTTGGTGTATTGCTCAACCTGTTGCGCAATCTGTGAGCGGGGAAACCCGATCACAAACGGAATTCCCGTGTTCGCCGAACGAGTCACGACTTTGCGGTCCTCGGGAAGCAACAGGTCGATCGGCAAACTCAACGCCGTCTCCACCTGTCGCTGCGAAAGCTGCTCAACCTGTCCTGTCCGATTCGCAATCAATCTCACAGCACTCTTCTGAATGCCACGCTCAGCCAGATACTCCAGCACGCGACTCACACTGCGCAAGGAACAGAAATCCATTTCAAGAACAATCAGAATTACCGAGGCCATTTCCAGAGCTGCGAGCTGCTCGGCATAAAGACCGGGCTGAATATCAATCACCACGAACGGGTACAGGGTTCTTGCCATCGAAATCGCCGTCACAACCGACTTGACGGAAATCGCAGGGATCTCGTCAAGCTTCAGCGGCGCTGCCAGCATCGCAACGCCACTTTCCGCAAACGTCAGCAACTGTGTGAATATCGTTTCGTCGACAAGACTGATATTGCGTTCCAGGTCAGCAAGACTGTGCTTCGGTTTCACATCCAGCAATGCCGACAGGTCACCCGTCGCCAGATTCAGATCAATGACGGCACACTTTGTCCCGGTCGCACAAATTGTGGTTGCCATATTGGCTGCCACAGTCGCAGACCCCGCGCCCGGTGAGGGAGAAAAAACGGCGATTACCTTGCCGCTGGAAGCATTCCGCGAGCGTCTGAGCAGCGCCTCAACTTCCTTCTCGAGGTCCTCCTCGTTCAGATACTCGTCAACACCACAGTTGTGCAGCAGATGCAGTATCTGTCGCGGATCCGGAGGTCCCACGACCACCAGTTTCGATTTGACGTGACACTTCAGCTCCTTCAGATCATCGTCGAAATCCTGCTGCGTCGGCTGCACGGCAATCACGACATCGGGTTTGACGTTTATCAGTTGTTTTCGCATCTCGTGAAGATCCGTCGTGGAAATGTTGCGACAGTCCCAGGACCACTTCTGAAGGACAGATTCAATACGTGATGCGACGGCATTGTCAGGGCTGATGACCACAGCTCGCATTTTGCCAGATCCCTTCCACTATTGTTTCACTCTGCTGTTCAACGCTGATCTCCCCGACACTCGAACCTGAATTCCCGCAGTTCAGAAGCGTCAGGAATGATTCCGCCGTGGAATCAACTGCTGCCGACGTCATGACAGTCAGACATTCCCCGGTTTTCTACATCGCGGTCATTCACGATCGTCCTGCACCGCCGCTTCACCGGGCCGCACAAACACCAGACCGCCATGTGTTCCTCGAAGAGTGCGAATTCGGAGTTCAGACGTGGCAGGCGCCTTCGTCACCTTTGCCCGCGATGATTCACGCAGCATTTTTGTGGTTTGATCCAGATTTTTCTGCATTTCACGAAGCCTTGCATCCATCTTCTCCTGGACGCTGGCGATCAGCTCCTGTTTCTCCTGTTCCCGATTGCTGCGATTTTCATCAGGCAGCTCTCCGCGCAGACGCAGATCCGCCACCGTAATTGGTGCCGGCGAGGCTGGCTGGCTGTCAGCCGGATTGCGCAGTGACAATTCCAGCGTGCCCCCATTCTGAGCAAGACTCAGCTTGGCCGCCTGCTCCGGCGTCACCAGCAGCGTGACTGACTTCATCTGAGTCATTCGCTGCAGCGAATCCGCACCTGCATCCATTTCCTGATCAACAGCCATGATTTGCACACGCTGCAACAGTGTGACCGTGATAACTCCCTGAGTCTGAAACATCGGCGCTGCGACCGTCAGCAACACGTCCACATGATTTCCCGGCATGACAAATCCCGCTACCCCCGATGCGATATTGGGTGTCCGTATTGTGAATGCACGCATGCCTTTCGGAACCAGACTCGCAAGCCCCGGCACTGCATCCACCGGCGCCAGAAAATTCTGAAACACCGGTTGCCCCGAGATCAGTGGCGTTGTCGCCACCCGACCAATCGTGCTTTCCCTGTCCAGAACCGCGTCACCGGGAACACGGCTCTTCGGCCAGTACTTCACAGTCAGATCCTGCTTCTGTATGCGATCGCCCCGCTGAACGTCCCCGGCCATTGTGACAACTCCCACCGTCGCCTCCGTTGGCTGCGGCTCCCATCGCTGAGCCAGTCGTCGAACGCCTTCCGCGGCAGCAAGACCTGCCGTTAATGATAACCCGATCAGGATCAACGTCTGACGTCGCATGGTTCTCCCGCACTTCCCGCATAGTGACGCCATCCTCTGTCACAAATATCTTCACAGAGCACTCACTTGCCCCGATAAGCAAAAAAAATCCACCAGAACTCCCAGCGCAATCAGAAATGCAAACGGAATCTGCTGACGCCGCTCCCGTCCTTCCGTGATCTGCCGCACCGCCCAGTCTTCCTGATCAATGTGCCGTCCCAGTTGTGCCAATCGCTGCGGCAAAACCATCACCTGCACTAACCCGTCGTCCCACGCCTCTCGACTGCGACACGACTGCAGCACTCCGACAAACCCCGCCAGGAGTCCGGCCACCAGAAAAATCAACAGCGCACTCGGAAGCAGAGTCCACGCTCCCACACCAGCCAGCAGCTTCACATCGCCACCACCAAGACCGCCCAGCAGAAACGGGATCATCAGCACGCCACCAGCTACCACCACGGCCAGCAGACTCGCGCCAGCTCCCGGGACACCTGTCTCCCAGGCATGATAAAACAGTCCGGACACAATCATCGAGATCGTCAGCAGGTTATGGACTCTCCGCCATAACAGATCCATTACTGCCGCAATCACCACAAACCCCAGAGTCATCGTCATGACCAGCGTCGAATGCTGCGTCATCAGCAAACTCCCAAACGGCCATCGCTGGCCTGACGTGTCGCGTGGCGGCCCCCGCAGATGTCCCGGAACTTCGTATCCCTGGCTGCGTGAATCATCAACGCCACCGACAGTACATCGACAATCCAATCGACCACGTGGCTGGTACCCAGACCGCTTTAAAGGTTGCTTATGCAGAGTAACCCCGCATACCAACACCCTCCGTTACGCAATCATCACTTCGTATCCGGCCAGCGACAGACAATAGATACTGCAGTCATCTCCGGCCGGTGAGTGACTGCAGTCTTTCCACAACGTGCAGGCGCGTCGTGTTTCACATTTCGGTAATCCTGAAACACGAGCGACAGGAGCCGTGGCTGGATGGCACTCTGCAGATACAGACATCATCCAGCCCCGCAGCAGCAGCGTCCTGCTGCTGCCCCCCTGTGATGTCAGAGTGCAGCACTGACCTCTGTAAACAGCGCAGCAATCTTTGGGCCCAGAATCACCAGTGCGGCAATGCTGGCCACTGCAATCAGTGACACCAGCAAACCGTACTCAACCAGGGCCGCTCCTTCCTGATTTTCCATCAAACGGCGAGCAATCGTGCGGATACGTTTCATGTTCACAATCCTTCAGCTAATGACAGTCTTCCGAAATGACTCCTCACGGAATCTGTTCGAGGCCCTCCCTCGTTTCGGTCACAACAACCGGCAGGACACTGTGTCCCGACTCGATCGTGTATGCCTGACTGTTCAGCAGACGACGTGCCGTATCCAATGGGCATGTTTCCCGAGTCAAAAAATGCGGGCTTTATTCTGCCTTCGAAGCAGCCCCTCGTCAGGCTGTGTCAATCCAGCCCTGACAACGAATAAGTGTGCGTGATCGATTGTCACATCCGAGGGTTTTTCTCACCTCGCCAGTCGCGAAAGTACAGCAGGCGATGTCAGGGCAATGCAGGGGAACACGCTCAGTCATACCCCACCGGATCGCAGTAGAATCCCGGGGACTGCAAGGCAATTCGCCCAACACGACACGCGTTCTCATCGGCCGCAACACGGGAAGACCGCCCCACTGGCTCCTGCCTTCAGACTAAGGCAGTTCGACCGTAACTTCTGTCTTTACAGAATTGGCAATAAAACATTCCTGATGAGCCAGTTCGTGCAACTCTGACACGAGGCTTCGATCAGGACTCTCTCCATCCCACTCCACAACCGGACGAAGCCGAACAGTGAGCATGGCAAGTTTCCCCGCGAGATTCCGCCCCAGGGTGCCGACGGCTTGATCCCTGTATCGATTCACCCGAATTCCGCGTTTCGCGGCCAGTGACAGAAACCACAGCATGTGGCAACTGGAAAGCGCCGCCACAAAGGCCTCTTCAGGATCGACAGCCGCCGAATCAGACATCGGCACGGGAACGATTTCAGGCGACGACGATGCGATCACCTGTGCACCACCATCAAAAGTCCAGTGGTGAACTCGCGAATACTGGTTGTCAACAAAGACATCCAACCCACGCAGCCATTCCACATCAACCTGAATTGTTGCCATGGGGATCTCTGCCCGGTTACGACTTTGCCGTTTACAGATTTCGGCAGGCCCCTGCGAATCTGCTTCACCACCAATCAGAGTGACTCGGAGAACTTTCGCCGCTTTGAAGCTCCCCTGAATCTTCCCGTCACCCCACCTGCAGAGCACAGCGAATCACAGCAGCATCACCAGGCCATCCATCCCCGATAATCGCCCATAGATCGCCAACACCTGACGCGATGACTGGCAATGAGGCTCAAGAGTTACCGCAATATGTCGTCCATGCGGTGAACTTCGCAGCGTGTATGGTGGATCCTGCTCCAACTGCAGCTCATCCCGAACACAGGCAATCACCCGCGCGGTGAAATTCGCATCCGCAAAACCGATCACTTTAAACGTGTATGTACAGGGGAACGCATGACGCAGTTCCAGCAGTTCTGCAGACGGAAGATTGAGCATCAGTTCGGATCCCCTCATTTCGAGCTCGGTGAACACCCGGAGTTGTCTCAGCCACCACCAGCCCACGGGCCTGACTATCAGACTGTCATGAACACCGTCCCGACCACGCCGCAGTATTCACTCACTCTGCCGACATCCTCCCGCATAGGCTCAACCTCGCAGCAGAGCGGCAACCTTTTCTTCAATGAATGTCAGATGGTGCTGAATGTGACGCGTACTGCGCTCGAGGAGTGTTTCCAGGGTCAGCGGTCCCGCTTCCGTATGCACGCCGGTACGCTGAAAGTCCTCAATCTCCGTCTGACGCAGGATCCGGGCCACCTGACTGCGCACCAGTGCGATCAACTGCAGTTCATCAGGAACCGACCTGTGCTCATACGCCAGTCCCGAAGCAAACAGATCGGGATCCCCACCAAACAGCGTCGGATTATCTTCGACCAGTACTCGCTTCATCCGGTCGGCAAAGATGGGTTCAAAGTCTGCCAGATGACAGACCACCTGCTGAATCGACCACTTTCCCGGAATGGGATGCTTCTGCCACTGGTCAGCACTCACACGCAGCACGGCATTGCGAAGCAGTTCAGGCCCACGTTCATATTGCTGCAGAAGTTCGTCCGGCGTCATCGTCTGTTCAACCTCTGGTCACAGGAGTACGTTTATTCGTTAAGCAATTTCCGGCCTATGTTACGAACACTGAACTCTCTGCCCGGCCAGCAAGCCAGACAGAGAGCCAGAGCTTATCACAGCCTGCAACAGATCATGGTCCCCAGCAGCGTTGAGCCCCTGCGGCCGCAAACACTTCGCAGCCGCAGTGCAGCCAAAGGGCGGCGACTACTTTGCCGCTTCGGCACCAGCCGCCTGCTCGTCGGCCGGCGGATCTGTTTTCTCCGACGGCTGTTCCACGGCAGCCGGAGCGGCAGCAGTATCCTGAACCGCCGGGCCACCAGGAGCAGCGCTGAACGCCGCCAGCTGACTCGGATAATCGTCGACCGTCGTCGGCGTATAATCCTTCGTCATCCAGCGGACCAGCAAATCCAGATCGGAATCACTGAGTTGTTCCGGAGAATAAGCCGGCATCCGATTTTTTGCACCATAATGCCTCGCAGCATCCGGGTGTCGAATGAAGTCCTTCAGCCATGCTGCAGAACCGTACTTCGCCATCGTGGGATATCCACTGGCACTGGAATCATCCGGTGTTGCCGGAAAGTCACTGCCAATCGTCTCGTGACACGACGCACAGGATGTCCCCGCAAGAGCTCCTGCCCAGGTACCGTCCACGGCAAGGGCTCGGCCCTTCTGAATCAGTGCCGCATCAAATTCGGATTGTTGATGTCCGGCTTCCGCGGCAAGAAATTCCACAAGGGCTTTCACATTGTCTGCGTTTTCAGCAGCCTTCAGAGACTCCTGATTGTCGGCAGTCCAGTTGGCCATTTCTGAGGAATCGGGATCGATAAAATCAACGGATTCACCAGCCGCCGTTTTCTTCTGAGCCTCGGCATACCAGCCGGCATTCTTCAGCCAGCGAAAGTGGTTGGAATAATCCACAACGATGGCCGTCATCCACTCGCGGCTGCCGAAATTCCCCAGATCCGCCGCCGTCGGTGGCGTGATTGCCGGATCTCCCGTTTGCCCTGGCTTCAACGCATCGGTCACCAGTGTGCCACGTCCATCATGGCCATTGAAACGATGGCAGCTGGAACAGTGCTGCGCAAACAGCCGGGGGCCCTGAGTGAACGGATCACGTCGCAGCAGAGATACGGCACCTTCCACCGGAATTTTGTCAGGTCCAGCCGCCAGCTCCGCAGCGCGTTTTGCATCGCGATGTGCTTCCGCCAGCGCCGCCTGATGTCCCTTGTCGTTGGCATCTTCATAAAACGCCAGCACCGTTAGCGCCACGACACCGGCGGCCATAGCCCACATGAAAGCCTTGTTCAGCATGTGTCCAAAGCGACCCAGAACACGTTCGGTCAGAGGCATCACCGCAATGATGCCCATGATGATCCCCGGGACGATGATAGCGCCAAAGGTTAACCCCAGCGCCTCGACCGCATGAAAACGCAGGAACCGAAACAGAAACAGGAAATACCATTCGGGGCGAGCCGCATCGAACTTCACCGCAGGATCCGCAGGAGCGCTCAGTTCTGCCGGACGGAACACAGCCAGCATCAGCACGGTTGCCAGCACGGCCAGGCAGGCGACCGCATCCTTCAACACCTGATCCGGCCAGAACGTGGTCTCAGGGGCGTGCTTTGGATCGTGAACGGTCAATCCGTGCCGCCGGAAGACGTAAATGTGCAGTGCCAGAAATCCCACCAGCATAGCCGGCAGCATGCCTGCGTGCATGGCAAAGAATCGAGTCAGTGTCAGGTGTCCATAGTCACGTCCGCCCTGCGCCAGCGTCTGCACCTCGGCCCCCACCACCGGCGTCGCACTCATAATGTTTGTGGTGACCTGAGTCGCATAATAGCCCTTCTGGTCCCACGGCAGCAGGTAGCCGGTCAGCGACAAGCCCAGCACAATCATCATCAACACCATCCCCAGCCAGAAATTGATTTCCCGGGGCGCTTTGTAAGCTCCGTCAATGACGACCTGCATCAGATGGATGGCCATCAACACAACCATCGCTTGTGCTGCGTAGTGATGCAGACCACGAATGATCGCCCCCAGAAACATCTCATTCTGGATGTAGAACACACTTTCCCAGGCCGTTCTGGTGCTGGGACTGTAGGCCGACCACAGCATGAATCCGGTGATCACCTGCAGCGTAAAGGTAAAGACCAGCGTGCTGCCCCAGACGTACCGCCACCGAGCGCCCCCCGGAACGCGTTCGTACAGGGCCTCATGCATCAACTTCTGCACACCCACACGATCATCAAGCCAGCCAAGCAGTGCTTTCATGGACCTCACACCTTATCAAAGTCGCCTCGACTGCATGCTGCAGGCCGAGTCGTATTCGTCATCGAGGATCGGGAAGAAACTGCAGCGCGCCGAAGATTCGGAGCACGCTGAACACCGGTGGAACCAACGTCACCGGGCACAACTACTGACACACCTCAAATCGGCGTCTTCTCTGCCGTCGCGCGTCGGAAGTTCAGAAACTTTACCCAGATCTCATTGCCCGCCGCATCGTCCTTGCCGGCAGTCCGCATCGCCACTTCCAGAGCATCCATGTCACGCGGCGGGACCTCATTCGACTTCGCCCCGTCCAGACTGAAGGCACTGGTATGGCACGGGCAGAAAAAGTCATTCTCCGCTCGACGATAGTTCACCGAACATCCCAGGTGCGGACAGACGGAATTGAACGCCAGAATCGGGCCATCCCCGACCTTACGCAGCCAGATGCTTCCTACAGGAACATTGCGAAAACGATTCCACGCGTCTTCGATGTCGTCAAACACAGTCACCGACACCGGCGTGCCATCCGCAGGAATCACATCTCGAGTCACATCAAGGCGAATGAAGCCCTGTTCATCCTTGCGGGCCAGACCAGTTCCACCACCGCCCCCGCCGGACTTCTTCTTACGCAGGATCGGATCGAGGAAAAACAGGCCACCCAAAGTCGACGGAATCGCCACCAGCAGAATGCTGAGGAATCCGGTCAGGGCCTGCACCAGCAGACTCCGTCGCGGTGTATCGGGCCCCGCACATCCCGGCACGCCCCCACAGCACGCGACAGTCGAATCGGACTCAGAAGTTGCTGGATCAGTCATATTTGCATTCCGGCAAGGGTTAATCAGGCAGGTCACAACCTCCGGGACCGTTCCCCCGGGAGCCGGCCCCAGCGACGAAAGCAGGATGGAATATCCCGCAGGAGGGATCGATATTTGAAGCAGTTCCGACAGCAAACACAAACGAAAGTTCCCCCAGGACCCCCTAAATCTTTTTTTGAGAGAATCGGACGGGCAGAGAGTTGTCCAAAACCGAGATTTCTTTGGCTTTCCGGCTCGGTTGCCAGCCCGACAACCCACAGCGATCGCGCAGCCCGGATCGTTAACTACTCGAAAAATCTACGGTTCTGAACCGGGAAACGGCCATCAGACTCACCAAAACAGGACAAAAGGATCCTCGACTGACCCGCGTGTTTCCTCGAGATTCACAGGCGGGGGGTTGTGGAGGACTCCGTGGTCATTGGCTGTTTCTTCCCGAAATACGGCGAAAAGTAGTGATTTCGGCGTTTCACCGGGGCTCTGGACCGTGGGTGGATTTGAGGAAATTCGTTGCGAGGGTTATACTCATGCTGGTTCTCAATCCGTCCACGGTGGGGTCAATGTCCGAGACTAGCGGCTTTTTTCAGCCACAAACAACAACTGATCTTCGCATCGGCGCGGTGAGTTATCTCAACTCCCGGCCGCTTGTGCAGACTCTGGCTCAACTGGTGCCCGAGTCGCGTATCACGCTGGACTTCCCCAGCCGACTGGCTGACCAACTGGCCCAGGGTGCCCTCGATGTGGCCCTGATTCCTTCGGTTGAGTACTTCCGCCGACCGGGTTACGAAATTGTGTCGGACGCCTGTGTGGCTGCCCGCGGTCCGGTGATGAGCGTGAAGCTTTACTGCCGAGTACATCCGGGTCAAATTCGCAGTCTGGCACTTGACGAAGGATCGCGCACCAGCGCTGCATTAACCCGAGTCATTCTGGCAGAGCACTTCGGTGTGTTCCCGCAAACAGAACCGCTCAGCATGAACCACTGCACCGCCGACACCAGTGCGGACGCAGTTCTGTTGATCGGGGATCGCGCGATGCATGCCCCCGCCGAACCCTTCGTCCGGGTGATTGACCTTGGACAGTTCTGGTACGAATGGACTGGGCTGCCCTTTGTCTTCGCGATGTGGGTCGCCCGCCAGGATGTCTGCACGGCCGGAATTGACGAACATCTGGCACACGCCCGCGACATGGGAGTGAAACTGATCCCGGCCATTGCGGAAAAAGAAGCACCGCGACTGGGTCTGTCCACATCCGTTGCCTGCCGGTACCTGACACACAACTTACATTATCATCTGACGTCCGCTGAGAAAAACGGTCTGCGCCTGTTCTGCGACCTCGCAACTCAGCATCAATTGGTGAACCCCGATGTCGAACTCGTCTTCAGAGATCTCGTATCTGCTTGATAAAGCTGTGGCCGGTGAACGGCTGACTCCGGAAGAGGGTCTGGCGATTCTGCAGTCTCACGATCTGACCGCGATCGGCGCGGCGGCTAATCGCGTGACCGAACGTCTGCACCCGGAGCCGTTCCGCACCTACAATATCGACCGCAACATCAACTACACCAATGCCTGCACGGCAGTATGCGACTTTTGCGCCTTTTACCGGCCGCCCAACCATCCCGATGTTTACGTTCTGCCGATGGAAGTGCTGCTGAAAAAGATCGAAGAGACAGTGGCGCTGGGTGGCGACCAGATTCTGTTACAGGGCGGACTGCATCCGAAGTTACCACTGGAATGGTACGAGGACATGCTGCGAACTCTGCGGTCGCACTATCCCAACGTGAACATCCATGGATTCAGTCCCCCGGAAATTTATCACTTCACCAAAATCAGCAAACTTCCGCTCAGGACTGTCCTGGAACGTCTGCAGGACGCGGGCCTTGGCAGCCTGCCTGGTGGCGGTGGCGAGATCCTCGTGGATCGGGTACGAAAATCGATCACACGCGGCAAGGTGCTGACCGATGACTGGCTGGAAGTCATGCGCGTGTGGCACGCACTGGGAGGAAAATCTTCCGCGACGATGATGTTCGGACATGTGGAAACGCTGGCAGAACGGATCGAGCATCTGGAACGGTTGCGTCAGGTTCAGGATGAAACCGGTGGTTTCACCGCGTTTATCTGCTGGACATTCCAGCCCGATCACACGGATATGTCGCACATTCCCCCGGCGGGCGCCTTCGAATACCTGAAGACACAGGCCGTCAGCCGACTGTACCTCGACAACTTCCCCAACATTCAGTCCTCCTGGGTGACGCAGGGCGAACGGATTGGCCAGCTGGCGTTGCTGTTTGGCGCCAACGACATGGGCAGCCTGATGATTGAAGAAAACGTCGTTTCTCAGGCAGGCACGGTACACCATCTGACTGTCGACACCATCCGCCGCTGCATCGAAAACGTGGGCTACATTCCTCGCCAGAGAAATGTGTTCTACGAGTACATCCACTAAAAAGGGGTCAGGTCTCTTTTCTGTACTAATCGTGGAGCGCATTGCACACCACATCCCCGCTGCAACATCAATTCTGCTTTCCGTAACGTTGACCGACAACATCATTGACCATTATTGTCTGCGTCCAGACTGTGCAGATTCTGGTTGATGTTGAACTGGATCACGCCATGAGAGCATCCTCAGGTGCAGACACTCCCCCCCCGATTCTCAGCGGTCGCTGGATGCTGCACATCCTGGATGTCCGTACCGCCCCTGAGCAGCCACCTCAGCTGGTGCGACGTGGGATGGAACCCGATGCAGTCAAGCTGGATCTTGCCGAAACATGTCGTGGTTATGCCGACGCGATTATCATTGATCTGGTCGTCCGCCGACTTCTCGGGCAGGAACACGTCGATGGTCAGGGCACCATTGCAAAAGTCCGCCAGGCCATGCTGAATGTCCATGATCCCGATGTAAAAAACTGGAGAATGTTTGAATCTCAACTGAAAAACCGTAACCAGAATCCGGGGGCCTTTGCCAGAGCAGCTTTGATCGCACTCGAAATGGATGCTCTGGCCAATCTTGTGGAATGGGCCGCCGTGCTCACCGCCTGCGCTTTGAATATCGGTCAGGCGAACTACCAATCCGCGAAGGACCTCAGTCGCCCGAATTTTAAGCCTCAGATGCGTGCCTTCGGTGGGCGTTTAGTGAAGTGGGAGCACTGCATCTACGCGGCGTTTGCTCTGGCATCCCTGTGGTCGGAGTTATCGTCAGACGACGAATGGGCCAATGGAAACCACGGCCTTGCGGATGACGCCCGCTTATGGCACGTGGCTCTGAAGAAGTCAGCATCACAGAGAGCTCAGACTCCCCGACAACTCCTCAATCAAATCGTCAGCAAACGTTCCTCAATCCTGCCCCACGAGGAAATCCGGGAAAAGCTGGACCTGTTGAACGGAGACGCAAACAACGTCGACGAGCTCCTTGAGCTCGATGCCGCAAGGGTGTCCAGGGAACTCCGGACTATCCTCAAAAATGCCCATGTTCTTCGATGCTCGGATCACACGGGGGAGGAATCCTGATGTCCACGAACGAACCCACAATTCTGGATGTCCTCTTCTGCGTGGATGGACTCGCATCCCACGTCGAAACGCAGGCGCTGAGTGACTACCTCGCAGCCAATCCGGACCAGGCCGCCTACTTTGAAGACATCCTTGGCTATCCCGTCACAGAAGTCCTTGATGTCCGACTACGCCAACTCAGCGGCACTGAGCCCCCGGACAGCAATGCCTCAACACCGGAAATAAACAGTCAATCTCACACACCGCTTCGCAGCACGGGAAGTCCGCCACGGCTGAAGTTGCTGAACAGCCCGCTCGCGGGTGTCGCGGCAGTCGTGCTCTTCGTTCTCGTCACGCTTCCCTTCCTGCTGCCACGCCCCGTTCAGGCCGCGCAGAACGTCATTCAACTCGCCCGCACCCTGATCAGCACCACGCTGGTGTCGGCTGATTCCAGAGAAGCTGGGGTGGCCGAGGCCGTCCGGCTGATTGAACAACTGCGCGCACTTCCTCGACAGTCCGGCACCGTGGAATGCGATCGGCAACTGGCCACTTCGGCGCTGCTCAGACTGCTGGCACTGCAGGAAGCCGAGGGACGCAATCCCGCCACGATACGCACCTCCGCAACCACCGACATACTGCTCAAGCTGGCCAGCGAAGCAGTCACAACCAGTCTGGCAGTGCCCGAACATCCGGAACGGCGCTGGCAGAAAGAAGACGAGTTTCAGTGTGCTCTGCATGTCCGAGCCACACTCGCTCTGGAGGCCGCGTTCACCGTCGGGCTGACCAGTGCACAGCCGTTCTATCTCCGCTGCGTCGATGACACCACGGAAGCGATCGCTCGGCTGACACCGTTGCTGCGGGATGCGACAGTTCCAGAGGAATTGGCGACTCGCTGGCGACTGCTGCATCTGGATTCGCTGCTGCTGCTGGCACGGGCGCTGAATAAGGGTGATTTTCGTGGGGAAGCGGAACGACTGACTCGTATCGAAACCACTCTGCCTGAACTCATTTCACGGTCCGAGTTCGATGATAAAATCAAAAAGTCACTGGATCAGCAAACCCTTTCCTTTCGCGAAGCCGGCGAAGCGTCGCGGATTTCACTCGCACTGCTGCAGCATGTGATTGAAGACAAAAGCGCAGATCCACGGGCGATCATCATTCGTGCCACCGCCTTCAATTCCATCGGCCTCGTGCAGAAACGAGCAACCTCAGCAGAGTCGCTGCAACAGGCACTACAGACTCTCACCACCGGAATCTCGTTGCTGGAATCCCTGCGCACTGCTGAACCGGGAACCGGGCTCCGCAAACAGGTATTGAGCAGTGGTGTTGAACAGTCGCCTCTGCTGATCCTTGGCAAGCTCAGCGGAAACGCCGCAGACTCTCAACAGGTCGTCAACGGCTTTGCAGATCAGGTGCGTTACGGTCGTATGGCCGAAGCCGCACTTTCAGAGGCCCTGCATTTCAATCGCGATGACGAAATCATCAAGGCACTGGGCTGGATCCAGTCGCGACTGCTCATCGCACTCTGGCGAATGAATCTGCGGACCCCAAACCCGGAAACGCTGGTACGGATTCACGCCACAGCGCACAGCCTGCGACTGTTTTCAAATGAGTTTACTGACTTTGACGGAGTCCCGGTCAATAAATCAGAACAATTCCTCTGCCGCGCCATCGCGGCCGATGTCTTCAGTGACATACC
>JBDKIW010000077.1:0-3764 GCA_039796955.1 Planctomycetota bacterium
GCGTCCTGTTGTCAGAATGCCGTGTCCACGCATGACGGTGGTTGCCTGATCGAGAAGGCTGCGCTTTTCCGGAAAGCTGTCCGATGACTCTTCGTCTTGTTTCTGCCCTCTTCGGATGCATGGTCTGCTGTCTTCCTCTGCCCTGCCTGCCGGGGCAGGCTGTGGTGTCAGCGCAGACCGTTCCATCCAGACCGACGGACTCGATTCGCTATTCCACAGCGGTCGCCCCCATCCTGCAGAAATACTGCGTGGGTTGCCATCATCGGGCAGACGCCGAGGCCGGTCTTTCGCTGCAGTCGCCAGATGAAATTCTGAAGGGGGGCTCTGAGGGACCTGTTCTGGATGCAACGGACAGCAACAACAGTCGACTGCTGCAGGTCGTGCTCAGCAAGGGCGACGATCACATGCCCCCGGCCGATCATCCTCAGCCTGAAGCGGCGGACATCGAAATTCTCCGGCAGTGGATTCAGAATGGTGCCCCGTTCGACAGTCGTCGTGCCGTCCTGCCGGCGCTGCCGCGCGTCGCTCCACGCAACAGCCAGGCGGCGATCCCCGTATCCGCTGCGATCAACCGCGACGGGACACAGGTGCTGACCGGACACTTTCGCTTCGCGCAAATCGCGTCCGTCAAAGATCGTCAGGTGCTCCACCGTTTTGAACTTCCGGACGGCAAAGTGAATGACGTGCAGTTTAGTCATGACGAACAGCGCATACTGGTCGCGACAGGCACCCCCGGGCTCAGCGGACGAGCAGTCGCGATTGATGTGGCGACGGGGAACACAGTGGCCGAGTACGCAGGTGCTGCGGACGCCCTGTACGCCGCGGTCTGGTCACCTGATGAATCTCTGGTCGCGACCGCAGGCTACGACCGCGTGGTCCGTTTGTATCAGTCGGCCACGGGAACTCTGATCCGCGAACTCCCGGGACACAATGGTGCCATCTTTGATCTGCAGTTCAGTCCGGATGGTTCACTGCTGGCCTCCGCCAGTGGCGACGCCACCGTCAAAATCTGGCAGGTCAGCAGCGGACAACGCCTTGATACGCTCAGCCAGCCACAGGCCGAACAGTACAGCGTCGTGTTCAGCCCGGATGGCAAGTCTGTCTACGCGGCCGGTGCCGATAGCCGCATTCGTCGCTGGGAGCTGATTTCGCGAACCAGTCCGCAGATTAATCCGATTCGTGTCGCACGTTTCGCGCATGAAGGAGCCATCAGTGTGCTGCGAATTTCTGCAGACGGCCGCTACCTGGTGACAGCGGCCGATAATGGAGCCGTCAAGTTCTGGGATGCAGCCCAGGTCACAGAAGTCTCAGCCCTGGCACTGTCGCCAGATGCCGTTAGCTGTCTGGCCATCAACGAAAAAGAGCATGCCGTCCTGCTGCTGACGCGCCGCGGGACGTCACGTCAGGAACCGTTGCCGGCTCTGACCACCACGGTTGAACAACAGCCCGTCCTGATGACCAGCAACGCACCAGTCAATGCGCCTGCGGCGGAGACGGCCGTGTCAGAAGTCGAACCCAACGACGAACCGGCACAGGCACCGCTCGTTACCCTTCCCACCGTGATTTCCGGGACGATTCATCGCGATGGAGCGGCCTCGGCGGATGTCGATCTGGCTCGCATCTCCGCCAGACGCGGCGAAACCGTGATGGTGGAAGTGCTGGCCGCTCGCGACAAATCACCGCTCGATTCGATCGTTGATATTCTGACTGTCGATGGCCAACCGGTTCTGCAATACCGACTGCAGGCTGTTCGCGATTCGTACTTCACCTTTCGCGGCAAGGATTCTGACACCAGTGACGACTTTCGCATGTTCAACTGGCAGGAAATGGAGCTGAATGAATATCTGTATGCGGACGGCGAAGTGGTCAAACTGTGGTTGTATCCGCGCGGTCCCGATTCCGGGTTCAAGGTCTATCCGGGGTTTGGTCCCCGACAGACCTGGTTCAATTCCACGCCAACCACACATCCGCTGCAGGGCCCTGCATTTATTGTGGTCCCGATGGCACCGGATCAGGAACTCAAAGATACCGGTCTGCCCGTGTTTCCTGTGTACAGCGAGAATGATGATGATCCCATGCGGCAATGGGGCGCCGACTCACGACTGATGTTTCAGCCGCCCGCCGATGGCGAGTACATCGTGCGACTGCGGGATGCCCGCGGATTTCAGGGTGCCGATTTCCGCTATCAACTGAAACTGCGGACTCCAGCGCCCGATTTTTCTGTGGCCATGAACACCACCGAACTGAAAATTCATCCGGGCACCGGGCGGGAAATCGGGTTCACGGCAACACGACTGGATGGATTCAGCGGGCCGATCGAAATCGTCGCGGAAAATCTGCCGCCGGGCTTTGTGCTGTCCGACCCGGTAGTCATTCAGGATGAACAGCGTCAGGCGTTTGCAGCGCTGCTGGCGGCGCCGGATGCCACCGCGCCCGCCGATGATCTGGTGGCAAAAATTCGTTTCGTGGCACGAGCCACAATTCATGGTCAGGTGGTGCAGCACGAAATCGGCAGCCTCAAGTCACTCGGACTGCTCACCAACCCCAAAATCCGGGTGAGAATTCAGACTGAGGAACAGCATGCTGCTGGTCTGTCGGAACACACGCCGGAGCTGACCGTCTGGGCCGGTGAAACCGTCAAAGCCTGGGTGCAGGTGGATCGCGTCGACCATCAGGGCCTTGTGGAATTCGGAAAGGAAGATGCCGGTCGCAACCTTCCTCACGGTGTCTTTGTGGACAACATCGGCCTGAATGGACTGATGCTGCTGGACGGTCAGACAGAACGCGAAGTCTTCATCACCACTGCCCCCTGGGTTCCCGAACAAAGCCGTCCGTTCTATCTGAAGTCCAGCATCGACGGTGGTCTCACAACCCTGCCGGTGATGGTCCACATTCGTCATCGCCCCACCAGTGACAGCGCCCCGGCAGAATAGTACCGGCCAGGTGCAGTACGGAATCGCGAACCGGACGAAAACAGCGAGCACACGCGAATCGCGCCTGCGCGGCCATTCCTGCCGCCAATGCGAATGCGCTCTCATCGTCTCACTGTGAAACTCTGTATCCCCTGGTTCACATGTGTTTAAAAAAACGCTCCTCGTGCCCCGCCGTTTCGCGATCCCAATCTCGCCCTCAGCTTCCACCTGTGTTCATCTATTGTTTCAAACACAACTCCCTCACCTGAACCGCTATCCCACCGGCCCCCACGGAACCTCGCCGCTTCCTTCCACGTCTTCCGTGGTTCAACAACATCCCCATTCCATCCGTGGTCATCTGTGTCCATCCGTGGTTTCAAAACGAACACCAAATCAAACCGGCTCAGATGGAACTTCGCCCTCCACAAAAAAACACGCCCTCATTCCGTGTGTTCCGTGTCTTCCGTGGTTCAACAACATCCCATCCCATCCGTGGTCATCTGTGTCCATCCGTGGTTCCAAAACGAACACCAAATCAAACCGGCTCAGATGAAACTTCGCCCTCCCCAAAAAAAGCCATCTCATTCCGTGTGTTCCGTGGTTCAAAAACCAACAAAATCCCCCTCGCCCCCACCGGGGGAGAGGGGTCAGGGGTGAGGGGCCGCAACCCCTATCTCGCCACCAAATCCGGATCCCCTCAATCCGTGCCCATCTGTGCCCATCCATGATTAAAAACCGCCAATCTCCCAGCCTTCCTTTCGTGTGATTCGTGTCTTTCGTGGTTCAATCCAACACCACATCAAATCCGTCGCCATCCGTGGTTACCCAACGCCGTTCTCGAAACACAACAAC
>JBDKIW010000078.1:0-4861 GCA_039796955.1 Planctomycetota bacterium
AGCGAAATCGGCAACCCGTCCGGTTCCAGTTCCCCGGGAAGCATCGCCCGAAAAGTCTCCTGGTCCTGCTCATCGTACGACAGTAAACCACGCAGCCGGGGTAGCACCGTATTCCGGTCACCCCGCACCTGCTGATTCCGTACGTCCTGCATCCACGCATCAAGATCTGCCGCCACCGCGGCCATGTCGCGATAACGGTCCTGCAGTGAGTTCCGCAGACACTTGTGGCAGATCTCCGCCAATCGCTCCGGAATCGACGCATCCCGTGACCGCAGCGACCACGGTTCCCCCGCCAGAATCAACTGCCGCAACTCACTCCGATTTCCCTGGAACGGCAACTGACCACTCAACATTTCATACATCATCACCCCAAAGCTCCACACATCCGTGTGAGGCCCCAGACGAGTTGTCTCTTCGTTGATCTGTTCAGGAGCCATGTACTTCAATGTACCGGCCGACGGATTCTCCAGACCCAGTCGTTCCGATTCCCGACAGGCAATTCCGAAATCCGTCAGCCACGGATTACCGTCCCGGTCCAGCAGCACGTTCCGCGGCTTCAGGTCACGATGAATCAACTGCTCCCCATGAATCCGCTGCAGGATACCACACAATTTCCTCAACAAACTCACAGACTCGTCCAGCGGCAGCCTGCCGCCTCGCGCCTGCAGGCGCCGACCAAGATCTTCGCCCTCCACATACTCCATCACAATGACCGGCCAACCGTCACATTCAAAGCTGGACAGTATCCGCACAACTCCAGGCAAAGGTTCCCGCCCCATCTGTCTCGACCGCTCTGCCTCTCGCAGGAATTCCACCAATCCCGCTCGGCACCCCCATTTCTCCACACGCGGAATCTTCAGGGCTACCAATCCACCACGCTCGGTATCCGTGGCCAGATAGACTCGCCCAAATCCCCCCTGACCCAACTGCCGCTCAATCCTGTAGCTCCCCACCTGCCGAGGAAGCTCTACAGTCTGCTCCGAACTCGCCCGGCCCTGATGCCTTCCTGCAGACACTTCCAGCGCCGTTTCAGCTCCGCCGTCAGCGACTTCGTCGGCCAGCAACTGCGCCGCCAACGCCACCCAATCCGCACTGTCCGGAAATCGCTGCCTGTATTCATCCAGTGTCACCGATTGACCAGCCAACCGCCTCAGCTGAATCTCATGCAGAATCAATTCCGGCAACCACTCCCCCCGATACTCCTCCGGAATCTGCGCGAGATAATCCTCGATGTGGCTGAAACCTGTCCGCTGCAGTTGCGATCGCATGTCCGCCTGAATCCACGAAAGCAGATCCAGATCCGACAACCCCGCCGGCTTCACCCGTCGTGACGGATTCTCATTCAAGCCTTCCATCAATTCCGCTCCCGCGCCTGAATCAGCCCTGCCGACTGGAACAATCGGTGGCCCCCCACGGCATTCCAAAGAGTGAGAAACACAGGACGTACTTTTTGATTTCGCCGGAAACGCTCTCAATCGCTGCGATTTCTGTGGAATTCCCAGCTAATTACTGAACGGCACAAGTCAGAGTTGATGTGGCACTGATTTCCCCGCAAGGCAGCCGTCCAACAGATCCCTGCGTTTTTTCGGGCTCAGTATTCACCGGTAATCCTGGCGTCCAAACGCCCACTTGCCGAACGTCAGGCGCTGAGGTCGCCCCCCCCGCAATCCCCGACACTCACGGCAAGACACTCCAGCCAGCACGTCACAGCGGAAACTCATCCGAATACAACGCTGCCGCCGCCTGCCGAATCTTCTCGAGAATTGTTCGCATCTCAGACCATGTTGCTCCCAGTTGCCTCATGATCTCCCGCAGGGTATGACCAAACAACAGCCCACTTAATACGGCTTGAACTCGTTCATCGTCGCCATAACGCGCATCAAGATTTTCCTGCAACTGACGGAGAACTTCTCGCGTCTGCACAACTTCAACCGTCCCGGGCTTCTCAGAATCCGACAGGTTACTGAACAAACTACCCGCCTCAGGCATCGCGGGTGAAACGTCGTCGCCTCGCACCAACTGATCTTCAGGAATGCGTTTCAGAGCTTTCGCGCGTCTTAATGCGTCGCGAATCCGAGTGGCGACGACCAATCGCAGCACCTCAAACAGACGCTCACGCGAATCCAGTTGATTCAATTTCCCCTGCCGCGCTCGCTCTGCCAGCGTGGCAAACGCTTCCTGAAGAATGTCTTCGCCCCCAACCCCACTGCCAGCCGCGCTCCCCAGACGCAGGTGCGCTTTGCGAACAGCATTTCGGTAATAGCTGGATTCGTACAGTCGCAGCAACAACTGTTGCACTGCCTCTTCGCTGCCGTCAATCACCTCCCTGATCAAATGCGTATAGGATCCGGTCGAACTGTCGTCCGCTGGTCCCTCAGCACCTGCCATCACAGCATTCTGCGTCATGTTCAGTCTCTGACATCAGGAATTTTGCGTGCAATCAGGCCACTCTGGCTCATCAAAAGTCCGGTTGCACCTACATCATCTTCGCAGCACCATACTGCACCCAGCAAAGTCATACCCGTTAGAAATCACCCGGAATCTCACGGCTCACAGCACTTCACGTGTTGTGAACAAATCTGCAACCATCACGAACCATCACGTTAAGTCACGAGGTCGACAGCAGATCCTGCCGTGCTGGCCGGACAGTTGTGCCCAGGCAAGACACATGTCCATCCTCAAGCAAACCCTTTGAGTTGTAGCGTTCCTACTCCCACCCGTCCAGTACGGAGTGTCATTCGCCCCCGCCCCTCCACAACGCCACCACCACCCAGCGCAATCTGTGTCCCTCAGCCCGATGGGAATACGTCCCCAATCCACGCTGCACCTCAGGAGGTGATAAGCCCGTCGCGCACCTGAATTTCGGGGTGTTGTCGAAGTGCTCCCCCACAGGCTGCGATTGGCGACGTCGCTACAAATGAAAAGGCCGGACACCGGCTTTGCCGTGGGCAACCAGCACCGCTGGTCGCTGTCCCTGCAGGCCGCAAACAGCAGCGCGAGACACGTGTTGCGATGGCACTCTTCGGCAAGGAAACGCACAGACGACGCACAAGCCATCGGGGCAGCAAGCCCTTCTGACCTCCGACACAGAAGAACTGCGTGGGCGCTACTCGCTACTCTCGCGAGCCTGACACACACCAGCCGCGTCGGCTTACCAATCGTCAGCTCACTCGGTTATTCCCAGGGACTGCGCATTCTGGAAAATCGCCGCGCCGTTTCCGGGCGAATGACCGTCACCCGAGTCCGCGTCTGGCCCAGACTGCCCAACAACCACGCGACGATAAACCCGGCAACGAACCCGCCAATATGAGCCCACCAGGCGACACCTGCCACCTCCGCAGCACCCACCGAAAAACTACCCTGCAGTAACTGCAGTACAAACCAGAGTCCCAGAAACAATGGAGCCGGGATCACCATCACCTGCAGGAAAAAAAGGATCGGAACCAGTGAGATCACATTGGCGTGCGGGTAAAGGTACAAATACGCGCCCATCACGCCCGCAATCGCTCCGCTGGCACCAATCGTCGGAACTGTCGATGACGGGTCCGTCACGTAGTGACTGAAGCTGGCCAGAATTCCGCACGTCACATAAAACACCAGGTACCCCAGATGGCCAAGCCGATCTTCGACGTTGTCACCGAAAATCCACAGAAACCACATGTTCCCCACAAGATGTGCAAGACTGCCGTGCAGCAGGATGCAGGTCACCGCCGTTAACCACGGAGACATCGGGGAAGGAGGCACCTGCAGTCGTGTCTGCACCTCCTGCACACCAAACATCGTGCGCACCATCCGAGTCTGCTCAATCACCACCGGCCGGTCCGGCTGACTGATCCTCGCAGGGATCATGCCAAACTGAAAGGTCAGACGACCGTCTGAATCGGAGGCCTGCGCAAGGAAGATCAGACAGTTGATGAGGATCAGCAGATAGTTCACCACAGGCGTGGTGCGGGAAGGCACGTTGTCACGCAACGGAATCATGATGTTCCCAACCTGTTGGTTTCAATCTGTACCGGAACTATCCTGTGGAACTGGACAACGCTTTCAACAGCCGCCAGCAATCACTAACCACCGATAATCGGCAACAGGCTGGCACTTCCATTGGTGACGGTGTTCAGTTGCACCAGAATCCCGGGGTTCTCTTCCAGCATGGTCGGCGGCAACTCTCTGGCAAGAATCGTTTCCACGAAGAACCGCAGCAGGTCCCTGACAGAATGATCGTCGATGTCCTGCAACAGCGACTCAGCCTTCTCCCGGGTGCGTTCGACCAGCACCTCAGCTTTGTCGAAGACTTCACAGGCCTGAAAGATCTCTCGCAGACGTTCGATCCGCTGAGTCTGGCTCTGTGGAACACCGTCGCCCGTCAACAACTGTTTCAGTTCTGCCTTCTGTTCACAGGTGGCGTCCTTCAACGCCAGAGCCAGCAGCACCGTGGGACGCAAGGCCGCGGCATCCTGGCCAGCCACCAGTTTATTGTCCGAATCCCCCTGCCAGTCTTTCAGGTCGTTCAGCACTTGAAAGGCAACGCCCACATGCCGACAAAACTGCCCGACCAGATCCGTTCGAGCCAGCGGATGGTTGGCCAGTCGTAGCCCCGCGTACAAAGCCGCTTCGAAGGCCGGTGACGTTTTTAATGCATAAATCTGCAGGGCATCCAGCGGAGTGAGATTCCAGTCTGGCGATTTCTGAAAGGCCATCTCGGCCCCCTGGCCATCACACAATCGAATGTGAGCCGTGGACATGCTGTTCAGCACATCCAGCGCCGCGGCAGAGTCATAGCCGGCAGCCGCATGAATCAGTCGGTACCCCAGTCCGATCAGGTAGTCACCAATGTTGATCGCGTGACTGGCCCCGAACTGCC
>JBDKIW010000079.1:0-5229 GCA_039796955.1 Planctomycetota bacterium
CGGCTCAGATGGAACTTCGCCCTCCCCGTCCATCCGTGCTCATCCGTGGTTTCAAACCCAAACGCAGCAAACACGCTGGCTCACCTGGCACTTCCCCCCGAAAAGTTGCCGAATTGCAACAGGGCCGTACCGAGGGGAGAAAATCACCCTGGCAATAGAATTTTTTCAAGTCCACTGTTTCGCACGGTCTCCACGCATGTTTAAGATTTGCAACCATGATGTCTTTTCACCGCCTACAATTCGGCTCACTTCCGGTCGGCACGCTGTGCGGAGTTCCCCTTCGTATCAGCTTTCTGATTCCGGTTGCCGCTGCTCTTGTGGCCTCACGACTGCAGGATCCCGTTTCCGGAATCATCGTCCTGCTGGCACTGTTATTCAGCCTGCTGCTTCGTGAAGTCGTGCATCTGGTGGCCTGCAGACAACTCGGCGGTTCACCTGTCGCAAGACTGCTCTGGCCACTCGGAGGCCTCTGTCCTGATCCGACGCCCTTTTACGAATCGTCCCGGGCCTTCTCCTGCCTGATCTCCGGGTCACTGTGCAGCCTGGCACTGGTTATCAGCAGTGCAGCCTGCCTGATGGCCACCGACCACCTGCCGCAGAACTGGCTGCTGCCCCTCGACCTGTCGCGGATCATGTTTGCCGACGACCCCGGCATTCGCCTGCTGCAGTTTGCGTTCGTGATCAACTGGAATCTGCTGCTGATCAATCTCGTTCCCGTCAAACCGCTCGACGGCGGTTATCTGCTGCAGGTCTGGCTGAATCGCCACGCCGGTAACATGTCCGGTCGCGAGCAAACGTATCGTTTCGGCAGCGTGCTCTGCCTCACCGGCCTGATCACAAGCCTTTTCTTCGACCACAGCGGCCTTGCCGTGCTGTCCGGCGTCCTGCTGTTCCTGCAGCTGGCAGAATCGTCGCGCTGGTTTGAAGCAGATCTGTTTTCAGAACTGGAAGACCGACTGAATTCCGGATTAATCCCCGACGATGATGATGACGACGACGACGATGACGATGATATTTTCAGCCAGTTCCACCGCGACTTTCACAGTCCGCATTTCGACGAAGGTGGCCCTGGACCGTCACGACGAATGTCTTCTGAAACTCCGTCGCCGGCGTTTTCCGAGCCTCTCCATCGGCCTCACCCCGAAGTTGATTCCGTAGACGACTCGGAAGTGGATCAGATTCTTGGCAAACTGCATGCGACCGGACGCCAGTCACTGACTTCCCGGGAACTCGCCATTCTGAACCGCGCCAGTGCACTCCTGCGTCAACGCAACGACCGCAGGTAACTCCCACCACACTTCTCCAGCGCTCGTAGCCGTCGTCGCAGATCACTCCCGCGACATGCAACAATCCGCTCAGCACACCAAACCCACAACTTCGTATGCAGCGGTGTCGCCTGCCAGTCTCCGTTCCACATCATCTGCCGTGAACAGGCCCGCATGGCCGGTATGAGCTCACCTGGCACGCGAAAACACAGGATGCGTTACAGCCGACGAAGTCCATCCTCCTTCATCGGATTTGGAATCGCTTCATCGATTTCGTTGATTCGACGCAGTGTCTCCTGATCCAGAATCAGATTGTCCGCCGCCAGACTCTCCTCAAGCTGTTCCACCGTTGTCGCCCCGATAATTGTCGAGGCCACAAAATCGTGCTGCTTGCTCCATGCGACCGATAAGGCCGTCAGCGAAATTCCCAGATCCTCAGCAATCACACTCAACCTCGAAACGGTCTCGCGCGTTCTGTCATTCAGAAATCGTTCGGCCAGCCGCTGCTGACGTTCACCCAGCTTGCGGTATTCCGTGAATCGGGCACCTGGTGGATCGGAATGGCGATACTTGCCGGTCAGCACACCGCCACCAAGGGGCGAAAACGGCAGCAGGCTGATGTTTTCGCGACGACAAACCTGAGCCAGCTCACTTTCACAGCGACGATTGATCAGACTGAAGTTATTCTGAATCGTGTCATACCGACACAGGTCGAATTTCTCAGCTGCCGCAAGACTTTTCATCACACCCCAGCAGGTTTCATTGCTGCATCCGATGGCCCGGATTTTTCCCTGACGAACCAGTTGCGTCAGAGGCTCAAGGACGTCTTCGTAACGCGCCCCGTGGTCGGGCCAGTGCGTCTGATAGAGGTCAATATAATCCGTCTGCAGTCGACGCAGACTGGCCTCGACAGCACGCACGATCTGCACCCGATCCAGTGCCGAGTGACCATGCCGAACCGGGGGCACAAACCAGCCATGGGCCGGACCCGTGATTTTCGTCGCCACAATCACCGACTCGCGGGGACGCGTCTTCATCCAGCGACCAACAATTTCTTCGGTACGCCCGAATGCTTCCGCCGTGGGGGGAACCGGGTACATTTCCGCGGCATCCAGAAAATCAATGCCGGCGTCCCACGCCCGATCCATGATCCGAAACGACAATTGTTCATCACACTGACTGCCGAACGTCATCGTGCCCATGCAGATTTCCGAGACAGTGATGCCACTTCCTCCAAGTCGTCGTCGCTTCATCCAATCGCCTTTTGCCGTAAATGCGTCAAATACACAGGTGCGTGCACGAACTGCGCTGCAGCCCGCGCTGGTCGATCACAGTCTGTCCTGAAGTCTGCAGGTCTGGATTCTGAATCAGGATCACTGCGATGTCGAGTCTCCGCGTGAGTCAGACGGCACGCCTCCTCACTCCAGCCAATCCCCGGCAGAAACGGATCGTGATCTCGTCAGCATTTGCAAATTGAGGGCGTTCCTGCGATCGTCCGCGGTATCTGAGTACCCGCTGTGTTGCCGGCGTCGACTGCGCAGCGATAAACACTCTGTCCGACAGGCAGATCCACACCGGCCCGTGCCGCTGAAAACAACGGCAGCAGGAGGCTATGATCCGCCGAACTCTCTGCCATCCCGAGATCGCTCGTAGTCAGTTTTCATGTCTCTGCGCATCATTTCCGGTAAGTACCGTCGCCGCCTGTTGAAAACTCCAACCGATGACTCAACACGGCCCTATACCGATCGCGTTCGTCAGATGACGTTCGATCGCCTGGGTGCCTTTCTGCCCGGGGCACGAGTCGCAGACATTTTCGCGGGTGTCGGCACGATGGGAATGGAGGCGCTCAGTCGCGGTGCCGCGTCCTGTGTGTTCTTCGAGGCCAGCTCTGAAATTCACGAACTGCTCACCGGAAACGTACGCACCATCGCTCCGGACGCGCGAACCATCTGCTGGAAAACAGACATCCGCAAAACATCATTCCGTCCGCGAGGCGGCGATGACTGTATTCCCTATTCTCTGATCTTCTTTGATCCCCCCTACCGGATCGCCGATCAGGTCTATCCGCGAGGAACACTGGCGCCAGCACTCAAACTGCTGTCCCGGGAAACGCTGTCCACTCCCGATGCCATCCTTGTTCTGCGCACGCCGGAACGCTTTCCAACCCCGGAAGTTACCGGCTGGGTGGTTCATGACTGCTGGGAATTGTCCTCCATGATGATCTGGATCCTGACCAAACCAGACGCATGGACAGAAGATCGCGAAGAAGCCGCTGAGAGCCACGATGAGCTTTCCGGCCAACTCGACGATCCCGGACAGAACGAAGAAGCTGAATCAGACGCAGACGTTTAACACCACTCGCCGAAGTCTCAGTGCAGCTGGTTCAGAAACCGCTCCGCTGTGCGCAGGTGCTCGTCCAGTTTCGATCCCATTTTGTCACACTGACTGACCATCACCGACATTCGTGGATTCTTTGCGAAGAATTCCCGATGTCGGCTGATAAATCGCCAGTACAGGGCGTCCCAGATCGGGCACCACGAGCCTTTTGAAAAGTTGCTCATCTTCAGAACATAGGCCGACCCGCTGATGTAGGGTTTTGTGGTGATCATTCCCCCATCCGCATGCTGACTCATGCCATAGACATTCGGAACCATGACCCAGTCGTAGGCATCAATGAACAGTTCCATAAACCACTGATACACAGCATCCGGCGAAACGTCACACAGCATCAGAAAGTTGCCTAGAATCATCAAGCGCTCGATGTGATGACAATAGGCATGCTTCAGCACACGACGAATGACCGCATCCACGGGCTCAATCCCCGTCGTGGCGTTATAAAACGCCGCAGGCATGGGCCGATGATGATTCCACTCATTGCGACTGCGCTGCTGCCGGCCAAACTGCCGGTACACCCCACGCATGTACTCACGCCAGCCAATCACCTGCCTGACAAAGCCTTCCAGTGAATTCAGCGGAACCGCATCAGCTCGTGCCAAAGCCGCGTCCACCACTTCGCGAGGGGACAGCAGCCCGATATTCAGCGCCGGCGTCAGCACAGAATGAAACAGGAACGGATCCGTCCGATCAATCGCGTCCTCATACTGCCCGAAATCCGCCAGCCTGCGATCCAGAAAATCTTCAAGGCAGGCCCGTGCCTCACTGTGACTCACCGGATAACGGAACGGTTCACTGTCCCCGGGCGCTGAGGGAAAATCTGTCCGCACCCGCTGAACCGCCTCACGCACCGCCAGACCTGTACCTGTCGCCGAATGCGCTGGCCACTGCACCGGCGGCACAACCACGCCCTTCGGAAGCTTTTTACGATTCTCAGGATCGTAGCTCCACTTCCCGCCCTCTGGCTTGCCCTGTTCGGCCAGGAGTATGCCCAGGCGCTTACGCTGGCCAATGTAGAAGTCCGTAAAGAACCAGCGACCACGTTTCGAAGACAACTCAGAGAACACAGGAAGCGGTGTCAGAAAATGAGGATCCTCCAGAACTGTCCTCGTGATCCCCGCGGCCGTCAGCGCTGCCGAAAGCCGCTGCTCCATCCAGTCATCATTCAGGTCCACATAGCGAACTTCCGCAATCCCGCGCTGCTTCAGCAGCTTGCCGAGGTCTGCCGCCCCCGACTGCCCGAACTGCGCCAGCTCAACATGCTCCACGTCCCGGACGCGTTTACGCAGACTGTCCGCGTAAACGCTCATTGAGGCCCTGTGCAGCATCAGCTTCTGCGCATGAAACCGATACTGCGAAAACAGCAGCGGATCTTCCACCAGAAACACACGCTGAGCACCCTCCAGCGCCGGATGGTTTTCAAACAACTGGTGCGGATAGATCAACGCGGCTCGCATAACTCATCTGACTACTGAAAGACCGGACGGAAAGTTCGCTCAACGCCGCGCCAGCAGGTGCCCCAGTCCACCATCGATGCCGATCACCTGACCCGTCACAAAGTCGTTCTGCG
>JBDKIW010000080.1:0-2920 GCA_039796955.1 Planctomycetota bacterium
CGTGCAAAGTGATGGTTTTCGCTGGACCATGTGGGATCAAGGAGTTCGATGCGTGGATCATCCCCCACGAGTGTCTGGAACCGGTCTCGAAATCCCGGTGTGTAGTTTCCCAGATCCCGAGCGAGGCTGGTGATCATCGGGCGGGTACGTTTGGCAAGAGAATCAGCAATTCCACGGAGCACTTTTGCGAACGTCGGGAGATCGTCAGCGAAGGACTGCAGTGTCCTGACGATGCCAAAAGGATCGTCCCCCATGAACGTGCCATGAACGAGGATGACGCGACCCACTTTGAGAGTGGCGTGGAGTTCCGGAAAGGCAGGTGCGTGTGTACGGGAATCAAGCGTCTGGAAGCTGACAGGGCCGGATGGAACAGCGGGGTAGGATTGGTGCTGAAAGTGATTGGCTTCCGGCATTAGGCCAGTTCCTGAAAAAGTCACCGAGTTCCCGAGGATGGGGCAAACCTGAGTTCGGGAACTCCGCTGGTATTGGTCTCGGAATAATACTGCACGGGCACCACGCGTGACTGACCATTTTGATCCGTCACCTGCATTCGTCCTGCCGAATCGAACTGGACAGGGGCTTGCCCCAGCGGATAACGGATCCAGCCGGCAGGTTGCCCAGAGTCGCTCCACGTGTAGACATCTTTCCAGTTTCTGATGGGTGCGATCATTGGGTCAGTGTAGCGATTCCTGTAGTCCTCGGAAGCATAGTCGACGCTGATCAGCCGACCGTCGTGGTACTCACGTTTTTCAGAAGCGATGAACAGCGAACACAGCATTCCGGGGAGCGACGTGCTTTCCGGGGAACTGGCGAAGACTCCGATATCGACACGACTGGAGGACATGCCTTTGAGCCACGGAATGTCGAAGCGGTCGTGCCAGTCGATGACGACTTCTGCGCGGCTGCCGGAATGATTGAGAGGGCGGATCTGTATTTTTCCGGGATCCCCCTGGAGCACGACCCAGCGAAACTGCAGCGGACGTCCGAGTGACTCGGAACTTTCTGAGGCGTCCAGAACCATGCGTCGTGATTGACGCAGCGTTCGAAAGACGCGTCCGATGGCGAGTGGCGTGGTCAGGAGTGTTTCGCCCTCTGATGCCGTGAAATAGTCAACGCCGGGAACGGCAGTGTCTTCTTCGAGTACGGTGAGTCTTACGACCGGGGGAATTGTTGAGAGCGTCATGTCATGTGCCATCTGCACCATGCGATCGACATCGAGGTCCTGCGACTGGAAAACGACGGGGTGTGCTCTGCCGGTGTAGTAGTCAGCGTCAGACTGCACGAAGCGCAGGGATCTTCGCAGGATGAATTGCACGGCATGCATCAGCAGGCCATCGGATTCAAGGCGTTGACGGACATCAGAGCGAAAAGCCGCCAGCGTCAGGGCGATAGCCGACAGGAATGGCTGGTCGGACCCGGATGATCCTTGTGAAAGCACCCAGAATGGGGCATTGACCGGAAACACATCGCCGTATTGCGGATCAAAATCATTGTGTTCGGGGTAGCAGTAGAGTTGGTTTTTCAGGTAGTGGGCAGCCGTGAGACGCGAGTAGATTTCATCGGACAGCAGCATGCGTGCGTTGCTGCGCCAGAGGGGCGGTGCGACGTATGAGGTGGACGAGTTTCCGAAGGTCGGCAGGTTAAATCGCTGGCCCGGACGCAGTCCGAAATCCGCCTGAGCAGCCTGCACGGCTGGAGCATATTCGACGAAGGTGAGTGAGGGGTACAACTGCGGATTCAGCGTGGAATGGTCACGGTCTCGATTGTCATACAGCAGTCCGGTGAATCCGGCTGCCGACTTTTCCTCAATCCAGTTGCGAACACGGCTGGCCGCGGGCGAATCCAGTCTCAGCACGTTGGAGTGGGGTGGTTCGGTTTCCGATGCTGGAATCTCAAATTCTGTGATCAGCGACAATTCCTGTTCATTCCAGCGTGTATTCTGATCGTTCACAATGGCTTGATGATTCGTAATTTGTCGGTCTGCGGGCGTCGCCTGTCGCTGGCCGCGAGTCACGTTGGGTTTCCACGGCATCGCTGCCTTTTTCAGCAGCGCGGGCATACGAGTGTTCTGCTGAAGTAACCGCAGCGCTGGATCTGATTTGAGGCGCGAGACATTTCGAAATCCGTTTGCGACAGCAAGTGTCAGTGTGTCCATCGCGCGATCGGACTGTTGTGTGACCGCCAGCAGGCTGGACAAGGAGTACCATGCCATCGGATCGGACGGATCCACGACGGTCATGCGTTCAGCCACCTGCCTGCAGGTTTGGAGATCCTTTTGCTGGATTGCCTTCTGCATCATCAGGTTGAGTCGAAAAATCTCTGCTCGCCGAGCGGGCAGTGCAAACAGTTCGGACTTCTGCACGAACGGTTTGGGAAGCCGTTTAGCCGAGTAGTAGCGGAGCAGTGGTGCGCTGCCGACCAGCGCGACGAGGGCCAGCAGAATCGGTAGTCGACGCATACAGAATCACCGGGCGGAAATGCAGGTGGTGCGGGGGTGGCCCCTCAGGCGGGAAGATCGAAAGGATCCTTCAAATCGGGCATCAGCGGCAACTTCCGTCGCGCAGATACTGATGAATTATGACATGGCGGCGACAGGTGTGGCGGAGAAAGGCAGGAGAATTCCCTGCCAAATCCGGGAAATCTTTGAAAATGACGAGTCCCGGGGAATGCGCGAAAGCGGGAGTCGCCGCACGGTACCTGGTGCGGGGCGAGCATTCGGTACGAACCAACACGGTAAACGCGTTTTTCGATGAATTCCGGAAGTTCAGTCGGTATGATGCGGGGCACTGGCAGAGGAACAGGTGTTCGCTGAATGTCTGACATTCGGAGGAAAGTCCGGGCTCCACAGGACACGGTGGTGGGTAACGCCCACCGTCCGCGAGGATCGGGAAAGTGCAACAGAAAGCAAACCGCCGAACGG
>JBDKIW010000081.1:0-16698 GCA_039796955.1 Planctomycetota bacterium
GCCGCGAATATCCATCACAGTAGCGGGATCGCGGACCACAGGCGATACGTAACATGCGGCACCTTCAGGACAACGGAAAACGGCGGGAAATTTTCAGGCGGCAGAACGCAGAATCAGGGCGGGCGGCAGATGGTTTTCGCACAACACCTCTTCCCCATACGCACCGAAGTGGCATGATTCAGAGAAGTGGCATGGTTCAGAATGGTGTACCGGTCGCTGCGCTGCCGGCACCCACAGCCGGGCAGAAAAACCATCCCTCTCTGCCCCAGCCGCAGTTTTTGACTGCGTCCAGCATACCCTACCGAGGATTCCATCGTCAAATTCCTTCCGGAAAACAGAGCCCATTCCGTGAATCCCGTTGACTCACCAGATTCCCATTCGCCCCGTCGTTTTCCCGGACTTCTCGCGAAAGAATCGCGGATTTGCCGACAAAAAACCTGCGATGGCCCGAGGTGTCTGGTAAAATTCTGAACCTGCGTTACGGCGATCGCAGTCATTCCCTCAACAGCATCCGCGTGGCCGCCGTATCAGCAGCCCCTGCGGTCACGCGCCTTCCAAAACGTTTTCCTGCTCCCTCGTTCCCCGAAAACCCACAGGATTCAACACCATGTCGGGTACCGTGCGATTCCTGCTGTTGACCGTCTGCCTCCTGCTCCTGACGCCGATCACGGCCTCCGGCGATGATCCCACCGACGACTTCAACCTCGGTGTAAATCTTTATCGCACACAACGTTACGAAGCGTCGGCAGAGACCTTCGAAAAATTCCTCGCCGATTACCCGCAGGATTCCCGTCGCAACCTCGCCACCCTTTACCTGGCACTCTCCCAAAACTCTCTCGAACAGTACGAAGCCGCACGAACTCATTTCACGCAGTTTCTGAAGGCAGACCCGGATGGACGTTACTCTGCAGAAGCACGTTATCGTCTCGGCGAATGCAGCTACTACCTGAGAGACTATCTGAACGCCACCGAACAGCTCACCGACTTTCTGAATCGACACCCGAATCATACTCTCAGCGATTGGGCCAGTTTGCTGCTGGGGAACTCGTGGTTAGGAATGAACCAGCCCGAAAAGGCTCGCACCGTACTCACACCCCTGTTTCCGGGAAAACCCGATTCCCCAGTCGCTCCCGAAGCCGGCCTCAGCCTCGGACGCGCCCTCGAAGCCCTCAATCAGCTCGAACCCGCGCTGACACAGTATCGCGCAGTCGCCGCCCTGCCGAATACCCCCGTCCGGGCACGGGCACTTGGCCGCATCGGAGCTGTGGAATATTCCCGTCGCAACTTTTCACAGTCGGCCGAAGCGTGGGAAACGATTCTGCAGGAATCACCGTCCCCGAATTCCAGCGTCAACGCGCTACTGGGCTCAGGAATGGCCCAGTTTCAATTGAAAGAATACGAAAAAGCGCTGCAGCGACTGCAGGCCGTTCCGGACAAGACCAGCTCAACAGCTCAGGCACGCTATCTGACCGCCCTGGTGCTCAGAGAACAGGGAAAACTTCCCGAAGCCCGTAACGCTTTCGATCAGGCACTCACAGCCGCCGGAAAAACGCCCCTCGCCGCCGAAGTTTCCTTCCAGCGTGCTCAACTTGAACAAACCGCCGGTGAACAAGCCACCGCCATTCAACTGTATCTGGACATCGCTGACCGCTGGCCGAGTGATCCACACGTAGCCGATTGCCTGTTCAACGCCGCGGAACTCAACCTCGATACGGGTGATGTCGCAATGGCCGAACGCATCTGGACTCGTTCAACCACCGATTTGCCGGCCACCTCACGCGAATCACGTTTCCTGATCCTGCATGGACGTATTCAGCTGGGCAAAACCGACATCGCCGGTGCCGTTCAGACTCTCAGCAACGTGGTGGACAGCGGCAGTGCCGACAAACCTGAGCTTCTGCCGCTGGCCCGCTACTACCTTGTTCGCGCACGCTACGAAGCCCTGCAGTACGCCGACGCCGTTCAGCAGTGCCAGCTACTTATGCAGACGACTTCCCCGGAACAACTTAAAGACTTCTCGGCAGCGTTTGCCCTGGGCTCTATGGCCGCCCTCGAAGTGCCTGATTACAACACGGCCGTCACTTTTGCGGATACCTTTCTGAAAACCACAACGGATGCACAGCAGCAGTCCGACATGCGCGCCACCCGGGCCATCGCACTCGCCGGCCTGCAGAAATTCCAGGATTCACTCAACACGCTGACAGAACTGGCCCGTAGTCAGCCCGCCTCGCCACAACTCTGGAAAGCAATTCTGTCAGCCGCCGAACTGGCGCTGAAAACAGAAACGCCCGGTCAGGCTGAACCCTTTTTCACACTGGCCGCGAACCACACGTCAGATGCTGCCGTCTGCGAAGCGGGACGTGCCGGGCTGGCGTGGAGTCAGTACAAGTCCGGGCAATTTGCTGCGGCCGAACAATCGTTTGCACTGCTGGTTAAAGAATACCCCGTCTCTGAAGATTATGCCCGTAACGTGTTTATGCAGGCACGGGCCGTTGAAGAACAGGGCGATGCAAAACGCACGGCCGATGCCTGGGTGAGCGCTTGGAACACGCTGGCACTAAACCTTCCCGTACCTGCCAGGGGAGAAGAGAAGCGACCACCCCTCATTTATGTTTTTGATGCTGGGCAGCAGGCCGCCCGGTTTCTCGAAGCCAATCGCCAGTTCACGGAATCAGCCGCCATCAGAGACATGCTGCTCACTCGCTTCCCCAACGCCGAAGAAGCAGACCGAATTCTCGAAGAATGGGCCTGGATGTATGCGTCCGCCGAACAATTCGAACAGGCAGATGCCATCTACAGAAAACTGCTGGAACAGTTCCCGGATAGTCCTTATGCAGGACAGGCCCGCCTGTCACTCGCAGAGAGTGCCCTCCAGGCAGGCACACTCGAAACTGCACTTTCCGAAATGCAGGCAATCGTCGCCGACAACCGCTATGGCCCACAGGAAAAAGAACGCTCGCTCTTTCACGTTGTCGAAATTCATGCCTCCACAGAACAATGGACGGCCATGCTGCAGTCGGCAGAACAATTCCTTGCCGGGTGGCCCCAAAGCCCACTCGCTCCACAAATACGACTCTTTCTCGGCGATGCTCAACTGCAACTGAAACAACTTGCCGCGGCACAAACCACGCTCCTGCAGCTGAAAGAGGATCTGAACAGTGGCAGTGTCCCCGACGCAGACTGGACCGATCGACTCTGGGTTGTCCTTGCAGAAGCTTCACTGGCTGCTGCAGACTATGAGAAAATCGATACCCTGCAGAAAGAATTGCAGGCCCGACGCCCGAACTCAAAATTCCTCTTTCAGATTCTGGATGTGCAGGGACGACGCTGGAAACAACAACCCGTACCGGATCTGGAAAAATCCAGAGACTATCTCAGACAAGTCACTGCAGACCCGAATGCCCGGGGAACCGTCACCGCGGCGCGCTGCCAGGCGCTGATCGCAGACACCTTTGTCATGCAGAATCAACTGGAAGACGCTGTCAAAGAATACTTCCGAGTCTACCTGAATCATCAGCACGAAGCCCTGCGAGCTCAGGCATTGTTTCAGGCAGCCGCCTGTGAGGTTCGGCTGAGCAGAAAAGACGCCGCGATTCGTGATTTTCGTGACCTGCTGTCTACGTTTCCCGAATCCCCGCTCGCTCCACAGGCCAAAGAGGAACTGCTGAAACTGGGTGTCAGCAACCCCTGAATCGCCTGGCCGCCTCCATGTCCTCCCCCCTGCCACTGCACACGTCCCGGCGTAACTTTTCTGATCTGTCTTTTCCCGAATCGGTCAACGTGCCACAATTGCCGTATCAGCCCCACTTCCCGGACGGCGCCGCTGCGGTCTTCTCGCAAAAGCCCTGTCTTCAGAATCCTTCGGAACAGCTCCGATGCCACGCAGCCACTTCATGCAGAATCGCGAGTTTCGGACAACTCGTCTGCGCGCGACTCTGACTGCCGTTCTCGCTGTGGCCATTCTCCTCACCTGCCAAACCCTCGCTCAGGATCAGCCCACAACATCCACCGCACCTGACTCACCGACGACACAAACTGCCCCCACTCAGACTCCTAGAAGTCCCGGTGGGATTCCCACCGATCCTCTCGGAATCGCCGACGCGATGGGGCGTCCTTTCACTGTGGCCTTTGCCTTTGCTTCCATCATCGGAGTCTGGTCCGTGATCGAACGACTGGTCATGCTCCGTCGACGACGCGTCATCCCCCGCGCGTTTGTGGATCGGTTCCTGATGCATCTGCGCGCTGGAAGAATGGACAAGACCGAAGCCATCTCCATCTGTCAGCAGAATGACAGTCCCATGGCGGATGTCTTCATGCACGGTATTCGCAAATGGGGACGTCCCAGTGTGGAAGTGGAACAGGCTGTCCTGGATGGTGGCGAGCGGCAGGTCAGTCAACTGCGGAAGGGACTCCGAGTCCTGAACGGCGTGTCCACGCTGAGCCCGCTGATTGGATTGCTGGGAACCGTAGTTGGCATGATTCGTTCGTTCAATGACATCGCCACGGCGGGTGCTATGGGACAGACGGAAACACTTGCCAACGGCATTGCACTCGCACTACTGACCACAGCCGTCGGCCTGCTGATCGCAATTCCCGCGATGACAGCATGGCTTTATCTAGCCGGGCGAGTCGATTCAATCGTTATGGAAATGGACCGACTTGGCCAGGAACTGGTCAATCTGATCTCGGCCGAAGCACTCCGTGACCGAGCGATCATCGTCCCAACCAGTAGCAGCTCCGATTCACCTGAAGCCCGGGAACGAAAGACGGTGACCGGACTATGACCAATCCACCGAATCACACCACTGAGTCGTCACAGGGCCCGTCCGTTTCTGTCATCGTCCCGGTCTTCAACGAACAGGCCAGTCTGCCACAACTCGTGGATGAACTCATGGCCGGAGTCGGCACAGTCGCCGGCTCTCTGCAGATTCTGATGATCGATGACGGATCCACGGACAGCTCCTGGAATGTGATCCTTCGCCTCTCTGAAACGTTTCCCAGTGTCGCCGGCATTCGACTACGACGTAACTTCGGCAAAGCCGCCGCCCTGACAGCGGGGATGCTGGAGGCCACGGGCGAACTCATCCTGATGCTGGATGCAGATCTGCAGGATGATCCTGCAGAATTCCAGACCATGCTGGGCAAACTGAATGAGGGTTACGATGTGGTCAACGGCTGGAAACAACGCCGGCTGGACCCGTGGCACAAGGTGTACCCCAGCAAGGTCTTCAACTGGCTCGTTGGAGCGTTGACCGGAGTCCGTCTGCATGACCACAACTGTGGTCTGAAACTCTTCCGCTCTTCCGTCGCAGCCGAGATTCGTATCTACGGAGAGCTTCACCGCTTCATTCCCGTACTTGCTGATGCACGCGGGTTTCGCGTGGCTGAAGTCCCCGTTCATCATCGCCCACGTCAGCATGGACACTCCAAATACGGAGTCAGACGCTTCCTGCGAGGACTTCTCGATCTGTTCACCGTAAAATTTCTCACCAGCTTCAGTCGTCGTCCGCTCCACGCCCTCGGCGGTATCGGGATGACGCTGTTTTTCCTCGGGCTTGCCGGGCTCAGCTACCTCAGCAGTCTCTGGATCCTCATGCGAGCTGGTGCGGTACCCCTCGAGGCGATCGGCAATCGACCGCTTCTGGCCTACTCCATCGCCGCCATTCTGCTCGGCGGTCAGGCCCTCTCACTCGGACTGCTGGCAGAACTGCTCGTGGCATACACCGAAAAACCCGGTAACGATTTCAGCGTGCGCGAGCGAACCAGCCCGCAATGAATCATCGGTGACCAATACTCACCACTGAAATACACGACCTGCTGAAGCCCGCTCAGCCGTTCCGGACACCCCCAGAAGTACTTCCCTATGACCACAAACTCCGAATCTTCCTTCCTGAAGCGTGCTTCCGGACCAACACAGGAACACGCTTACCAGCGCGGACCACGAATCGTTCAACTGGAAACCGTGATTCCGCACGATGTCATGCCCGGGCTGCTGGCACTGCGGATCCATACCGATGCCGGCTCCGTTGGCGGAGTTCCGGTGATCGGTCACGGTGAAACCTATTACATCCCCACCGCTGCTGCCGCAGTCATTCACGATTTCTTCGCCCCACGACTCCTTGGAAGTGACGCGACGGCAATCGAAAGCCACTGGCGGTTTCTCTATGAACGCATGACAGCATTTGGCGGTACTGGTGCGGAATTACGAGCACTTTCAGCCGTCGATCTGGCACTCTGGGATATCTCCGGACAACTTCTGAATGCGCCCGTCTGGAAATTACTCGGCGGTCCCGTTCGAGATACAATCCCTGTCTACAACAGCAGCGGTGGCCCCTTCTACGGTCGCTCAAACCGCCGCACCCCCTCAGCATCCGGATGGCCCGGTCACGGTGACCCCGGACAAGCCGGTCCCCTTGAGGACAACTGGGCCAGCCTGAATCAACCGGAAGAACTCGCCGAGGAACTGATCTCCCTCGGTTACAAGGCCATGAAACTCTGGTCCTTTGATGCAGTCTATCGCAGATCCGGAGGTCAGTTTGTGTCGCCCGCTGATCTTCGCGAGGGACTCGCGCCCTTCGAACGAATTCGAAATCGCGTCGGTGACTCCATCGAACTGATGCTGGACGGACACGGCTTCTTCTCACTCGCTGCTGCCAGAAGAATTGCCAATGCCATGACGGCAATCAAGCCACTCTGGCTGGAGGATATTCTCCGCCCGGACTCGGTCCACGCCATGGCCGCGTTTCGCTCGCAGATCTCCGTACCCGTCGCGGTCAGTGAAATGCTGGTCACCATCGACAGCTACAAACAGGCTCTCGACGCAAACGCCGCAGATTTCATCATGATTGACCCCACATGGGTCGGCGGAATCTCCGCCAGCCGCCGCATCGCAGAGCTGTCACAGATCTACAACGTCCCCACGCTGATGCATGATTGCACCGGACCGTTCACCCTGCTGGCAGGCATGCATGTCACCGCATCAAACGCAGGCGTCACGTTTCAGGAAACCGTTCGCGCCCACCTCACCACTCTGTATCCACTCCTCGTGGATCAGAAAATCGAAGTGACACTCGGATGTCTCCCGCTGCCCGCACGACAAGGAATCGGCGCCCGATGGTTACCGGAACTTTTCGATCCAAATCACCCCGGATATCGCTCATCACGACTGCAGTGACCTGCTCTCAATTCTCTGGCGTGGGTTTCATCACTGTTCGCAAGCGTGTCAGAGCACGCACGTAGCGATCGCTGGCAGCCTGCTCTGAAATCCCCAGAACCTGCGCAGACTCTCGATTCGACAGTTGCTCGAAGTGCCGTAACGCCAGCACTTCCCGGTCCAGATCCCGCATCCCATGTAAGGCATCATGCAGTTTCTGAGTCAACTCCTGGCGAAATGCCGCTTCACTGGGAGTTGTCAGCTGGTCCAGAAGATGAAACGACAGTGACGACGACGTCGAAGAGGTCGACCAACCCTGGTCAATTGAAAACTCCTGACCAGCACTCCTTTTCTGAGCCCCGATGTGACGCCTGTGAATATCTACCAGGGTCTGGCAGGTGATCAGCCGGAACCACACAAAAATTGACCGGGAGGCGTCCACCAGAAAACTGTCAATCCGCTGAACCGCCGCCAACCACGCTTCCTGCAGTACATCATCCGCATCAACACGACCATGCAGACGAGGGTCCATGCGGAACGTCACCATTCGCCAGAGCCGGTCTCGGTGCTGCGAAAACAACTCCGCCAAAGCCCGCTGGTCTCCACGCGCTACTGCCGCCAGCAATTCGCTGTCTGCTTCCGATTCTGCCATTCGCGATTCCGCCTCAACCAAAAGAACTCACGCCAATGGCTCCGTAACTCCCCGGCGAGATCGAAGCTCTCCCAATATCCCCCCGCCACTCCAGCTCACCCCGCAAACAGGCCCCACTACAACATCTGACCTGCGGGAATCTCACCACGACCCGAATCTTATCCGGACACGTCCCACGGCACAAAGAATCTGAACCACCGTGCTCTGCCCCGCTACGCTAAACCCAATGCAAGTGCCTGCAACTCAGGAGATTCCACCGCCCACCCGGCAAGGCCCCGGATTCCGTGGAACGTATTCCCGACGCGCAACCCCTTCCCCGATTCCGAAAAACTCTCTCGCGGGCACCTCGCAACTACCCCGGGACCTCGAAATCACGGACTCACTGAGAACAAATTCGTCCTGAACCCTGATTTTGCTCACACAGGACAAAGTTCCGGACATTTTCTCCAACCCGTATTGAATACTTCTGCCTTACGAGCTCATTTCAACACGCCCACGGAATCCCTTCCATGTCACGAGAATACCTGACCCTCGATGAACTGGTCCTCCGGCTCGGTAGAGACCGACGCACTGTCGAAAAACAAGTCCAGCGTGGAATTATCCCCGGACGACGTATCGCTGGAGAATGGCGATTCAACGAAACAGAACTCACACACTGGCTGGAACAGGACCTGCGAGAACTTGATGAACAACAACTCGCCCAACTGGAGTCCTCCCAGAATTCAGAAGAACTGGAAAAACACGCCGGCCTCGAGGCGGTTCTTCCCCCGGAAACCTGCCAGGTGCCCCTCGATGCCGGTACCAAACCCTCAGTCCTTCAGGAATTAGTCGAGGTTGCCGGCCGAACATGGCAAGTCTGGGACCCGACGGCGATCCTCAGGGCCACGCGGGAACGCGAAGAAATCATGTCGACCGCATTCGAAACCGGTGTCGCGATACCACATCCGAGAAATCCGCTTCCCGAAGCCCTTGGACAATCCGTCGTCGCCTTCGGGCGAACACTTTCCGGGATCCATTTCGGTGGTCCACGTCGCTCAACGACCGACATGTTTTTTCTGGTTCTGGCCCGCGACTCGCGCACACACCTTCAAATTCTCGCCCGTCTTGGCCGACTGCTGCATCAACCCGATTTTGTCGAACAGCTGAGAAACACCCCTGACAGTACTTCTGCCAGGGCGCTCATCCTCAAAGCCGACGCGGAACTGGCCACTTTTCGAACACCCTAGCACCGCCGCCCCTCGGGATTGCGTTCCCCAATTCCACCGCATCACTCCAGCCTCTGGTGACGCAAAAACGAGAAATTCAGAGACCCACAGGCACGGCGGCTCGTTCTTTCGAACCGCGACCCGAACACAGCTACCTCTTGGCGGTGCCTCTCGAGATACTGGCCAGTCTGAGCCCCCCGGCACACGCCGCAAAAGTCAGCGGAAAATACCAGAGTGGGGTCACGGCGTAGTCACCAGCTTCGGAAAACGTCAGATCAGCGACGCTTTTTCCTTCGGGCAAAGATACGGGACCCTGCATCCATCGTGCAAGCACATTGAACATCAGAAACAGCACGACCGCAGCTGTCGTTGCCCGCAGCGATTTCGCACCGTTCCACCCGACGATCAGCCGCCCCACGATTCCTGCTGCCCAGCTTCCCACAAAACAGCCAAACAACATGCCAATGACCCAGCCGATGCTGGCATCTGGTCCATTTCCTTCAAATGCAAAATCAGATCCGCCACTGAACCACATCATTACGATGCAGCCGAACAGACTCAGACCCAGCAGAAAAAATGAGAGCAGAAAAGCGACTAGAGCACGCACGGCCATGGGCAGCTCCGAAAAGATGAAGTAAGGCGGCGGCCGCAGTACCTCGTGGCTGTTCAGCGGGGACTATCCTCGACCGTTACAGCGCCGAATCTTTGCAGCACGCGCACAACGAAAGAAATGATCGGGATCAAATCGACCTGCCTCGTCAAATGAACCTGCTTCGAGCAGAAAATCGAGAGTGCATCGGACCGGCGAGAGTGAGTTGTTAGTGCGGCTGGCTGCGCGATTAAGTTTACGCCTGCGTCGACGTGACACAGCGATGGGCGCGCAAAAAAAGAGGCGACCAGCAAGCTGATCGCCTCCTTAATATAAACAGATTGAGTTGTGAGCAGTTTTTGACCTAGATCGTGATGGTTACCATGACGTTAGTCGATGGTAAGAAAATCCTTAGAAAGGAGGTGATCCAGCCGCAGGTTCCCCTACGGCTACCTTGTTACGACTTAGTCCCAATCACGAAGTTTGCCCTAGGCACCTGCCTCCTTACGGTTAGCACAGCGACTTCAGGCACCCCCCGCTTTCGTGGCTTGACGGGCGGTGTGTACAAGGCTCAGGAACATATTCACCGCAGCATAGCTGATCTGCGATTACTAGCGATTCCAGCTTCATGCAGGCGAGTTGCAGCCTGCAATCCGAACTGAGCGACGCTTTTTGAGATTAGCTCCCCCTCGCGGGTTTGCTGCCCTTTGTACGCCGCATTGTATGACGTGTGCAGCCCTGGACATAAAGGCCATGATGACTTGACGTCGTCCCCACCTTCCTCCGGTTTGACACCGGCGGTCTCCTTAGAGTCCCCAACTGAATGCTGGCAACTAAGGACAAGGGTTGCGCTCGTTAAGCGACTTAACGCGACGTCTCACGACACGAGCTGACGACAGCCATGCAGCACCTGTGCATGTTCCACCCGAAGGCGTGGCTCTGCTTTCACAGAGTTAATCCATGCATGTCAAGTCCAGGATAAGGTTCTTCGCGTTGCCTCGAATTAAGCCACATCATCCACCGCTTGTGTGAGCCCCCGTCAATTCCTTTGAGTTTCAGCCTTGCGACCATACTCCCCAGGCGGAGCACTTAACGCTTTCGCTACGGCAGAAAGAAGCGAACTTCCTCCCGCCCAGTGCTCATCGTTTACAGCCAGGACTACCGGGGTATCTAATCCCGTTCGCTACCCTGGCTTTCGTGCCTCAGCGTCAGTTATCCCCCAGTGTGCCGCTTTCGCCTCCGGTGTTCCTGCCAATATCAACACATTTCACCGCTCCACTGGCAGTTCCGCACACCCCTGGGACACTCCAGCAATCCAGTTTCAAACGCAATGCCTCAGTTGAGCTCAGGCATTTCACATCTGACTTGAATCGCCGCCTACGCACCCTTTAAGCCCAGTGATTCCGAATAACGTTCGCACAGTATGTATTACCGCGGCTGCTGGCACATACTTAGCCCGTGCTTCCTCTGAGGCTCTGTCAACTCCGAGGGAGTACCCTCGGAGATTTCATCCCCTCTGACAGCGGTTTACAACCCAAGGGCCTTCATCCCGCACGCGGCGTCGCTCCGTCAGACTTTCGTCCATTGCGGAAGATTCTCGACTGCAGCCACCCGTAGGTGTCCGGACAGTATCTCAGTTCCGGTCGTGGGGGCCATGCTCTCACACCCCCTAGACATCTAAGCCTTGGTGAGCCATTACCCCACCAACTAGCTAATATCATGTAAGCCGCTCCCCCGGCGGAATCACACCTTTGCTCCGCAGAGATCATCGGGTATTACCTACAGTTTCCCGTAGCTATCCCCGGCCAGAGGGTACGTTCCTACACATTACTACGCCGTTCGCCGCTCCCACCATTGCTGATGAGCGCTCGACTTGCATGCCTAATCCACGCCGCCAACGTTCATTCTGAGCCAGGATCAAACCCTTCAAAAATATGCTTGAACCGAAGTTTCCCTCGGCAATCAGCAAGAAGAGTGACCTGATAGCCAACCCGGTCAAAGGTTGGCAAAAATACAACGAATCGTAGGCCAAAAACTCTAAGGCTCACAAACTCAATCGTGTTGTCAAAGATCAATGCTGACTTCACTTTCGTCATGAAGCCTGCGTCACCACCACTTTTCTTCGCGTTTTTTTGTTTCGCGTCGTTCGCGGCGGTGAGTCGGAAGTATAGGGCCCTTTCAGAATTAGTCAAGGCCTCTGCGTCAAAAATCCTAAAAAGTTTTTTTGACCCCTTCCTGGCCCTCTTCGGCCAGTCCCTCCATCGCTCCTTCTCGGTCGAAGTAGCAGTCGAGCGACAGCCACAATGATCGGGCATACCGGAAGAAAAGAATAGGGAAAACCAAACAAAATCCCACAAGAGCCGGAATTAGCCACCGCTGCTCAATCCCCAGCACAAACCGACACACAATGTACGTCCACGTCGTCAGCAGCGTTGTCAGCCCGTAATTGATGTAGGTCGATCCCAGAAAATAACCCGGGCCCCGCTCATATCGGAATCCACAGCAATGACAGCCGGATTCCATTCGCACAAGCCCCGAAAACAGTTTCCCCACACCACACAACGGACAACGCAGCCCAACCCCTCGGCGAAAGGCCTCACCCAAGGTGTCCGGTGGTCGTACCTGATTCATCCCCATCATGCCCCCTCCCATCCAGTTCAAAACCGCAGATCTCCAAACCTGCCGCACTTCGTCCTCTACGTTTCCCCAAAACACCCGGAACCCGGATCATCGGCCCGGCATCCGCCCCGGGTACAATCTCGCATGAAGCGGATCGCGATCCTGCTCACTCACCACGCACCGCAGATCCGGTAACCGAGTTCCCAAAGTCGCTGCCAATCCCACCATCGCTGGACGCTCACTCGCATAGTGCCCCAACAGCACAAGATTCATTCCCCTTGATTCAGCCTCGATCGCCGTGTGGAAACGAGCTTCACCGGTCACAAATGTGTCGCACCCGGCAACCGCGGCATCCGCAAGGAAGTCACCCGCAGCGCCGCACCCCACCGCAACTCGCTGAATCACCTCCGGGCCCGCGGATACCCACTGAACCCAATCCGCCCCAGCAACCGTGGCGACCCGGTCGAGGAATTCCTCGCGTCCCAGCGTGTTCTGCAACCTACCCACCCGGCCCGCTCCCAGCGAGGGATCCCCCTGACGTCCCCGCAACGCGCAAATTTCGGTCAGCCCGAAACCTTCCGCCAACTGCTGGTTGATTCCCGCCGAAGCGCTGTCAAACGCGGTATGCGCGCTGTACACCGCGATTCCCGAGGTCATCAATTTCATGATGATCCGCCCTTCCGCTGTCTCGTCGGTCAATCGCTTCGCCGAGCGAAACAGGATGGGGTGGTGCGTAATCACCATCTGCACCCCACGTTCAACAGCCTCTGCCGCAACACGCTCAGTCAACGTCAGGCAGGTCATCAGCGTCGCAACTTCCCAGTTCCGGTGCCCCAGCAGCAGCCCCACATTGTCCCATGACTCCGCCAGACCCACCGGCGCCAGCTCCTCCAGTGTTCGGCAGACATCGCTCACCGTCGCCATACTCGCACCCTTTCCTTCTTCCCATCTCCCGGGCAATCCCCCAATGGCCTGCCCGCAATTCCCGAGAATTGCTTTCGCCGGATTCTCCCGAGCCACTGCCGATGCTGCCGCCCCTCGCTACTCCGCGACACACAACTTTCCATGCCGAAGCTTACAGCCGATTCCACACCGCTGCAGCACACCTACCAGTTCCCGGATTTCGCGGCCGCCAACCAACTACAGGATTAAACACATTCCATCGCTTCGGGCCCCGCAAATCTTCGTTCCTTCCCCAAATGACAATCAATTCCCGGCCAACTGCTTCTCCATGCTTCTCAGCAACAAGGATCCTCTGCCGTGCACTGTCCTCGTTATCGCCAGACTATTCCCGCATCGCGATGCTGACGGCACCAGGGCGGCATGGCAGCACACTGAAAATGCCTCCCGCTGAACATCCAGCATACGCTCACCCCCATCCCCTCGCTAACCTGATGATCCAACACCTCCAAAAGACTGGAATCTTCGATAGAACCGGAACTTTCCAATCTCCCCCGCCAATCATGACTGGAGTGGAGGCGTTTTTACTCACCACCCATACTTGTGGTCTATTACTATGCACCTCAGCCAGATTTTGCAGCCCGACGATTGTCAGCATCCCATTGCCCGCAACATTCTTTTCGCTCTGCCACAGGCCCTGCCCCCTATGTCCACCTCATCCGCCATCGAACGAAAAGTCGTTTACCAGAAAATTCTCACACAACTGCTCGATCAGCGAGAATTTGCCAGCGAGGACCTGCTCGTGTCATGTCAGACCGAGCATCCCGTGGTCACCCGAAAGATCATTCAGCAATTAGTGGAAGATGGCACTCTCGAGCACCTGCCGACCCCGGATCCGCAGCAGTCGCGGTATCGCTGGAGCTCCGAAACCCGGGACTTCGATATCGGGTCCTGGATCAGCAACAATGTCGTGGGAACCCAGATCACCGCTGCCCCCGTGGCCGATCGTCCTCGCGAGCGACTCCTGCAACAGGGGCCAGCCAATCTGAAACTGTCTGAGCTTCTGGCGATCCTGATCCGCTCCGGTCGCCCCGGGGAATCAGCACTGCAGGCCGGCGAAAAAATTGCCGTTCGTATCGCCGAGCGTCTGGAGCAACTTCCCGATCTGGGCCACCCGGAATTGAAAGACATCAGCAGAGCAGTCACAGAACCCGCTTATTGCCAGATCATGGCCGGTATCGAACTCGGCCGCCGCGTAAACTCAGCGATGGCACACACGTTCAATGATCGCACACGAATCGACAGCCCGGCTGCCGCGATTCGTTATTGCCTCGAACGCTTTGAACGACTGGCTCGGGAAATCAAGCAGGAAGAGTTTCACCTCGTCAGCCTCGATACCAAGAACCAGCCCATCGCTTCCCACCAGATCACCGTCGGAACACTTCGAAACAGCCTGGTCCATCCCAGGGAAGTTTTTCGCGCGGCGATCCGGGACGCGGCCAACTGCATCCTCGTCGTCCATAACCATCCGTCCGGAGATCCCACACCAAGTGATCAGGATATCTTCGTCACAGAACGACTGGAAAAGGCCGCGGACATCGTCGGCATTCCACTTGTTGATCACATCATCGTCGCGGGACCTCGCGCGATCAGCATTCAGCAGTGGCGCACTCACCAGAAACCCATGGAGTTCACCCGGCATTAGTCGCCGTGCACAACTTTCCGCAGACGGCCAAAACCGTCGTTCACCGGGACTACACCGTCCTAATCCATAACTCAGATGGAACGGAGGTTCGCAACGGCGGCTCGCCATATCACTGACACCATCCGTCAGGGTTGTGCAGCTGACGGCTCCAGCTTGTCAAAGTACTGTCGGATACCATCCACATAGCCCGGCGGAATATCCTCTGCCTCGATAGCAGCCTGAACACCCGACTTGATTTCCCGGACCGAACTCTCGTATTTGCGCAAGTCTTCAGGGTTGAAGTCCTTCTGTGTGGCGGCCTCACGGGTCCTGATGGAAAGCAAAACTTTGCCAGCCTGAATCTGACTTCGGGATTTCTCGTCCTTGTAACCTTCCGGGTCCGAATCATCCTCGGTCATCATGCCTCCAGGCGTGTCGCGGCGTGCTTCCCCGTTCAGTCCGTTGCCGGACATCATGCTTCTGAACTTTTCGGCGTACTCAGCCATCGACTGGCATCCCTCACACTCCTCGCCGTCCATTTGCCCCTGCTGATTGAGCTTGTCGGCCTGTTGCAGCGTCTTGAGAGCCTCTTCCAGTTTTTTCAAATCTCCTGCAGACCGAGCAACCTCTTCAAGCTCCTTCCGGGACAATTCCAGGGCCTCCTGCAGTGCCTGCCTGGCCTGTTCAGACATTTCCGACTCCGAGCCCTGCTCATCCCCGTTCGGCTCGCCCTTTCTGTCCTGATTTGCCGCGAGGGCTTCGAGTGATTTCAACGCCTGCTCAAGAGCCCCTTCCAATTCTTTGGAACCAGCTTTTTTCGAAGAAAACTTTTTCAGATCCTGCAGTTGCTTCTTCAGGTCCGAGGCCAGCTTTTGTCGCTCTTCCGGAGTCTCCGCCTTGAGCATCGACTGCATCGTTTCCTGGGCTTTCTGAAGCTCTTTCTGCAGCGAGTCACTTTTTCCCTGCTGCAGATCCCTGAGCCATTCAGCCATTTTCTGAGCCCGTTCTCCGCCCTGCATTTCACTCGCCGACTCACTCAGCATCCGACGGAGATCCTCGCTGGAAACCTGCTTCCACAATTCGTTCAGTGATTTTCGCTGATCTTCAAGAACCTTTGAGTTTGGCTGCGAGTCCGCCGGCTTCATTTTCCTCAACGCCGACATCAATTCCTGCGCCTGCTGCTCAATTTTCTGTTCCCGTTCTTCTCCGGTGCGAACTTCACGACTGAGCTGCTCTTCACGGGTCTTGACCGACTTCAGAATCTGCTGGACCTCTTTCTGCTTTTGCTCAACCCGCGCGGCGGCTTCGACCTTGCCGAACGGATCCAGGGTCGGCACAAACCAGATCAAACCAGCCAGTGCCACCCAACCCAGCGCCTGCATCCCCAGCGACTTCTGCGGGGTAAAAGGCACGACCTGATTGGGAACAATCTTTGGCGCTACCACCAAAGCCGACTGCTCTACAAGCGGCTGATATTCACCGGCTGATGTCGACAAGGTCGCGAGGGTCAGAAACAAATCGTCCGTTCCGGCGAAGCGATCAACAGCCCGCGCCGCATCCGTCTTTCCCACCCGCCGATGAAAAAGCCACGCAGCGACCGCTGCCACCAGGGGAATCACAGCCAGCCACTCCAATCGCTGATTTCCCGGAGGAATCAGGCCGGACAAACGCACACCCACGACGGCAGCCCCGGCAAAAATCACGGCCGCCAGAGTCCAGTGATGCAGCTTACGGGCAATTCGGACAGCCGTCAGCCGGTGCTGGACCTTCTGCAGAAGAGTGGAAGCGCCAATTTGCTGTGACATGCCCATTCCCTCAAGGAAAACCTGTCCCACTACTGCCGCCGTTAACCTGAGCAACCTGGATTTCACCGAGCCCGGGCCAGCGTCTGACGTC
>JBDKIW010000082.1:0-8038 GCA_039796955.1 Planctomycetota bacterium
GGACTGTCCAAAGCCCTGATCAAACTTTCTCTGCAGAATGCGCTGCTGCCCATCATCGCTCAGAAGGTCCCCGCTTTTCGTGGTGCCGCGCGACAGTCAACGATTCCCCCGTCCTGGGCCAGCAAGGCCGCAAATAATCCTCACGAAGCTGGCAGCGCCGCCAATCGCGTCTATCAGTTCTTCATCCCCAGCTACACCGTGCTGTTCGTGTTTTTTCTCGTCAACATCATGGGACGGTCCATCATCGGCGAACGCGACACCGGAACGCTGCGACGCCTGCAGATTTCCCCCATCAGCCCGGCATCAATTCTGATCGGCAAGACGCTGCCCTTCCTCGTCCTGTCTCTCCTGCAAACCGTCATCCTGATGCTCTCAGGACGCGTACTGTTCGGCATGTCCTGGGGCCCTGAACCGTGGCTGCTGCTGCCCATCATGTTGTGCACGTCCGCAGCCGCAACGGCTCTCGGCCTGCTGTTCTCGACTGTCGCCCGCACGGAATCTCAGGTGTCCAGCTTCGGAAACCTGATCCTGCTGTCCAGCGCCGGAATCAGCGGCTGCCTCGTGCCTCGCGCGTGGATGCCCCCGTTCACTCAGAAAATCAGCCTGATGACGCCCCACGCATGGGCTCTGGATGCCTACAGCGAAGTCCTCACAAAAGACACCCCGGCAATGAGTGTGATCCTCGGATCCTGCACCGCGCTGCTGGCGTTTGCCACCGTCTTCTTTGTCTGCGGATTACTTCGCTTCCGCTCACTTCAGCACTGAGGGCAGAAAAAGGGGTCAGGAACCAATAGCCTAAAGGCCCGAAGGGTGCTCCGCACTATTGGTTCCTGACCCCTTTTTCTGCCCCCCGTCACGTCACAAAGCACTCAATCCAGTTTCGCTTCTACGGTCTCTCCGCCCGCGATCGTCACCTTCCGCTCCATCGAACCTTCCAGATAATTCGCCGGAATCTTCTTCTTTGCCAGATCCTGCTCACTCCCGGACACATACCAGGTGTACGTCCCCGGAGTCACCTGTGAGGTCAGTGTTCCCTTCTTAATATCCACTACCGCCGGCAGCCCACCCTCAATCGGCTGAAAATTGAACTTCAGGCCATCCACAGGACTGCCGCCCATACTGACGTTCACCGTAACACTCACCGGCTCAGGATTCGGCGACACATCCACTCCACCACACCCCAGAACACACAACAGCAACAGCATCGAACATCGGTTCAGCATCTCTCAGGATCCTCAAAAAAAGAGCCGCTGATCGAACAAGCAATCAGCGGCTCAGACGTATTCACAATTCGATCGACGCACACCCTGATCACGTCAGGAAACAGACGGCTCAATCAGACTAAAAATCACCCACAATACGTCCGTCATCGGCACCGGCCAGCCACTTCAGCGTCAGCACATCAATGTTCTCACTGACGAAACGCACAGACCCGTCACCCATGGCGGCCTGCACACCACCAGTGTGCCAGCTGAACGGCTCATCGTTCGGACCGCAGTTGTTATTGACCCACAGACATTCCGGAGGACCACCTTGTGGCGTGTTGTAGTTGTTTGGGCGGGCTGCTCGGGAGGCCGGCGACAACGCGTTGCTAGGGCCGGACAGTCCGTTTGAACCCGCATCCGGATCCGCCCATGCGTACATCCGGCGTCCACCACTGGAACCACCCGACCAGGCTGGACCTTCACCGTTTGGAGAAGGACGGCTGGACAACGATCCCAGACGACCGGCACTCGGATGAGCTCGTCCGGCATCTTCAATACACAGAATCGTGTTCGAAGTCCCGTCAGTAATCGCACCGAATTTTCGCTTCGGATCACAGGACAACATACTGGCCACCGTCATCGCAACGCGTCGCGCTGTTGTGGTGGGCCGAGTTCCCACGGGAGTCTCGGCTCCTGCTGAACCGTCCTCAATGTCCGTTGTGGCAATAAACATGTAGTCCCACAATCCGTACCCGTCCGGTGAACGTCGCGCCTGATCAATCGGCGTACTGGGACAAACGAACGATGGAATCTGCGATTTCGCGGCAGCTACCGTATTCGGATAATTCGCATCGTTGTAAGCAGCACCGATCGCATTCGGATTCAGGGCCGCAGTATTGTAACCGGCCGTTGCCATGTCCGCATACTTCAACTGATGATCCATCAGCTGATACACATTCTGCTGTTCAATGTATGGCAGCAGCAGAGTCGGTGTGGACTGAGTCATGTAGGTGGTGGACGCAGAACCCGTACTGTCACACTGGCCCGAGTGCGGCAATCGACTGTAGGTACTCTCAAAATTGTGCACCGCCAGACCAATCTGCTTCAGATTGTTCTTGCACTGTGTCCGTCGCGCTGATTCTCGAGCCTGCTGTACGGCCGGCAGCAACAACGCTACCAGGATCGCAATGATTGCGATCACAACCAGCAACTCAATCAGCGTGAAACCCCTGCGCTGACGCAACCCGCCAGCCAAACTGATCTTCTTCAACGTCTTCACTGCACACCTTTCCTGAACGGGGATGTTTCGCCAGCCGCCACCGTCATGTCCGGGAACTACACACCCGAAAACATTTCCGGCAGGAATCATGGACCTGAGGCCCGGCCAGCGAATCTGGGGAATGATTGCGCAGCAACATGAAGAAACCGTGAACCCCCTGTGAATTAATCTTCACACTCCCCAACATTCTGCCATCCAATACGCCGTTGCTCATCCAACGGTCCATGTGGGAAAGCCGGGCCGCCATTGCCGTTTTGCGAATACGGGCCGATCTGCGAATATGGGCCACCTATCCGTACCGCATCCATGCCCCGATAATGCACCTGATTCGAGATCATCACTAACGGAAAAAGCGACAGCATCATCAGGAAGACAATGCTCGCGAAGCAAATCATCATCAACACCAGAACACGCATCCCCCACGACCATCGGCCGTATTGCGCCTGCAGGCCCGCCAGCATCGATCGGCCTGCCAACACACCGTTCAACGCAACCACCAACGACTCGCGTTCCATCGAAGACTCAGCCATCCGGACAATCTGTTCCATGAGGCTGACTCGCATCCAGCAGCGGAGCCCCACGCAACTGATCACCGTCAGACAAATCAAGGCAAGTCCTCCATAACGACTCAGCAACTCCCCAAGCGCCTCCTCCATCTGCTCGCCTCCCACCAACCTGCTACCCCCAGCACACCATCACCGCTGCAGGATCGCCACTTCAGCCTCCACACCCACCGCACCCGCCACATCCACCACAGCCAGCGCACCCGCCACCCCCATCACCACCGCCGCTGCAGCCACCACCGCCACCGGCAGCAGATGGCACCGGCGTCAGCCATCGATGCAGACGCCGCAATTCCGGATCCCCGCTTTTCTGTAATGACTTTGAGCCATGAATCGCGATCGCCAGGGCAGGATCCCGACGAACCAGGGGAAGCTTAGCTTTGCCCCCAAATGTCACCAGCAATCGCTCAATAACGGCGATGCCTCGCGCTGTCACCGGATGATACCACTTCTGAACACCCAGCCTGATTGCCGGCCAGATCACCAGTCCAATCAGGGCCGCCAGTATCGCACGCAATCCCCAGATGCCAGTCAGGCCCAAACCAGACAGGATTGCCGCCAGCACCGCACAACAAACAGCCCCAGCCAGCAACACCACCCATTCCGTTCCCCAGCCCAGAATCTGACCCCATCGATACGGGTCAGCGGTCATCAACCGACGCCGCTCGAGATTCACCTGCACCTCCCTCGCCAGAACGGCAAACTCAGGGCTCAACTGGACTCGCTCAAGATCACTTTTTTTCTCCAGAGGCAGACAATTCAGGACCGCCGCTGTGATTGAATTCCATGTCTCGTCAGCAGGCGGATCACTCACGCCTTCGTCAACGTCTTCGTCCGCATCCGTCTGCCCGTCCAACTCGGGCACCTCATCGCTCTCAGTCATCAACTCAATTGTTTTCTCTTCCACAATGTGGCATCGTCGGCTTGCCACCAGGTCCACCAGAGCTGCCTCGATCAATCGCGGCGCTCTCTTCCGCAACATCGCGACCTCAGCCCGGGAAATGCCGGAAACTTCTGCTTCCAGATCAAATTCCTGCAAACCGTTTCCCTGACGATTGTCCATCGCTTCCAGAACCAGTCGAATCAAAAACTCGGCCGGCCACGCAGCAATCACTATTGCGGGCATTATAATCTCGTCAATCTTCGACTCACTGGCTGACGCCCAGGCCTCCTTCAGCTGCTGCAACAGGCCAAAAGCCTGCTCGCCCAGCACAAAATCCTGCGATTTCACCGCCCCGGAAACCTCCGGATCAATCAGCACACTCAGGGAAAACAACGTCAGCAGCCAGCTGCCCAAACGCCAACCCGAAAGTCGCAGACGGATCTTCGGAATCATCCAGTAGTCACTCGGATTCAAGCGAACAGTCAGCAGGTCACGACCAAAACGAATCTCTGCCTTTGGCCAGATGTCCGCTGGAGGACAGACACCAAAGATCTCCTCATAAGATCGCAGCGTCCTCTCGTACTGCTCAACATATTTCCGCGATTCCGCCTCGCCGCCACGAGTCGGCCCGTGATGCAGAGGGCGTCCTAACACCTCATCACAAAGCCGAAGCCAGTACGAACGCGTGTAGGTCAAATGCAGATGCCACGCCTGATCCACCTGCTCCGAGGGTGTCACCACGTGACCCGAAACCATCGCCAGTCCCACAAAACGCAGGTACTCCACGACAACTCGATCCGAATACTCACCGGTCCACCCGTTCTCACGGGCCAGTCGACCACTGAACGATAACTCCGGATGCCCCTCATCAATCGCAAAAGCAGCGATGCGAACCAATAACTCCCGCTGCTCATTCGATATTTCCCGCGACATGTTCCGGCCCTCCGCACCCAAAGAAACAGTTCTGTTCTCTGAGACACGGTGCCCGAACTTTCTGACCGCGTTTTTTCCGGGCCTCAAATCTTTTCGCCACTTTCGGCCGAAACACGCCTAACCATCGGGCGGATTCTCCCCCTGAAATCCAGACGTCCGCCGGCTGCCGCCGTCAATTCTTCGCAGAATTCCTGTGACGAAGCCACAGCGCACCCCCAAACACCAGCCCACCTGCACCTACAGCAACCAGCAGCAGAATCCCAATCCGCTCCAGCAACAGGGAAAACGGGGCGATCGCCTTGTCCACATTCGCCTGAACACCAACATACAAATCCGTATTTTCCACACGCGCAAACGCCAGAACCCACCGTCCGGCATAGCGCGAATCCACGTGACCCATTGGATCCCGATAGTCCACCCTGGTCGCAAACTGCGGCTCTATCGCCGGTGTCCCATCTGCGTTTTTCGGAAACAACATCATGCCCGCATCGTCGTCCATCCCTGGATGCATCAGAATGCCATACTCTACCTGCTGCCTCTCAGCCTTCTGCCTGAGTGTTTCTCCGGACTGATCTGCCGTCTGCCGTTCAGCAGTCCCGTCGGGATTCCTGTCCAGAGGCGCGACAAGGATCGCTGTGATCTCACTGTTACTCATCTCCGCCGTCCCCAGCTGCAGACGCTGAGCCGTTCTGAGTGTCGCCGCCAGCACGTACTCCCGCGGACTCCCCTCAAATCGAACCTTTGTCGCCAGCGCGACTTTGTCCGTGTTGTCCAGGTCCGAATGATACGCGTGCGAAACATACACGCTCCGCCCAGCATTATTGATTCCCTGCACACCCATCGTGGATATAAGGTTACCGCTGACTTCGGACGTTCGGCCCCCGTCACCGCTCGCCGCACCGTCGCCAGTGCTCATCGCACTCACCACCTGAAAGTAGTTCCGAAAATCATAGGGCTTGTTCTTGACCGGATTTCCCTCCTCACTGTGAAACACCAGCCACCCTTTGTCATCCAGCAGAAACGCTCCGTGAAAAGGTGCTTCCACAACCGGATCCACGGGCGTCTTTTCCAGACGACAGAGCGACTGCTTCAGCCAGTCAGGAACTGCGTTCTTTGGCCATGTCCCGGACACATGGCTACCTGACAGCGACTTCCGACTCAACGCCTCCGCCGTCACCCGCACCGTGTTTCTCAATACATCCAGTCGCTTTGCCACATTCCCGGCCACATGCTGCGCCTGATGTTCACACGTGGATGACATCTGCGCGATCACTTGCTGTCGCAGAGATTGCATCAGCGGAAACAGACCCAGCATCAGGATCAGCAACCCCATCGTTCCCGTCACCAGCAATGCCACTGTTCCCGGAGCCCTTCGACACCATCGCAGCAGCCGCTCTCCCGCACTCGCCTGACGCGCCCGCACCGGCTCATCCCGCAACCAGCGATCCAGTTCCAGGGCCACCGCAGACGCCGACTCGTAACGACGAGCCGGAGATTTCTCCAGACACCGCAGACAAAGGGCCTCCAGGTCGCGCGGAATTGTCGCATCAACTTCTCGCGGAGGAATCGGCGAATGAGACAGTATCGCCTCCCGCAGCTGTTGCGGCGTCTCTCCTCGAAACGGTCGTTCCCCCGTCAGGACCTCATACAGAATCACACCGAGCGCCCAGATGTCCACGGCCGTGGTCACGTCGGGCAGTCGCGAAAACGATGGCCCGGATTCCACCGCCGACTCTTCCCGCAGTATCTCAGGCGCCATCCACGGCAACGAACCACACTGTCGGTCCGCTCGCTGCGCCAATCCCGATTCCGTCAACGGCTCCGCCAGCCCGAAATCTGCCACATGCGGCTCCCGGTGCTCATCCAGCAGTATGTTCGACGGCTTCAGGTCCCGATGCAGAATCCTCCGCTGATGGGCAAAATGCACGGCCCGCGCGACCTTCGCCATCAGCTGCGCCGCAAATCGCCGATCACGACGCAACTCGCCCAGATACTGCCCCAGCGGACCGCCCTCAATCAACGCCATCGTGAAATAGGGCTCCCCACGATGTTCACCCGCGTGATACACCGGCACGATGTGCGGATGCCTGAGCAATGCCGCGGCCTCAATCTCCTCAGCGATCCGACGGCCCGCGCCGCTCGACGCGCCCTGCAGCCGCTTCAATGCCACCTCGACCCTGGTCCCTTTCAGCCGCGCCCGATACACCACGCCCATGCCGCCCACACCCAGCGGAGCACCTACCAGCTCATAGTCTCCAAAATCCACCACCTCCGCTGCAGATCCCCGCAACACCCGCGGCAACTCACACGACTCCGGTCCCGACCCGGACAGACTCCGGTCCCACGCAATGCCGTCAAGTCGACTCAGGTCCCGCAGAAACACCGCGAACTCTGCCGCGTGCCGCGGATTCCGAACCATCCAGCCCATCGCATCCGGCTGCTTTCCGCTTTCCACCGCCGTCAGGAATTCTGCTATGAGCCCATCCAGTTCCTGCTCGTCGTCCTGCATGTCCACCCACCCTCAGTCAACCTTCTGATAACCCGTCACGAAGCGCGGCTAACCCACGACGCAATAAGCCCGCCACCGCTGCCGGCGTCCGATCCAGCTCCTCGGCAATCTCCGCCAGACTGCGACCGTGACAATGCCGTGCCAGAATCACCTGACGCTGGTCCGCGGGCAATCGATCAACCGCCGCGGCCAGTGCCAACGCGCGCTCAGAACGCTGCAGACGCACACTGGGTGACGTCAGGTCCGCTGCCAGCCAACCGTCCAGCCGATAACCACTCTGGTCCAGCTGCTCATCCAGCGATCGCTCCCGGAAGATGCTGCGCTTGTCCTGTCCCAGCGCCCGCAATTCATTGGCCAGCGTACGGTTCAGAATCTGCCGCAACCAACCGGCCAGTTCCGCTTCCGTCTGTCCCCGAAAATCGGACTTCGCCGCATGCGCTTTCAGCAGCGTCTGCTGCACCAGATCACTCGCGTCCATCCGCGACTCAACCCACGGACGCGCTCCCAACTGCAGCCTCGCAATCGCCATCAGGTAGCCCCGATACCCTTCGATCATCATTGTGTTCTGATCCGCGGACATCAGCCTGTTCCCCGATAACGACGGCCTCCCACCCCTTCGGCATCCTACTCACACATTACAAACACCACCACACCGGAAATCAAGCT
>JBDKIW010000083.1:0-3901 GCA_039796955.1 Planctomycetota bacterium
GGTGAAAGACCACCGCGTGGTGAACGCCCGGAACGTGGTGAACGACCACCGCGCGGTGAGCGGCCGGAACGCAGCGAGCGACCAGATCGCGGGGATCGTTCGGAACGAAGCGAAAGACTTCCACGCGACGAGCGTCGGGTGACGTCGGAAGCAGATGACGATGATTTCGGGGCGATGGATGAACCTCGGGCTCCGCGTCGTGGTCGGGATCGATCTGAGTCCACAGCTGGCGAGCGCTCAGAACGCTCCTCCGCCCCGGCTCAGGTGGCGCCTGAGTTTCGAGATATTCCGACGTGGGAGGAGGCGATTGGTTGCCTCTCACTGAGAACACCGACGGAAGATCATGCCCGTCGCACGGAGAATCGGTATCGCACACGTGATGGTGGCGGCCGGCCTCCGCGTCGACGATAGACTCGCAACTGGGCAGTCACGAAATTAACTTTCGGCTGCGGCGGACTGATTGTGGTCTGCCGCAGCCGAGTTTGTTCTGTCACGAACGGAAACGGTGTTCCGGGGAATTGCCTCGAATGCCACGTCGCGTAGGTACGAACACCCGCGCGATGAATTCATCGTCATCGCGGAAACCCCTGAGGCGTGGTTCACGGAGTGGAGCGTGTCCGCTTGCGGCCAGCATTCGGCCGAGTGAGTCAGCTGCCGGCAGAACCATGATCGAGTCGATGATCTTCAGACGGGTTTCGCGCCCAATCCGCATGCTTCGCGGACTCTGGCCACAACTTCCTGAGCTTTCGCCCGGGCCCGGTGGGCTCCTTCACGGAGAATGTCTTCCACAATGTCTGGTGTTGCCTCCAGTTGTGCGCGACGTTCAAAAGCCGGTGAGAAGTGAGCAAGAGCGGCCTGGTAGAGCGTCTCTTTCGCTTCTCCATACCCCATTCCCCCGGCCCGGTATCGTTCCGCCAGGGCGAACTGCTGTTCCTGATCTGCGAACAATCGAAAGAGTTCGAAGACGGTGCAGGAGTCTGGATTCTTGGGGGCTTCAACGGGAGTGGAGTCTGTGCGAATGGACATGATGAGTTTACGCAGGCGTTTTGGTGACTCAAAAATCGAAATCGTATTCCCATAGCTTTTCGACATTTTCTCACCGTCGAGCCCCGGAACCTTCGCGGAGTCATCGAGGACCCAGGCTTCGGGCAACTGCAGCGATTCGCCGTAGAGGCCATTGAAGCGCTGTGCAATGTCTCGAGTGACTTCCACGTGCTGTATCTGATCAGCCCCGACAGGCACATGGGTGCTGTCATAAGCCAGAATGTCAGCCGCCATCAGGACTGGGTATGTGAACAGGCCGGCATCAGCGGCAATTCCACGAGCTTTTTTGTCTTTGAAAGCGTGGCATTTCTCAAGCAGGTGCATCTGCGTGATTGTCATCAGCAGCCATGTGAGCTCTGTGACTTCCGGAACATCTGATTGCCTGTAGAGCGTTGCCTTCTCTGGTTTCAGTCCGAGGGCCAGCAAATCGAGCGCAGCGTCCTGTATATTCTTCCTCAGGACATCGGGTTCGCGAACCGTGGTGAGCGCATGCAGATCTGCAATGAAATAAAACGACTGTTCATTTCCCTGCAAGGCAATGTACTGGCGGATCGCTCCGAAGTAGTTTCCCCAGTGAAAACGTCCGGTGGGCTGAATACCTGATAGGACTCGCATGGCAGCTCTGAATAACGGTTGGTGGAAGCGTTGAATTGATGAATGAGAATTGTGTTGATGGCCTGGCGCGACAGGCTGTCAGGGAGTCTGCAGCGTACCGACGATGTCTTTCGGAGTTTCCGCGCGGAGGAAGCGAATCGCATCCGGCAATTCTCGTATCAGCTGATTGGCAAGGCCTGGGTTGTAGAAGTTGGCCGTTCCGATCTGCACGGCACTGGCTCCGGCAAGCAGAAACTCCATGACATCATCGATGCTTTGAATTCCGCCGATACCGATGATCGGGATCGAAACCGCTCGTTTCACCTGCCAGACAATCCGAAGTGCCAGTGGCTTGATGGCGGGACCGCTGAGCCCACCGAGGATATTTCCCAGTACTGGTTTGCGGCGTTTCCAGTCGATGGCCATTCCCTGAAACGTATTCACAAGTGAGACAGCGTCAGCGCCGGCATCGGCAACTGCTTTGGCGATTGGCACGACACTTGTGACATTGGGAGTCAGCTTGGCGATCACCGGCAACTCGCATGTCGTGCGAAACGCAGTAACAACACGAGCGGCCATTTCGGGGTCTGTGCCGAAATCAACGCCACCCGAAACGTTGGGGCAGGAGATGTTCAATTCTACTGCGGCGATTCCGGACTGCTGGCTGAGGACCGCTGCCATACGTTCAAATTCTTCCATGGTTTTCCCGGCGACATTCACGATGACGGAAGTCCCAAGTGATGTCAGGTATGGAAGTTTTTCGGCGACAAACTGATCGAACCCGTCGTTATCCAGTCCGATGGAATTCAGCATGCCACTGGCAGTCTCTACTGTCCGAGGCGGTGGATTTCCGGGACGCGGGGCCGGCGTGACCGTCTTGGGAATAATGCCACCAAGCTCGGCAAAGTCCACGAATGCCGCCATTTCCCGCGCGTAGCCGAAGGTCCCGGAGGCCACGAGGATCGGATTTTTCAAATTCAGCCTGTTCAGGCTGACGCTCAGGTCCATGTCTGCTGGTTACTTTCGCTGGATATTCCGCAGAAAACACGCGGCGGTTACGGAGACCGCAGTCTGCATCGCCGCTCAAAAGGTCGCTTCAGTGTATCAAAAGCACTGAGGAATTCAGCGAATTCCAGCCGGATTTGTCAATCTGCGGCTGACTGAGAGCACAATTGGCGGCAAAATTCCCAACACTCGCCGTTATTTCCGGGGAATGCCTGTTCGTATCAACTGCCGGAGACTGCTGCCGGGAGTCAAAAGGCTGGATCCGGACGCGGTGCCAACATCCCGAACTTGTGCTGATTCTCAGCCTTTTGCCGGGGCGACGCGGAGCGAACTTCTGCATTTTTCCTCATGATTTGTTGGCCGGACATGCAGTTCTGTGGCAGACTGTTGGCAGCTGATATCTCGTTGCGCGTTGGGCGAGAATTCGCCGGGGACTCAGGAGGTTCCCGGATGGAAAACCCTTCGACTCAACACCGGACCGTGACATGGCTCTGCCTTGCCGGCCGATCACCCTCCTCTTTGCGAATGTTCTTTCCGGAAATACTGCGATGACCAAATCAGGCTCGGGTGCCTTGTTTCTCGGAATTGATCTGGGTGGCACGAATATCAAGTCCGGGGTCGTTGACGAGCATGGCGTGGTCATCAGCTCGGTCAGTGTTCCCACTGAGGGTCACCGCGGGGCCGAACATGGTGTCCGCCAGATTTCCCTGGCGGGACAGACGGCCATTTCGCAGGCGGGTGTGGACGCCAGTCAGATCGTAGCCGCTGGACTGGCAACTCCCGGAACAATGGATATCCCCGCAGGGATGCTGCTTGAGCCTACGAATCTGGAAGGCTGGGATCATTTCCCGATTCGGCGACGTGTTTCCGAATCGCTGAATCTTCCTGCCGTTTTACAGAACGATGCAAATGCGGCCGCCTACGGCGAGTACTGGGCGGGGCAGGCCCGGCATGTTCGAAGTCTTGCATTTTACACGCTGGGCACAGGTCTCGGTGGCGGGCTGATTATTGACGATCACATCATCGAAGGTGAACATTCTCATGGTGCTGAACTGGGGCATGTCATCCTGGAAATGGATCATGGGCGTCTCTGCAATACCGGGCAGTACGGAACGGCTGAGGCTTATGTCAGTGCAACGGCACTTTTGAAACGCTGCCAGCAACTGCTTGAATCCGGTGCTGAGACAAGCCTCAGGCCACGATTAGCACAAGGCGAAGCACTGTCCCCGCTGCTGATGACTCAGGCGGCTGAGAGTGG
>JBDKIW010000084.1:0-6157 GCA_039796955.1 Planctomycetota bacterium
CGGATCCTGAATCAGTGCTGTTCGCAGCGGATCCCCCGCCGTTCCCGTCAGTTGCAGTGAATACCGATGAGAATTCATGACGGCAAAGTCGCTGACAGAATCCACCCGCAGCAACAGTTGCTCCCTCACGCCACTTTTTACCGGCGGCAACAGTGCGCCGGGGTGCGTGTACCAGCCGTCTGCATGGCCGACATATCCGGCCTGCTGTATTCCGGTGATGTCGGAGATGACAAGGTGATCTACCCAGTCTGTTAGACGGGTGCCGGTTTCAACGGCCAGCAGCTGCTGAAATGACTGTACGGCGGGATGCAGCGTTTGCATCCGCTGGAGTTGTGTGGCAATCCACGCCGCTCCCGCTGGCTGAGGTTCCCAGTTAAACATGTGGTTGCGTCCCGGAGTTGCATTCTGCTGTTTGGGCGGAGAAAGAGGTTCGTTCGCCGGCATTCTCTGCAGTTTCCAGAGCGACGCAAGGCTGTCGTTCCTTTCTGTCGAAGTCCGTCTCAGTGGATCGCCCTCGCATCACGGGATGAAGAGAGGAGGGTATCTGGTCTGCTGCGGCCCGCCGGCTACCGCAGTGCATGCGCCACTGCACATCTGCCGCAGCGATTCCGGCAGCAACCAGAGGACTCAAACCGCGCACTCCGTGGCCTGTCGATTGCAAGTCCTCGTTGCGCGACGCTTGCCTGATCATTGACGATTATAATAAGCCTGACAACTCTGAGCATTTCGCTGACCGCATCGAATTCAGTCCGCTTTTCGCCCTGAAATCCGGGAACAGTCGAATTCCGCTGCCGGACGAACGCTGCATTCTGCCGAAGGCGCCCTGTATTGGGGGAGTACCCGCAGGAAGCCGGGGAAACTCTTCATTCCAATCGGCGGGATGCCGTACCCTGAGCCCCGTTCTCCACCCATGCTGTATTTGTCCGCGACCCTGATTCTGCTGTTTACTGCGTGGGTCTTCTACGGCTGGATCGTCGCGGAATCCCTGCATATCGACTGGCTGAAACGCCTGTGTGCCGGTGTGTTTATCCTGATGACCATCCTGATCTGCCTTGCGGGCGGCGTCGGATTGACGCGAAGAATGCTGCTGAGCGACCAGCGGGAAACTCTGCAGGAACTGGTGGTGCAATTGCATGAGCGTTTGAAGGATGGTCACGAAAAGGATGTGCATGCCGCCATCCGATTTCTGGCGGAACCGTCGGCAGAAGGCAGCGGTGACATTCTGCAACGCGTCAGCACGGTGCAAACAGCACTGCAGCAGGCTGCAGAGACCGGGACTGAGTTGGCACTGGACCCTGAGCCCCGCTCCCTGTACTAAGCCGGGGACCGACGGACGTGATCGGGGTGAATGCTGCTCGCAGGTTTCAGGGGGAGGGCGAAGTTCCACCTGAGCCGGATGTTTATCAGCGGTGGGATGAGGGTTTTGTGTGAGCAAAAACAGGTTTGCGGCTTGGCAGGAGCCGCGCCCTCCCGTTTGCGCGGCCCTTGGGGGAGGGCGAAGTTCCATCTGAGCCGGATGTTTATCAGCGGTGGGATGAGGTTTTGTGTGGGAGGCAAAAACAGGTTTGCGGCTTGGCAGGAGCCGCGCCCTCCCGTTTGCGCGCCCTCCCGTTTGCGCGCCCTCCCGTTTGCGCGGCCCTTCCGAATGCACGGCCCTTTGGGGGCGGGCGAAGTTCCATCTGAGCCGGATGTTTATCAGCGGTGGGATGGGGTTTTGAGTGGGAGGCAAAAACAGGTTTGCGGCTTGGCAGGAGCCGCGCCCTCCCGCTTGCGCGCCCTCCCGTTTGCGCGCCCTCCCGTTTGCGCGCCCTCCCGCTTGTGCGGGCTTCGACGCGTGAGTCGTCTGAATTGACCGAAGCCGCAGCAGGGATTTATTCAGGCGAGTATTCCGTCGTGCACTTTGCCCGCGACGTCGGTGAGTCGGAAGTCGCGTCCAGCATAGCGGAATGTCAGTCGCTGATGATCCATGCCCATCAGGTGTAAAAGCGTTGCATGCACATCGTGAATGTGCATGGGGTTATCCTGAGCATAGTACCCATAGTCATCCGTGGCACCGTAACGCAGGCCCCCTCGGACTCCTGCACCCGCCATCCACATCGTGAATCCTTCCGGGTTGTGATCTCGTCCGTCCGTTGTGCCCTGAGCCGTGGGTGTGCGGCCGAATTCGCCGCCCCAGAGCACCAGCGTGTCTTCCAGCAGTCCGCGACGTTTCAGATCCTTCAGCAGTCCGGCAATCGGGCGATCCACTTCCAGAGCGTTCTTGCTGTGCCCCTTGCGCAGGTCACCATGCTGATCCCACTGCACAAAGGCGTCGGAGTGTGTGACCTGGATAAACCGAACACCGGCTTCTGCAAACCGTCGAGCCATCAGGCACTGGCGAGCGAAGTTTTCGGTCATTTTGTCGTGCAGTCCATACAGATCCTGAGTTTCCTGGGTTTCCAGGCTGAGGTCCTGCAGTCGAGGCATCTCTGTCTGCATCCGGAAGGCCAGTTCGTAGGACTGAATGCGTGCTTCGAGGGCCGATTCATGCGCATTCTGCTGCAGATGCCGCTCGTTCGTTTCCTTCAGCAGGTCCAACTGGACACGCTGAGCTGCGGCAGACCATTTGGAGTTAGCGATGTAGCGCACCGCAGCGGAGGTGGCTGGCTGACTGGCAACTCCCAGAGGAATCCCCTGATTTCGTGCAGGAAGGAAGGCGGAGCCCCAGTTGTTGCGTCCACCATGCGCCAGCGTCGGGCAGATGGTGATGAAGGAGGGCAGATTGGAATTTTCCGTTCCCAGGCCGTAACTGACCCAGGCGCCCATACTGGGCCGCACAAAGTTATCGCTTCCGGTGTGCAGTTTGAGCGCGGCACCACCGTGCGCGGCATTGGTGCCATGCACGGAATTCAGAAAACAAATATCATCCACGCACTGAGCCACGTGTGGGAACAAGTCGCTGACGTGAATTCCGCTTTCCCCGTATTGTCGGAATCGCCAGGGTGACCCCAGCAGGTTTCCCGTGGGCGCAAACTGCACTCGCGGCTTGGCAAACGGAAGACTCTTCCCATCATCTCGCTGCAGCAGAGGTTTGTAGTCAAAGGTGTCGACCTGCGACGGGCCGCCTTTCATAAACATGAAGATCACGCGTTTGGCTCGCGGAGCAAAATGAAACGGGGCCAGACCATTGTCGTTTGCCTGGGCCTGATGACACAGTGCTGAAAATGCAAGGCTTCCAAATCCGACGGCGGCAGATCGCAGGGCCTGACGTCGGGGAATGTGCTGCTGAGTCATGACGGTGTGCTCCTGGGACTGCTGCTTCTCATCTGTGGTCACTGTGTGTTCGGCAGGCTTGAATCACTCTGAGGGGACTGGAAGGCCACAGTGCACCAGCGGTCTCTGGTGGTTATCTCACGTACAGAAATTCATTGGACATGAGCATCGTCTGGGCAATTCCTGTCCAGATTGCCAACTCACGTTCCCCTTCGGCAACACCGTCCGACTGCAGCTGCTGCCCAAGCCGCTCGGTGGCCTGCAGCAGACCAGCCAGTTCCTCTGCCGTTGCCGGACGTCCGAGGGTGCGCATGACGAGTGATGTGAGCCGTTGTCGGGGATCAGGCGTGGCTGTGATCAATTGCCGGGCAAGGTGCTCCGCCGCATTCAGGACGAGTGGGCTGTTCATCAGGAACAGGGCCTGCGACGCTACCGTTGAAGATCCTCGATCCCCGTTCGGGACAGTGCCGTCGGTGCAGTCGAACAAGGACATCGCGTCATACAGATTGTTGCGGATCACCGGCAGGTACACCGAACGCCTCAGGGAGTCATACGACGTAAGATCTTTCGAGGTATGATCAAACAGGAATTCCCGGTTTTTCACGTGCAACATGGATTGCCCCATGGATCGGTCCAGCAGCCCGGTGGCCGCGAGGACTGAATCTCTGACGGATTCGGCACCCAGTCGCTGCACCGTCCAGCGCCACTGCAGGTGATTGTCCGGGTCGATCTGGTCCGCCGCAGAAGTGCGGTCTGCGGTGGCCTGCCAGGTTTGCGACAGCAGAATTGTTCGATGCAGCGCTTTCAGGGACCAGTTTTCGCGGACGAGTTGCGCGGCCAGCCAGTCCAGCAATTCCGGGTTTTCGGGGCGTTCCCCCAGCTTGCCGAAATTGTCCGCCGTGGGAACCAGTCCACGTCCGAAATGCCACCGCCAGACCCGGTTCACCAGAACGCGTGTCGTCAGCGGATTCTCACTGCCCGTGATCCATTGAGCCAGTTCCAGTCTTCCACTGTGGTCGGCCGGGACATTGAAGGTGCCGGTGACGTTCAGGACAACGGGAATTGTGCGCGGCACCAGACGCCCGGGGGCCAGATGATTTCCCCGGGGCAGAATCCGACTGCTGGTGATGTCACCTTCAGTGACGCCCATGGCTGTCGGCAGTTCCGGGACGGTGGCTTCCAGTTGTTTGAGTGCATCCCGCAGTGCAGCCAGTTGGGTACGAGTCTCCTCTGGAAGCTGATCTTCGGGAATCGGGGTGCCGGAGTCGCCGGCGGAGACCGCTGCCGTTTTCAGCAGGCCGTCAATTTCTGCCTTTTTCGCAGCAACCTTTGCCTGGTGTACTTCCAGTGCGACCTTGTCCTGACCCGTGGCAATTGAGTTCTCATTCCATTTCGCGATCCGTTTCAGAGACTCCATCGTCCGAGTGCTCTGGAAGATTCCCGCCAGGGCATAGTAATCGGCCTGGGAAATCGGGTCGAACTTGTGATCATGACAGCGTGCACATCCGATGGTGAGCCCCAGCATGGAGCGGCCGATTGTGTCAAGCTGCTCGTCAATAATGTCCAGGTGCAACTTGAGTTCGTCGCCTTCGGCCAGGACCTTGGGGCCGAGCGAAAGAAACCCTGTGGCGGTCAGCTGTTCATTACGAGTCGCTTCGGGGGTCGTCTCGGTGACCATCAGGTCGCCCGCAATCTGCTCCTGAAGAAAGACATTCAATGGTTTGTCGCGGTTGAAGGATTCAATCACATAATTCCGATACCGCCACGCGTTGCCGTGGGCGATGTTTTCATCGAGCCCGTTGGAATCCGCGTAACGTACAACGTCCAGCCAGTGTCGCCCCCAGTGTTCGCCGTACTGGCTTGAGGCCAGCAGTCTGTCGACGACTCTGGCAAAAGCCTCCGGGGATTCGTCGGCGAGAAAATTCTGAATGTCGTCTTCGGCTGGTGGCAGCCCCGTCAGGCTCCATGTGGCCCGACGAATCAGCGTCAGTTTATCGGCGGGCGGGTTTCGCTGAATTCCCCGCGGTTGCAGATGTTGATCAATGAGGTGATCGATGGCCGCTGAAGGCTGGTTTTGCAGTGCCTCCGGCAACGACGGCGATGTGACGGGTTGAAAGGCCCAGAAACTGCGGGCCTGCTGTGGGTCGAAGGGCAACGCCGGCGGAGGTACCTCGAGTTTGCCATCGGGGTGCGGGGCACCCGCTGCAATCCATTGTTCCAGGATGCTGAGTTCGCTGTCTGTCAGCCGTCCTTCGGGAGGCATCTGCAGGGCGGAATCGGTTTTCCGCACTGCGACCATTAGCAGACTTTCGGCCGGGGTGCCCGGCTGGATGGATGGGCCAGCCTTGCCACCGCGACTGAGCCCCTGCAGTGTGTCCAGACGCAGTCCGGATTCCTGGGAGTCTGCACCGTGACACGACAAGCAGTGCTGTTGCAGGATCGCAGCCACCTGCGGCCATAAGGGATCTTCCGCGGACGATGCACGAGCGACCGAGCAGATCACGAATGCTGCGACGAGCACCAGACCACGCTGCAGACCGCTGCGCAGAAACGGCACACGGGAAAACGCCGGGGAAGGTGAAGCAGAGGCGGGCATTTGGAGTCCTCCAAACCAGATTGCGGGGCCTGTCAGCGTATGCGGTTGGAGAGGGAATCACAAGCGGAAAACCGGAGGGAAGTGCGGAGTTTCGCGGGGCGGGTGCCAGATCGTCCACATTCCGGTGGGCACGGTTCGATTTGAGCCGGAAAACGTTCAGCGGGAGCGGGAGGGCAAGGTTCCACCCGAGCCGAAGATGCTTAAACGGGAGGGCGAAGTTCCATCTGAGCCGGACGTTTATCAGCGGAGGGATGAGGTTTTTGTGAGGTAAAAATCAGGTTTGCGGCTTGGCAGGAGCCGCGCCCTCCC
>JBDKIW010000085.1:0-6195 GCA_039796955.1 Planctomycetota bacterium
AAAAACAGCTCGCCGAAACACCCGCTGCATCCAACTGGATCCACCGTCGCCCCATGCACATTTACAAGCCCACCATTCGGAAGTTCGTCCTGGTGTGGACTCAGCATGTCCCTGTCCCCCCAAAAAAACTCACCTCGTCCCGGGCGGTTTGCCGGCGGTGGCTGCCTTTTCGCTGGATTTCTTACCCGCTTTCGGCATACTGCCAGTCTCGTTCCGTCCGGATCTTTACCGGTCCAATTAATCAGGATTCGCTCGGTTCGACGCCAGCCGTCCCCACGCAATTCGTCGTTGCCGTGGCGTCCGGTCACTTTCACACTCGTCGCTACTCGGCGATACCGCCTGTCTGATCCCGTATCGTCCACCCATTCACCAGCTGCACGCATTTACACCACACGATCTGCAACGCTCAGATCTGCGAAATACCCTATCCCGAAGGCCCTGTCATGACCGTTCCTGCCGGCAAAACTCAGCAACCACACCATGATGTCACAATCCTGCTGATCCGCGAAGAATTCTCCAGCCTGTTCGAAAACCTGCTGGATGATGCCGGCCTGACTCTGACACTCGTGAATTCTCTGACCACGCCCAAACTCGTGATCGATCTTCGTCACGTTCGCTTCATCGGTTCGGCGTTTCTCGGTCGCTGCATCGTCCTGCAAAAGGCGCTGACCTCCCGCGCCGGTGGACAACTGGCCCTCTGCAGTATGAACTCATTCTCCAGAACGGCCCTCGCACTCGCAGCCCTTGACAAGGTCATTCCCGTCTATGATTCGCCGGAACTCGCTCTTCAGGCTCTGATATAACGATCGCCTCGAACAAGTCTGCGTGCCTCTGCAACTTCACGCGGCCTGCGACAGCACTGCACTCCGTTCTATGTAGACGGGGCAGGGCGGCCACAGCGACTCAACACTCATCGAAGCCCACACACACCAACAAAAAAAGGTCCCGAAGAGCATTCACTCTTCGGGACCTCTTGATCATCATGTCACTATCCTGGCCGTCACTCGTGACACAGCGCCAGGCAGACGTTTTCAGAATTCGCCTACGATCTCGCCGCCCTGCAGAGTGATCAGACCGACCAGCGTGGCCGATGACATGTTCTCGGACAAAAATCGCACCGAACCGTCAGCCAGCACCGTCTGTACGCCGCCCGTGTGGAAGGAGTACATTTCGCTGTCATTGGTGCAGTTCATGATGCAGCGTCCGACGATCGTCGTGTTGCCGCTGCCACTCGTGTCGTTCTGCAGCCCGGCGGAATTTGCTCCATCCACACTGAACCCGTTGTTGATGTCGGCCCAGCTCCAGCCATCAGCTGTGAATGGAGTTCCAAAAGCGACGTTGCCAACACGAGGATTATTGCCGCCCTGTCGACCAATGTACTGCCGTGGACGACCTGCGTCTTCAGCGATCAACATCGTATTCGATGTTCCGTCCGTGATGTCGCGCATCTTCGTTCCGCCCGGTCCGCGTCCCATTGCTCCCATCGCGTCCTTCGTTCCAATTGACGGCAATCCCGCCATCACGATGAAGGCATTTCGCACGGCGTTCACGGAACCGTAGTCATTGTAGCCCCACAGCGGCTGGTCAGTTCGACTTCCGCCGCTGATGGCGGAATACAGAGCCGACGTTGGAACGGGCCGCGATCCCGGTGTTGAAGGACACACAAAAGCAGCCAGTTGAGTCTTCGTCACAACGTCATTCACTGGATTAAACCAGTTCGTGTTGAAGTTGTACGCACTGTACATGTTGCCCTGCTCAAGATACGGCAGAACCATCGTATTCCAGGTGACCTGAAATGTCGGGTTTGACAAGTTGATACGGCTCGGCGGAAACATGCCAAATGTTCCCTCATAGTTGTGCAATGCCAGACCAATCTGCTTCAGGTTGTTCTTGCATTGAGTCCGGCGGGCGGCCTCACGCGCCTGCTGAACAGCCGGCAGCAGCAACGCCACCAGAATCGCAATGATCGCAATCACCACCAACAATTCGATCAGCGTGAAACCCCTGACCTTCCTGCTCGTCCCTAACCCTGACATCACTTACTCCTGAAAAATAAATCCCTGAGAAAAACAATCAATTCCTATCCCGTGCATTCCAGCTCAGAACACCCCGGGTATTCCTTTCAATCACCAATCACGGCCTAACTATTTGCTGCTGAGCTCCAGCAGCACGGCATCCTGCAAGTCCTCACTCACCGTCAGCACCAGTCCCGATTTCTCCGGCACCTGGTACCGCGCGGGCAACCGCTCCTTACCAAACTCCGGGTCACTGCCGGAGGCGTTGATCACCACAGGCCACGAAACCATCACCGCGTACGCACCCTCCGGTGCCCCGTCCAGCGGTGCATAGGTCGACATCTGAAACCCACCCGCCTCATCCGTCACCGCGTTCGGATTGATGTCACCCGGCTTTGATCCCTGCAGCAATTGCAAAGAAACTCGCGCTCCCGCTATCGGTTTGCCATCCAGAGTCACCGTGCCCTTGACCGGGTGAATCGGAACAGTCGGCAGGTCCTTCGGCGATTCGCCACACCCCGCGATGCCCGCAACGGCCATCAAACCCAGAACCAATGGCATCCATCGCATCACAACGTTCCCCATTCCGTTCCCACGCCAGCGATACAGTCCACATGGACGATCGTCCGCCCCGAGAAGACCCTCGCACCGCGTCCGACGAAATTCACTTCGACAGGCACCGCGCCGCTCACTTCCGGCCTCCGACATGACCAATCTTCACAAACATTGTGAAGAAATTATGAAGAGACCAGCTTTCCCGAAAAAAAACTCCCGTAACTGGCCTGCCATCTCCAGAAGGGCAGCCGCTTCCTGTCCAGTCCCTCATCCCTTTCTGCACAAATATCCCGAAAAACGCTTGGAAAACCGCGTTTCCCACGCTTTCAGCCCCACAACCAATTGATCCGAAGCCGTGTTTTCATCAGAATTTCAGCAGCGCACAGGTCCCTATGAGCCTCAGTCGTGTGCGTGCCTTCCTCGGCTTCACACTGCTCCAACTCACGCAATCGGCGTGTTAACGAGTCTGTAACATTCCCCGCCACTTGCCCGACCACAACATCGTCGTTCCCAAAGCACACCAGTCACCTGCCGTCACGTTGCCTCGCCCTCCTCCTGATTTCAAACATCGTCGCCACACAATCTCGTTGCTGTACCACGTCACCACGTTCATACACTCTCAGGTTTCATCAACGGCCTTTCCCCACCAACGGATCGGATGCTCCCATGCGAAACAGGCACGATCGTCTCAAAATCTTGAAACTTGTTCTCGCAGCCGATGCCCCCACCACCACACTGCACAATCTGCCCGTTCGCAAATCCACTGACAGATCGCAGACAACCTCTCCCACAACCGTGGCTCCACTGGAACCACGTCACTCGGCAGACTCCGTCGACACGTCAGACATGGCCGATCACGTCGACACGCCATGGAATGTGCACACGCCGGTCACTGCCGCCAGTCCCGCCCCCAGCACTCCATCGTCCCCGCCAAAACAAACTTCAGAGCCTTCCACAGGAAACCTGTCAGCAGCGGCCGCGACGCCCAACGTTGCCACACCATCCCCGCGACCAGCCCCGCGACCAGCCCCAGCGGCCACGCCCCCGCAGCGATCACGCCCCGAACGCCTGGTGAATCGCCCGGACCCCGCCCCCAGTCGCCTCGTGTCCCTTGATGCCTTCCGCGGCTTCATCATGATGATGCTGGCCGCCAGCGGCTTTGGATTGCTCGCGTTCTCCAAAGTGGATCCGCAATCTCCCGTCTGGCAGTCTCATGATCATGCCCTCTGGCAGCGCATAGGCTTCCACTTCGATCATCCCGCCTGGGTCAGTGCATTTGATCTCTGGCAGGTTTCCTTCTGGGATCTCATCCAGCCGGCCTTTATGTTCATGGTCGGCGTTTCCATGCCCTTTTCCTATGCCCGTCGTGAGTCTCGCGGGGCTGGATGGCTGGCCCGCGCCGCTCACGCACTCAGTCGCTCCGTCATCCTCGTGCTAATGGGAGTGTTCCTCTATTCCATGCGCGACGAACGCACAAACTGGATCTTTCCGAATGTCCTCTGCCAGATCGGTCTGGGCTACTTCTTCGCCTGGCTGCTCCTGAATCGTCCGGCCCTCGTGCAATACGCAGCACTCGCCCTGATCATCGTCGGCTACTGGGGCTGGTTCAAACTCTCTCCGCCTCCGGCAGATTTTGACTATCAGGCTGTCTCCGCCTCTGCAGACAAGGGCGAAATCTTCGAAGGCCCCTTCGCTCCATGGTCGAAGAACAGCAACGCCGCCGCGATGTTCGATGCCGCGTTTCTGCCATTGCTCCGAAATGCTCCCGCCGTCCCCGCTGCGGCCCCCGAACAGGCTGCTCTTCCCACAGGCCACGCCCGCTGGCGACTGGCGGCACTCACCGGCAATCCCGCAGCCGCTGCTAACACGCTGCCAGCCGGTCCCCCGACGACAGAATCCACCGATGCCAGCGCCCCGTCAACCACAGACACCCCGTCCACGTCCGATCCGCCAGCTCTGCCCGCATTTCCTCCACCAGCACCCGATCCCTCACCCCCGGCACCGGCCGAGATCAACGCCCCGGAACCCGTCGCCGTCCCCGCCACACGCACGTGGTACCAACAATGGTTTTTCTCCAACACGACCCCGTGGGAGCCCAATTCCGGTGGCTACACAACCCTGAATTTCATCCCTTCAATCGCCACCACGCTGCTCGGTATCCTTTGCGGGCAGTGGCTGTTGTCCACGTCAATCGGCCCATGGAAAAAACTCGTCTACATGCTGTGCCTGGCCATCGTCTGCTTCGGTCTTGGGATCGCCGCGCATCTTACGGTCTGTCCCATCGTGAAACGTATCTGGACTCCGTCCTGGGTCCTGTTCTCCGGGGGCTACGTGATCGCCATGCTGTCCCTCTTCTATCTTGTCTTCGACATTCTGCCGCTGAGGATCCTCGCGTTTCCGCTGGTTGTCGTCGGCACGAACTCCATCCTGATCTACATGCTGGGTCAAACCGTCTCCGGCTGGATGCGTGATCATGTGGTTCGCGTACACCTGTCCGGCTTCATCACGCACGTGTTCGGTCCGCACGCTCTTGATCCACTCTGGTACGGCACCATCACACTGCCAACAACCGTCTTCCTGCTCTACTGGCTGTTTCTGCTCTGGCTCTATCGGCAGAAGATCTTTCTTCGCATCTGAGGTCTGTGCTCCATGTCCTGGGACGTTATCGTCATCGGCTGCGGCGGTTTCGGCTCTGCCACCCTCCGCGAACTGGCCTCGCGCGGCCTGCGGGTCCTCGGAATCGATCAGTTCACGCCTCCCCACACCCACGGCAGCTCCCACGGCGAAACCCGGATCATTCGGAAGGCCTATTTCGAGCACCCCGATTACGTTCCGCTGCTGCATCGTGCGTGGGACCTGTGGCAGCAGTGCTCCGCAGAGGCCGGTCAATCGCTGCTCGTTCGCTGCGATCTGGTGATGAGCGGTGCAGCCACGTCCGAAGTGATCGCCGGGGCCCGGACTTCTGCTCGCCAGCACGGACTTCCGATCGAAAATCTCTCCGCGACAGAAGCCTGTCACCGATATCCGGTCCTGCACCTGCCTGATGATCATGACGTGACCGTCGAATCCTCAGCCGGCTATCTGTTCGTCGAACGCTGCGTCCAGTCCATGCTTCAACTGGCAATTCAGTCCGGTGCCCAGCTTCACACGCAGGAAACCGTGCTGAAAATTTCCGGTGACGCTTCGTCCGTCGAAGTCACTACCACACGCGGGCGCTACTCAGCCGCAGCCGCCGTCGTCACGCTCGGGCCATGGACCAGCCAGCTCCTGCCCGCGTATGCCCCGCTGATCACTGTCCGCCGGAAAACTCTGCACTGGTACCCCCTGCAGCAATCTTCACCTCCCAACGCGTGGAACTCACCCATCTTTCTCGTGGATCTGCCGCACGGTCAGTTCTATGGACTTCCCGCTGTTGATGGTGCCCGCGTCAAGGTCGGCGAACATTCCGGAGGTGATCGTGTGGATCATCCCGATACCGTCTCGCGGGTCGTCACTGAACACGATCGCCAGCCCGTCGCCGCGTTCGTCCGCAACCATCTTCGTGGTCTGCAGCCGCAGGAATCCTCCGCCGCAGTCTGCCTGTATTCCATGAGCCCCGATGGGCACTTCCTGTTCGATCGTCACC
>JBDKIW010000086.1:0-4019 GCA_039796955.1 Planctomycetota bacterium
TTTCCTGACCGCCGTGACGAGGTTCTCAGTTCGCCGCCAGAGGCCTGCGCCTCAGTCGCGTCACCAAAACGACCAGCTCGAAAGTCCGTGTTGTCTCCACTGCTGCGCACTTCCGGGGGGCACGTGTGGGTGCACGCACCGCCATGCTGAACAGCTTGCTGCGCAGCGACTATCGTGCGTCAGCAACCAGAGAATAACTGCCTGCACTCACGCCGTTGGACGCTGTCCGGTGCGGCACAGCCATCACAGCTGCGATTTCTGATGACTCGAAGGACAACTTCGGGCCTAATCCGGCTGACTGTCCAGAAACCCCTGATGACGAACAATCAGCGGCTCAAGCACGCTGGTAGTCGCCGGATCCTCAGGGGCATACTTCTGAAAAAAATCCACGGACGCCCGGGCTTCCCGAATCGCAGCAGCAACGTCGAATCGCTGATACAACTTGACCAGTTCCCAGCGGTCGTCCAGCAGACGGATGGCATCGTCGTCCATGGAGAACTCCGTATTGAGTAACGAGTCGTAAATGGACACGGTCCGTCGCAGAGCTTCCACCGCCTTTTCGGCATCACCCTGTTCCACGAAGATGGCCGCTGCGTTTCTCAAAGGTATCGCCTGAACTCTCTGCATCTCGGCGAACTGAGACTTCTGTGTCGCCACAGCAGCCCCCATCTGCTCCATCAAACTGGCCATTTTCAGGTATTCCGCAGCAGCCTTTGCTGGTTCTCCACGTCGTTTCAGATCGCGAGCGTTCACCTGGAGGTAGATCGCCTCAGAATTGCGAACCCATGGGTCAGCTCTCTGCTCTGGTGACGCCATCGCCAAACAGGCAGCGATCTGATCCAGTTCGGACTGCAGCGAATGCTCCGGAGCAAACTGCTGCATCTTTGAAACATAGTTCACGGCGACGGCCAGATCTCCGAGATCCATGGCTTTTCCCCGACGTGTGAATTCGAGGTATTTCCTGTAGGCATCCAGCGTGAGCCTGGTGATCGTCGAGCGACGTTCTGCGCTGGTCTGGTCATTGGCCCGCAACACACCACTGTTTTCAAGGTCCTGCAACACATACTCAAGATTTCCAATGGCACTCAGCAACTGGTCGCGCAACTGCTGTGCCGTTTCCTGCGCTTCATTCGCCCGCACACTTGCCGTATTCTCAGCAAGCTCTGCTCGCCCACGCAACTGTCGCTCAGCCCATGCGAATCGCAGTGTTTCGGCCATAAGCGAAATCAAAGCGCCTACAGCGACAACGCTGAGCAAGGTCAGTCCGCGATTTCGATTCATCCAGCGGATTCCGCGCAACCATCCGCTGATCGGCCGGGCACTGATCGGACGGCCAGCCTCCAGCGCCCGCAGGTCTGCCAGGAGCCCCTGCGCTGATTCGTATCGGTCGCGAGGCTCTTTCGAAAGACACTTCAGACAGATCAGCTCAATTTCCCTCGACAGATGCGGCTGGAGCATCCGCGGGGGAACGGGAGAGTTGTCACGAATCATCTGCATCGTCACGAGGGGGTCGTCCGCGACAAAAGGAGGACGACCGGTCAGCAACTCATACAGGATGACGCCAAGTCCGTAAATGTCCGTGCGACAACTGATTTGTCCCCCGGCTCCGCAAACCTGCTCCGGTGCCATGTAGGCGGGTGTGCCCAGACGCTGCCCCGAATGTGTCAGCGTTTGCTGATCAAGCAGGCGAGCCATCCCGAAGTCTGAGATCTTGACGTCAAGGTCCTTCAACCGCGGATGAGCTTTCGCCCCGGAAGATTCTCGAGTGATCAGCAAATTCGATGGCTTCAGATCACGATGAACAACGCCCTGCAAATGAGCATGCTCGATAGCAGACGTCACCTGAATCAGCAGGCTGATGGCGTCCCCTTCCGTGACCGGCTGCCCACGCAGATACTCAGACAGATTGGTCCCGGACACGAATTCCATCACGATGGCCATCCGCCCCTGAACCTCAGTCAGATCATAGATGGCAACAATTCCCGGATGCGCCAGTCTGGCCAGTGCACTGGCTTCGAGCACAAGTCGCGACACATGGTCCGAGTTCAGTTTCTCCGACAGCAGCACTTTGATGGCCACTCGCCGATTCACCAGATGATCCCACGCCTCCCAGACAATTCCGGTGCCGCCGGCCCCGGCAATTCGCGTACGACTGTATCTGGCAAGTTTCGGCTTTCCAGAGGCCTCGTCGATAACCGCAGCGGCGGGGTACTGAGTGGGCGTTGGTCGAGGGGCCACCGTCACACAGGCCTCGCCACTCTTTTCACTCGCATGGAATGCTGCAGCGCCCTTCACAACATTGGTAACACGCTGTCCAGCAGCACTATCGCCGGCAATGCCACCAATCATGTGATCCAGGAATTGTCCAACCGGCGATGGATCCACCTTTTCCCGCAACACAGTCCCTAATAACTGGACACACCCATCACAGTCCTGCAGGTGCAGCTCCAGCCCCTCGGCAATCTCTTCCGAGATACGCTGCCCGACATAGTCCTCCAGCAGTGCCGCCCACTGACTGCAGGTCCACTCTCCAACGGAATTGGTTTGCCCCATAATTGGCCCGGATCCTTCAATCATCCAATGGTGTCGGCTGGTTGGTTCCGGATCGGCAGCCCGGGCTGGACCACGTTCATGATCACGAAATCAGTGAGCTGACGTATTTTCCTGCTCCGGTCTTATTGGTAACTGCTGGCCGGTGATCCGTCTCCACTCGATGCCAACCAGCCGCAGGACGCGATGTTTGGCCGCGTAGATGCTTTCAAGCGATACGCCAAGTTCCGCCGCCGCCTCAGGTCCACTCCTCTTTTCCAGAGCATGCTTCTGAAAGGCAAGCCACGTGGCAGGCTGAACACGCTCCCGGACCGCCGCCAAACATCGCTCGAGACAATCCATGTGATGCAGGCGTTCAAACTCCTGCTCCAGCAACTCAATGTCGGATGTGGCCTCCTGATATCGGGACTGCAATTCCTGCAGGCGCAGTTGGCCCTTCGACTTTGCAATCTCGTCACAACGACATCGCCAGGCAATCGCACGCAACCACGCTCTCAGACTGCCTCGCCCGAGCCGTCTGAATTCATGAATCCGCACGAGAACGACAAGCATGGATTCCTGAACCACGTCATCGGTGTCGACGGGCGAAAAACTGCGTTTTCTGCACCATGAAAGGATCACCCGGCTGCAATGCTGCGCAAATCGCTCCCACGCATTGGCGTCTCCGGAAACAACCCGCGCAAGCATGCCAACGGAAGTTTCTTCATTGACCACATTCACTGGACTGCCCTGGACGTTTTGCTGTGTATTCTCGATGGGTTCGGCCTCATCTTAGCTGTGCCTGATTCCGTTGCAAGAAGTAATCAGTCCAATTCCACTCCACCGCACAATCCACTGAGGGTCAGAACTGCAATTCCTCGCCCGCCTGCCCAGTCTGAATCCGCTGCAATACCAGAGATCGGAATTCAAAAAAAGTGCGTATGGATTCCTCGAAGGAGCACATTACCAACCCGGGGGTTGTCGCATCTGTCTCGGACGTTTTCTGCAGTCGTCACGCAGTCCCTTCGATTGTGACGGCACCGGAAATTCCTGCACTTCGATTCATCGGCGGTTACCGCAGATTCAGGTCTGTCGAAGAGATTTTCAAGAACTATCAACGCAAGTGTCGTGTCGGCAACGAGCAAAACTCATTCAGACACGCGCATTCTCAGACGGCTGTTCTGTTCAGGGTCCTCTGTAGCGGGTTGCTGCAGCGCGCTGTTCATCGATCGCCGCTGGGGTGGAATTTATTACTATGGCACTGTCTCAGTGGATTAAAGAGTGTTCTTCTCTGCTGAAGTCGTCGACCAGTCGCAGTGCGCGGCGGCGGGCTGGGCTGGGGCGGTCTCGACGCCATCAGTCGGTCGAACTGTCCCATGCTCGTCAAGTTCGCTCGTTTTCCGAAAGCCTCGAACAACGTGTGCTCCCGGCGAATCTCGCATGGGTCGGTGATGTCAGTCCGCAGTGGAATGACACCAGCGGCCCTTTGT
>JBDKIW010000087.1:0-12029 GCA_039796955.1 Planctomycetota bacterium
CCCGTCTGCACTAACTCCACCAGCTGCCGGGCAAGATCCTTACCGATGCCTGCCAGCTGTGTCAGATCACCACCGGACGAAACAAGGTCCGCCAGGGACTCGGCCTCTGAAGAAATCGTCCTCGCGGCGTTTCTGTACGCCCGAATTCGAAATGGGTTTGCCCCCTGAATCTCCAGCAAATCCGCCAGTAACTCAAACTGCGACGCCATCTGATCATTTTTCATGACGCAAACCCCTGTTTCCCTGCACTCAGGACCGATGCCAACCAGGAAAGCGAACGGCATCAGCAGGGACCGCAACGCCCTGACAAACACTCGATGGCCCACCCACCAATCGCCGCATCAGCTTCATCCAGCAGTACTGACACCGTCCTGCAGACGATAAAGGTGCTCACCAGCTTTTCGAACGAGCAACACGCCCTCGTCTTCCCGATTCGCAAAGGATTCCACATCAATCGTTGCCGGGTCCCGATACCCCAGGTTGATTCGCTCACAAACCTCTCGCGGGATCTGCGACGCCACCGTCACCTGGACGCGAGGCCGTTCGATTCCATTTTCAAATGTTCCGGTTCCGCGCACGTGCGTCGAATGGGCCAGAACACCCCACGGAAATTCCCTGAATCGTTCCCACTGCTTTGTGAAGTAATCCCTGACGTGATAACCAATGCGTTCAATGTTGTGACCATGAGTCACAGAAATCTCTTTCATGTGCGGCGCGTAGATGATCAGCTCCCCGCCATCAGCCACCACCGGCTCCAGCTTGTACATGCATTTGCCCGCAACCCACAATTCGTCATACATCTCCGGTGCACACGACAGCACCTGACGAAAGGCCTTCGACTGCCGTTTAATATGCACCTGTCCGGACACTTCCGATGCCCGGCGCCACGCCTCTTCAGGCGTTCCATAGAACATGGCATACGGAGTCGCGTCCGCGGAAACAACAAACGCCAGACAACGCCGCTGCAGCGGAATCAGCCGCGCAGCACGGTCCACCACTCGCCTCACCGGTGTGTCCTGAATCCCGATAATGCCGACATTCGTGATCAATGCCCCCAGCCAGTGAAAAAAGTTCAACAGCTCCGGCCCCGATATCCCTGGGAAAAAGTATTTGTTGCCACCACTGAACCCCACAACCTCATGCGGAAAGACAGGCCCGACAATCAACGCAACATCATAGTCCTGAATCCGACGGTTGATCTGAACTGGCACCTCCATGGATAACACACCGGAAGAAATCTCTCGCGTCTCCGCCTCCGTCAATCGGCCGATCGTGACCAGTTCGGACGGATTATCCCATGCGTGATTGTACAGATTGACGTCCGAGCAGGGATCAGCAGCAGCAATCCCCAGCATGCTCCTGATCTTCTCCTGTGGCATCGGCGGATGTGTGCCCAGTGCCACCAGAACATCAAGTGACCGCGTCACCGGGCGCAGCAGAGCCCGCAAAGCCGGAAACAGCACCGGCAGAGGCGCCGTTCGCGTGTTGTCCGGAACAATCAGCAGCACACGCTGCCCGCGAAAATCGTCTACCGGGATCTGAGTCGCGATCCAGTCGCGCATCTGGTCCGCATTCAGTGTGGCAGGAGCTGAATTCATGAGCAGCTTTCGTATTATTCGGTTCGAGGACCTTCAACCGGCCCCCAACGGTTATTGAATTGTAAACAGAACCTTCAACGCGTCCCTGCGAGCCGCATGGGCAAACGCCTGCTCCGCCTCTTCCAGCGGATAACTGGCAGACAGCAGCGGTGCCACCTGGATCGCCCCCGCCTGAAGCAGCCTCAACGCTTCATCAAATGGACCGCAGCGTGACCCCAGCAGTGTAATCTCGTCAATCACGAACGGCGCCATATGCAGCGTCTGGCTGGAGGCTACCGTGGTTTTCAGCACGATCGTGCCACACGGACGAACCAACTGCAGGGCCGTCGATAACCCGGTCGGAGATCCCGTGCAATCCACGACAATGTCCGATTCCCGCTCCAGCTCGATCTCCGACAACAGCCTCGTCGAGATCCCCAGTCTGTTCAGCAGATCCAGTTTCGCCGGATACTTACCAACCACCTGAACCTGACACCCGTGATGCCGCAGGACCTGCGCCGACAGATTCCCCAGGCGACCGTCCCCAAGTACTGTCACCTTCTGCCCGTTCATCGAAATCTGCTGCGGTATCCGACAGGCAGCTGCCAGGGGCTCCGTAAAGACGGCTTCTGAGGTGCTGATGGAATCCGGGACAGGGAGCAGATTCCGTTCCGGAATCAACAGAGTCTCAGCAAAGGCCCCGTCATGATTCAGTATTCCCACAACCGTACGCGTCGGACAGTGATTGCGACCACCGCCTCGGCACGTGGCACAGGTCTCACAGGCACAATTGATCTCTCCAACGACTCGCCGACCGGCAAATCGTCCCGTCCGCGGAATCCCGACAAATTCGTGCCCCGGAATTCCGCGAAATCCCATGTAGCCCTGACACAGCTGCATGTCCGTTTCACAGATTCCTGCCTGCAGAATATCGACAGCAACCTCGCCCGGCTGTATGGTGCGCAACACGGCGTCGCGAGTAAAATGCAGTTGGCCGTCAAACACCACAGCTCGCACGACAGTCTCCAGGACAAAAGGCAGAAATCGCAAACCCGTATCTTCCCGGACTCGCCAGTGTGTATCAAGCCCGCATTCATTCCGAGGACTGCCCTGAATGAATTCCGCGCACTCTGGTACGTTCCGGAACAGACTCCTCGTTTTCGATGAATCCAGACCTTCTGCCCCGAATCCTGTTGCATTCAGTGACTCCGGTTCTCCCACTGGCGACCTGCCGGACCATTTTCATTTCTGGATTCCTCCTCATGAATTCCGCCATCCGCTTCGTCCTCGCCGTTCTGCTGCTCTCTTCTGCCGCTTTCGCCCAGCAAGCTCCGACAGAACAGGACTTTTTTCCACTCAGCCGCTTCGAAATCCCGGAAGGCATTGTTCTTGAGGCTGGCGCAATTGAACCCCTGCCCGATGGCTCCCTGGCCGTCGCCACCCGCCGCGGTGACATCTATCTCGTATCCCACGCCTGGGATGACGATCTGAAACCCGCGGAATTCCGCCTGTTTGCTCAGGGACTTCACGAAGTCCTCGGCCTCTCATGGAAAGACGGCTGGCTGTATGCCACACAGCGCTGCGAAGTCACCCGACTCAAAGATACCGACAACGATGGGTTGGCTGACAACATCGAGACGTTCTGCGACACATGGAGCATTAACGGGGATTACCATGAGTACGCTTTCGGCTCCCCCTTCGACCGCGACGGGAACATGTGGGTGGTGCTCTGTCTGACCGGTTCTTTTGGCAGTGATTGCCCCTGGCGAGGATGGGCCGTTCGCATCGATGCCAATGGCAATATGATTCCGACATGCAGCGGGATCCGCTCTCCCGGAGGAATCGGCTTCAATGCCGTCGGGGATGCCTTCTACACAGATAACCAGGGACCATGGAACGGTACCTGCAGCCTGAAGTGGCTCCGCCCGGGCTCTTTTCAGGGTCACCCCGGCGGCAATCGCTGGTTCTCTCTGACTGAACAGGGTGCCAAATCCGCTCCAGCCGAACCCAAAAGCGGTAGTCGCATCGTTACCGAAGCAGACAGAATCCCCGAATATGAACCACCCGCGATTCTGTTCCCCTACCAGAAAATGGGGCAAAGCGCCAGCGGGATCGCCTGTGATGTCACCAGCGGAAAATTCGGGCCCTTCTCGAACCAGCTGTTTGTCGGCGACGTCACCCACAGCACCGTTATGCGGTGCGCCCTCGAAAAAGTCAATGGCCACTACCAGGGCGCCTGCTTTCCGTTCCGCGAAGGCATCGGTTCCGGCACCCTCGCGCTTCGCATGACCGATGACGGCACCCTGTTTGTCGGTGGAACCAATCGCGGCTGGGGGTCACGAGGCACCAAACCATTTTCACTCGAGCGACTGCGATGGACCGGAAAAGTCCCCTTCGAAATCCTCGAAATGAAAGTCCGCCCCGATGGATTTGAATTGTTCTTCACCGAAGAAGTTGACCCAGCCACTGCCTCGATCCCGGAAACATGGGCTTTCGAAAGCTATTGCTACATCTTCCAGTCGTCCTATGGCAGCCCGGAGGTTGACCATGCCAAACCCACAGTGACCAGCGCCACCGTTGCTGAAGACAAAAAGTCTGTCCGTCTGACCCTGAATCAGATGACTCGTGGACATGTCCACGAACTGCATGTCAAAGGACTGAAGTCCGCCAGCGGTCTGCCGCTACTCCACGACTCTGCCTACTACACTCTGCACTACCTGCCAAACGCCGATCAGCAATGATCAGACAGCGCCAGCAGCAGAGCTGAAGTCGCACAGCAAGTTCAGTTCGCACGCACAGTGGCCTGCCGGCTCGCCAGCCGCAGGCCGCTTCTGTGCAACTGCTCTCCCCGTCCCAAACGCTTCCTCATTCCGTCGTCAACACTTCCCTCACAGAAATCCCTAACGCCATTCTCACCGGGGCTGCAACCGCCAATGTACCCGTAGCAGCCACAACAATCAGCGTACCCGTCAACTCCAGCCACGGCACATCCGCCCCCGTGCTCTTCAGGTGCGGCAACATTGCAACCAAGGCCGCCACCGTGCCGGACAGCAGCCCCCACAGCAGCAGCAACGTGTTCTCCGCCACAATCAGCCACAGTATCTTTCCAGCGCGAAATCCCAGAGCCCGCAATAAGGCAATCTCGCTCCGTCGCTCCAGCACATTCCGCATCATCACCGCGGCCAGACCAAAGGTGCCCACCAGCAACCCCAGTCCACCCAGCATCTGAAACGTCGAAAGATACGTATTCTGCACAGCCAGAAAATCTGCCAGCCTTCGACTGACCTGTTCTGTATCCATCCCAAACGACTGCAGCGCCGTTTCCAGCACAACCGACGCCGTCTGCATCGCCTCCGCACTCGTGGTCTCCACCAGAAAATATCGAGCTCCCGAGGATTCCGGTGCCAGTGTTTTCAGGTGCTCCTCCGACATCACCAGCACCCCCTGAAAAATACTGCTGTCCAGCATCCCCACCACACGCAGTGCATGCGTCGGTGACTCCGCATCAGGGAACAGGATCACATCACCCAGCTTCTTCTTCAGACTGAACTGCAGCGTATTCAGGTCTCCAATAACCGGAACTACCGGCAACTCCCGATCCCCTGCCTGTACCTTTGATTCACCCTTCTTATCCGCCAGCAAACTCCACGGGTTCTCGCCAGGAGTATCCGCAAATCGAAATCCACCGCGTGCCAGAAACTCAGGCGTCGCCCCCAGCAGTGTTGGCAACTTCGCCTGATACAGATTCAGACAGCTTGCATCCTCACCCGGGCGAGTTCGAAAGCCAAAGATGGTCGTTCCCTCCGGAAGCTCCGTCGCTTTCGTTGCACCCAGCCCCAGACGCAAACGCCCCTCCGCCGTATTCATGTCAAACAAAATCGGCAATGACGATTCGCCCACCAGACTGAAGCCACCATTCCCCGATCGCCGCTCAGGTGTCTCCGAAACCGGATTTCGACGCCCGGCTCCCACCGCCACAATCACGAACGCGGCAAACGCAATCAGCGATGCTGTCAACAGGCTGCGTTGAGGATTACGGGCCGCATTCGCCAGCGACAATCCCGTCAGACTCTGCAATCCCGCGCCGGTCACCATTTCACTATTTCGCCGACGCAACGCACGACGCAGACCAATCAACCCCACAGCCAGCCAGCAGAAGCCAGACACAAAAAAGCTGACAACCTGCCACGACATTCCCCCAAAAGCCTCTGTCGCCGGCAACACACCAGCCATCACCGCCAACGGTAAACCCGGAGCCAGCACAACCGCGGATAACAACGACACCGTCCAGAACAGCTCCGCCAGTCGCCCGCGCCGCAACTCCAGTTCCTCTGATGACTGACCACTCAGCAACTCCCGCGGTGATCGCTTCGTCATTCGACGTACCGCATTCCAGATCACGCCAGCCGCCAGCATCAGAGAAACACCGGCCGCTATAGCCAGTGACTGAAGTCGTATTTCCAGCAGCAGGAATCGCGTTCCAATCGCTCCAACCCACCACGTTGTCAATCCGTAAATCATCAGCTTCGCAAAACCAACCGCCAGCCAGCAACCCATTACACTGCCCAGAGCCGCAACAATCAGCCCCTCCAGTGTCAGTACACCCCGCGCCCGAGCGGCCGAAAAACCAAGTGCCTCCAGCAGTCCAATCTGCTGCACACGCTGCCGAACACCCAGCTGAAACATCAATGCCGCCAGCAACAAGCCTGAAAGAATCAGAAAGAAACTGAACCCCATAAACAACAGAGTGAAGTTACTGGCACCCGTCGCCGCCATCAATCCTTCAACTCTGATCGGTCGAACAAACAGCCCCAGACGCGCAGGGCTGACCCTCGCACGAATTTCCTGCACCAGTCGATCGCGCAGAATCTCCAGCCGGTCAGCTGCCAGCGCTACCCCCTCAGAGGCCACTCGGATCGACGTGTATCTCCCAAATCGACTACTCCAGAATTGCTCCGCGACCCCCAGGCCCACAAACGCCTTCGGAGTCGCCCGATACTCCTCCCACCAGGCATCGTCGCGCGGCGTAATTCGGTCCATCTCCATCTCAAACGGCTGGTCCCAGTCACTGAAACTGTCCACATCCGTCACCCCCTCCACCAGTGGCGTCAGGTCGCGGTCCAGAGCCCTCGGATCGTCCGCCTTCAGAATCCCTCGCACGGTAAACGTTCGCTTCGTCTCCGGCAGGTCCCCATGGCTGCCCACCTCGTGCCATCGCGCCTCAATCGTATCCCCCTCACGCACCTGAAGATCTTCCGCCAGCCACGGAGAAATCACTATCTCGCTTTCCGTCAACGCCGGCACCGGACGACCATCACTCAACTCCATCGGCCCCAGTGGCGGTGGCTGAGAAAAATCCAGTCCCGCCAGAATTGAGTACATCGAATAACGCTCGTCCGTCCCACTCCTCGCCGTGGCGTACAACTCATTCGCCAGATAAACCAGCGTCGGAAAGGCCCGCATCCCGATCGCCTCAGCCGCCTGAAGTACCGATTCTGAAACCGCGTCCTCCAGAATCATGCTGTCACTCTCGACCGAGAGGTATCCACGATTCTCAATCGGTCGAATTCGCAACCCTATGTCTTCCGGCGTCAACGACTTCTCCAGCGCCCGACGCAGCACGGTCACGTCCTCCGCATCCTGCCTCATCAGGTCTGAGACAGGCGTCGACTCAGACATCGCCGCGTCCACTGACCGACGACCAATCAACAGCGTGTTCACTCTCGCCGGCTTCGCTGTCGGATTACGCCGAGTCGCCTGTCGCTCTTCAAGATTCAAACGCTGCTGAAAAACCGACAACGACAGAAACGCATTCAACGGCAACTGCTGACTGGGCTGCAGCGAAAAACGGGAAGCACCAGCTGTCTCCGGAAGCACTCCCTCCACAGTCAATTCAATCTCGATCGTCAGATTCTCCCGATCGCCCATCAGACTGTCTCTGGGAATTGATGACGGCAACTCCACCCACACGGAGACCCGATCCCCAGGCTGCGCTCCCAGTTCCTGCGCCGTCCGATACCCCAGCACGATCCCGGAATCGCCCGGTGGTGACAATTCCCCAACATTGAACAGATCCCAGTCCGCCGGTTTCAGTCCCGTCAGCAGAACCCCAGCCGCCCGCAATCGCGTTCCATCCGCACCCGGCTTCTCTACACTCCCTGGCAGTAACAATGCCGGCGCGATACGCAACCCGTCCGCTGAAGCCTCCACGCCAGCCTGCATCTCAGCTGCCAACTGCTCCCGCACAAAACGCGGCGAATTGACCACATGAGTCATGCGGCCCAGTCGACTCAGCGTCATCTGACGCAAACTGGCACGCACCGAATCACCGACAATCAGCGAACCACCAATCACCGCTGCAGAAATCGCCACCGCCAGCAGGACGGCAGCATGAGTCCGGCGATACCACAGCAAACTTTTCAGAATCAGTCCCAGCACAACTCAACCCTCCCCGGTGCGCCCTGCCACTCGCTCTCCAGCCCCTCAGCGAAACTCGATTCGCTCCGGACAGAATCGCTTCAGCTTCCCGGAATCAATCTCCACACCCAACCCTGGCCCCTGAGGAATTGTCAATAATCCCTCGCCGTCAATTCGAAACGGCTCCGTCGTCAACTCGTCGATGTACGCACAGGGCGTCAGATACTCCACATATCGCGCAACCGGCAGAAATGCAGAAATCTGCAGATCCGCGGCCAGCCCGATCGCCGTGTTCCACCCATGCGGGACGACCTGCACGTTGTGGTCCTGCGCCATCCACGCGATCCGCCGGAACTCACTCAATCCCCCGTTCTTGGTCACGTCCGGCTGAATAATGTCCACGGCATGCCGCTGCAGCCACGGCTGAAATGCCTGCCGGCGAGTCAGAACCTCGCCACTGGAAATCGGTACCGGTGACACTCGCGTCAATTCCACAAAACCATCCAGATCATCCGGCGGCAAGGCCTCCTCAAACCACACAATATTGTAGTCCGCCAGCATCTCCGCCGTATTCCTCGCCCAGTTTGTTCCATGGGGCCAGAATTGCTCACTGCCCCCCGCATCCACCATCAACTCAACCTCGTCCCCGACGGTCGCTCGAGCCGTCTTGATCAGCAACTCATCAAACGCACGATCCCGACGCCCAAACGGCCGCCAACCCATCTTGATCGCTCGAAATCCTCGCTCCACCACACTTGTCAATGTCCTCGCCAACGCCTCCGGCTCGTCAAAAAGTATCGATCCATAAGGCTTGATCCGATCACGATAGTTACCACCCAGCAATCGCGACACCGGCTGGCAACACGCTTTTCCCATGATGTCCCACAACGCGATGTCGATCCCACTGATCGCATGCGTTACAGATCCACCACGACCCTGCCAGAAGGTTGACTGATGCAGAGTCTCCGAAACTCGCTCCGGCTCGTTTCCCGGACGACCCTTCAGCAACGGCCACAACAATTCCACTGCACCGGCAATCAGCCGACCAGACGTAAAACAACTGCCAAATCCGGATAGCCCCGAATCCGTATGCACAATCACCAGTGTATGCAGGTTTTCCTGCGGCTCATGCCCCTGTGGCCAACCCCCGTCCACCGTCGCTCCCGTCAGCGGACACACATCCACACCCGTGATCTTCACTTCAAGACTCCCGCCTGAATCAATCAAACAAAATGCAAGGTCTCGGACGCACATCGCCCGGCCGACCAGAAACCGCCACGCCTCACAAGCTTCCACGCCGCCGATCCGGCAGCAGCCGGAGACCCGCCTCAGAATAAGGCATCACGCGCTCGTTTCGAAGCGAACAATGCCCTTTCCCCACAGATCAAAACCTCAGCGCACCAGAAGGCAAACGCCAGACTGACCACGCAATCCTCTGTCCCCAACACCTCCCAATGCCACGGTCACCGAAATCTCAACCACGATTCTTCACGTCGCCAAAGAATAACAGATGTTCCTGCTCCCCGTGTGCTACCATTCTCACCAGCACAAATTTGCTTCGATATCGTCCCCGCCGGATACTCCTGTGTCCAACGGATTTTCAACCCTCAAATCTCTATCTCACCGCCGCCCGACAGCCCATACCATGCGACAATCTCAGTCCTGCCCGTTCGATCTCCACCGCCTGCTGCGAGATACCAGCCTCCAGCATGTCGAATATCACCCCAGCCTCACCTCCACCAATACACTCGCCGCAGAACTCCTCGAACCGCTGATCGCTCGCTCTCCAGCACTCGTGCTCGCCGCCGAACAAACCGCCGGTCGCGGACGACGCGGAAATCAATGGTGGTCCGCCGCCGGCTCACTCACGTTCTCACTCGTCCTCCGCTCCCTGGATCTGCCACTGCCGCCCGAGCGTCGCCCGATGGTCGCAATCGCCGCCGGACTCGCTGTCCGCGACGTCCTCGCCAGCCTCGCCGCTGACCTTGAATTCTCTCTGAAGTGGCCCAATGATGTCCTCACGAACTCCCGAAAAATTTGCGGGATACTCGTCGAACAACACGGTAACGCCGATCAGCAGGGACTCATCATCGGGATCGGTGTCAATGTCAACAACTCACTTGCAGATGCCCCCGCGGACGTGTCACAACGCGCCACGTCACTGTCCGATCTGCAGGGACAACCCTTCGATCTGACCGATGTCCTCATCCGCATCCTGCTGCAACTGGATGCCCGCATCAGCCAACTGGTCAGCCAGCCCCGACTTGCCCTTTCCGAAGCCAATCATCACAACATCCTGAATGGACGCGTCGTCTCCATCCAGACCGGCGATTCCAGAATCTCCGGAACCTGTGCCGGCATTGATGAAGATGGGCAACTGGTGCTGCAGACACTCACCGGCCTCGTACGCTGCCCCACGGGTGTTGTCTGCGAATGGTGAGCCGGCAACCACGTGCCACTCTACACGTCATCGCAAACCTGCTACAGAATCCGGCGCGCGTCCCAGACGCTCTCTGCCGATTCCTCACGTCTCACCGGTCATGCCATCACGTCCCGGATCGGTTGAGCCCCCTCCACGCCCACCAGTGAATTGTCCAATCCGCCGAAGAAATACGTCAACTGTTCCGGATTCAAACCCAGCAGTGTCAGAATCGTTGCGTGCAGATGCTTCACCTGAAACACCCTGTCCACCGCCTGACTGCCTAACTCATCCGTTGATCCAACACTGGTTCCACCTCGAATACCACCTCCGGCCATCCACGTGGTGAATCCATAACTGTTGTGATCGCGCCCACTGCCTTTTGCATACTCCGCTGTTGGCTGCCGCCCGAATTCCCCACCCCAAACAATCAGCGTCTCCTGAAGTAAGCCCCGAACCTTCAGGTCCTGAATCAATGCCGCTATCGGTTGATCCGTTTCACCGGCGTGCAGCGTGTGGTTCGCTTCCATGTCCGTGTGCGCATCCCAGTTGTCGTCGTTGTGAGCGCCACCAGAATAGATCTGAATGAATCGCACACCCCGCTCCACAAGCCGCCGCGCCAGCAAACACTGCCGTCCGAATTTTTCCGTTCGGGGATTGTGAAGTCCATACATCTCCTGGGTCGCCAGAGTCTCCTCGCCCAGATCCACCGCCTCTGGTGCCCTCGACTGCATCCGATATGCTAATTCGTAACTGGCAATCCGAGCCGACAGGTTCGTGTTGTCCTGACGCGATACCAGGTGCTCTTCATTGTATTCACGCAGAGTATCCAGCAGTCGACGCTGCGCCGATCCGGCAATCGCTTTCGGTGGTTTCAGGTCCAGAATCGGATTGCCCTGCGATCGCATCACCGTCGCCTGGTATGTCGCCGGCATGTAGCCGCTGCTCCAGTTCTTCGCCCCACTGATCGGTCCACCTCGCGGGTCCAGCATGACCACAAATCCCGGCAGATCCTCGTTCACACTCCCCAAACCATAATTCACCCAAGAACCCAGACACGGATGACCACTCAGAATCCGCCCGGAATTCATCATCAGCATCGCCGATCCATGGATCGGAGAATCGGCCGTCATGGAGTGCAGAAAGGCTATGTCATCCACCTGCCGACCCAGATGCGGAAACAAATCACTCACCCACTTGCCGCACTCCCCGTACTGCCGGAATTTCCACCGAGGCTCCACGATTCGGCCCTGATTCCGATGACCGCCGCGGCCAAAGGTCCTGACTTCCACCGTCTTACCGTCCATCCCATACATCGAGGGCTTGTAATCAAAGGTGTCCACCTGACTGGGACCGCCATACATGTAAAGAAAGATGACGCTCTTCGCTTTCGCTGCCACCAACGGCTCCTTCGCCGCCAGCGGATTTCGAAAGGCCGTGACCCCGTCCGCCGCTACCGCCTGATTCGCCAGAAATCCATCCCGGTCCAGCAGCGCCGTCAACGCCAGCCCGGTAAACCCACTCCCCGACTGCCACAGAAGTTCACGCCGAGTCCGGCCGCAGAAGTTCCTCAACGTCATGACCTGTCCTCTGTTTTCCGCCACTCACAAACTCAA
>JBDKIW010000088.1:0-5845 GCA_039796955.1 Planctomycetota bacterium
TTGCAGGACGAAATCGGGCCGGAGTTTCGGATTGAAGAGAGTGGCCTTTCGCTCCGCGAAAGGAACGCGACGGAGGGTGGCTGGGGGGTAAATTTCGCGGAGCGAAATTCGACTATCAGGAGCAGCACGGATAGTAGCCTTTCGCTCCGCGAAAGGAACGCAACGGAGGGCACGATGGACGGACGTTTCGCGGAGCGAAACGCGACAAACAGCACAAGCAACGCAAATTTCGCGGAGCGAAATTCGACGATCTGCAGGGCCGAATACCTGCGGAAATACCCGGTCGAAGCCCTGGGAGCCATTGAAAAGGAAGTCCTGCGGCGGAAACGCAAGCGAAAGGGACCAGTGACGGAGTTGACGATCCTGGAATCCGGTTTGTGGTCGAAGGCACCCGCGGATTGCTGGGCTCTTGAACTGCGTCTGACAGAAAAACTACAGGTGGAATTCCGGCTGTTGGCACCCGATGAACCCGAGTCTCGGGACGCGTTCGAGAAGTCTCATCCGGACAAGGTCAAGTCGCGCAAAGCCCTGCTGGGCAGACTTCGACCGCCCGATCTGTTTGCCGACGAGGAGGAGGATCTGGAGGACGAGGAACTGGAGTCAGAGTCTGTTGAAGACGAAGAAGGCGAAATTGAAGACCCGTAGGGCACAGAAATTCGCCCGGATCCGTTAGGATACGGGGCCATTCACGACCGAACCGAGAACACCGATGACAGAATCTGCAGACAATCCGTTTTCCTGTGGTGCCCAGTGGGTGCGTGCGGACTTTCACCTGCACACGTTGAAAGAGTTGGGGGAATCACGCAAAAAATTTCGCGAGGAATTCCGTGGCCGTGAAACCGAGTTTGTAAAGGAGTGGGTGGCACGACTGGTCGCGGAGGAAATTCGCGTCGCCGTCGTCACGAATCACAATGTGTTTGATGTGGGTGAATTTAAGGCGCTTCGGAAGCAGGCCCGCAAAGAGGGCATTCTGGTACTCCCGGGCATCGAACTGGGCGTGAACGCCGGACAGGGCGTGCACACGCTGGTGGTCTTTTCTCAGGAGTGGGTTAATGATCAGGCAGCGAACGACGGCATCCATCGATTCTTAAGCATGCAGTTTCCCTCCCCACCGAATGAGGGTTCTAGAACGCAGAATGACCTGCTCGGCTGCCTGCAGGCGCTCGAGATGTACGGCAAGGATTATTTCGTCGTCTTTGCACATGTCGAATCAGACAACGGACTGATCAGTGAACTCGGATGGGGAGCTTTGCCGCATGCGATCAGCACCTGCGGTGATCTCTGGAAACGCGTGCTGGGTCTGCAACTGGTCAAGAATCCCGAATACGTCCGTCAGAACTGGCGGGGACCGGGGGGGCCTCCGGCATTTGTCGAGGGATCCGACCCACGCGACAGTATTTCCGAGGTCGGCAAGTCGGACCGCTCCTGCTGGCTGAAGGTGAGCGATCTCAGCTTCGATGCCGTGAAGTTTGCTCTGACGGACCATCGGCAGCGGGTTCGCAACAGCCCTCCCGAACCGAGAAAGGGGCCGGTCATTCATTCGGTCCGCTTCGCCGGCGGTCGCCTGGGGGGGCAGATGTACGGATTTTCGGATCAGCTGACAACGCTGATCGGTTCGCGTGGCAGCGGGAAATCCGCCGTGATCGAATGTCTGCGGTACGCGCTGGATTTTGAACCCGGGACGAACGCCGACGCGAAATACAAGAACGACCTGGTCAAGGCGATGCTGGGCAACGGCGGTGAAGTCTTCATTTCGGGGGTGAATGAGCATGGCCAGGCGGTCGAAGTGCGTCGACAGTTGGCGACAGCCCCACAGGTGTTTCTGGAAGGACAGCTCACGCGACTCCGGCCGCGTGACGTGTTTCCGAATGTGCTGTATTTCGGCCAGAAGGATCTGGGCAGTCGGCATGAGGGCTTTGAAGCTGAGTTCTTCAAAATGCTGACAGGGGCGTCGACAACGGATGACCGGCAGCAGGAAGAGACACTGGTGCATGCGGTTCGACAGGCCGTCACGGAGTACCAGGCGGTCCTGAAGGCCCGGGGACTGGATGAAGAATATGCGCAGGAAGAGGTGCGTCTGCAGCATCAGCTGGATGTGTATGCTCAGAAGGGGGTTGATCAGCAGCTGGCTGCGTTGACGGTCTTCGATACGGACCGGCGTCTCGTCGATGAACTCCGCGTTCAGTTCAGCGACCTGCGTGATCGATTGGGACAGCGCGATGGAGACTGGGAGGGCGTTCTGGAAGACTGGCCAAAGTTGACAAGTGTGATGCTCGCGCGGCCATCAGCTGCACTTGCCGGTCTGCTGGAGCGAGTGCAGGCCCTGAAGGGCGACTATGACCGCCTGACTCAAGGCTTACAATTTGTTCTGGCAGACCTGGATGCTATCCGGACGAGTCTCCAGGACGTGGGCCGGGAACGGCAGGAAGAATTCAATCGCCTGCTGCGCGATCTGGATGCTCCGGGCCTGGACCTCGATGGCTACCGAAAGATGAAGTCCCGCCACGGGCAGCTGGTGAAACTGCTGCAGGCGGCTTCCAACCGGACGCAGGCTGAACAGGCGGCTCTGGCAAATGTCCTGACGGCTGCCCAAAACCTGCACGAATTCCGACAGGTGCAGCATCGCAGGGAGGCTGAAACTTTGGAGGATTGTGCGAAGTCTATTCCCGATGGGATCCAGCTGCAGCTTGGATTTGAGGATGACCGGGAAGCGTTTGACCGATTTCTGAATACCTGGCTGCGTGGGACAGGGTTCCGCACGGCTTCTCGTGAAGTGCTGGTTTCCGGCTTAAGAAATGGCCTCGAGATCTTTCAAAAACGCGAGACTTTGCAGGAGCTGCTGGGATCATCCGCAGATGTCGAGAAACTGCGAACGGTGCTGTTCGACAACCTGGCGGAGTTTCTGACTTTCCGGGTGCCTGATCGTCGGAAAATCACCTTCAACGGAACGCCAATCGACCAGCTATCGCTGGGGAAACGTGCGATGGCGATTCTGACGCTGCTGACGTCGCTTAACCGTTATTCGATGATGCTTCTCGATCAGCCGGAAGACGACCTCGACAATGAAACCATTTTCAGGAACGTGGTAGCGCCACTGCTGGAGCGGAAGCAACATTGCCAGTTCGTGATCGCCACGCACAACGCAAATATCCCGGTGCTGGGTGACGCCGAGCAAATTCATGCGTGTCGCGAAGTAGAGAACGGTAAGTACGAACATCAGTCCGGCAGTCTGGACAGTCCGGTCACCAGTCAGACCATCGTGAACATTATGGAAGGTGGCGCCGAGGCATTCCTTCGGCGTCAGAAGGTGCTTCAGCAATGGACGAAATCAGTCTCCGACAGGAACTCCTGAAGGGCGAAGACAGTTCGCGTCAGTTCAAACGGCAAATCACCGACGGCACAAAACTGGCGGCAGAGATCGCGGCGTTTCTGAATTCTGAAGGCGGGCGGATTTACGTGGGCGTCGAAGACGACGGCACAATCAGCGGATTGACGGCTGCACAACTTGGACAGCTCAACCAGCTGATCAGCAATGTCTCGACTCAGAGCCTGCAGCCGCCCGCCGCGGTGCTGACGGAGAACGTGGTGACGTCCGACGGCACAGTGCTGGTCATCAGGATCGAAGAAGGTGACAACAAGCCTTATCAGACCAATGACGGTTTCTTCTGGGTCAAGCGGGGAGCCGACAAACGAAAGGTGACAACCCGGTCGGAATTGGCTCGGCTATTTCAGCATGGTCACGCCGTGTATGCCGAGTTGTGTGCGGTTCCAGGCAGCTCAATCGCCGATCTTGACGGGCCACTCTTTGCCCGGTTCTACCAGGCAAAATTTAATTCGGCCCCGCCAGAGGACGACGGCCTGGAGCGGGAATTAACGGCTTTGAAACTGCTCGTTGACAACAGACTGTCGGTGGCGGGAGCCTTGCTGTTCGGACGGAATCCAGAGCGACTGCTGCCGTCGTTCTCGGTAAAAGCCGTCTGGTTCAAGGGGACCGAGCGAGCGTCGACAGAGTATTATGACAATCGCCGCTTCGATGGAACGATTGCGGCACAGTACGAGCAGGCGATGGCATTCTGCCGCAGGTGGAATTCGCGGATTCAGGCCAGCGAATCCTTCAACAGTCCCTCCACGCCTGAGGTTCCGGACATCGTATTTGAGGAGCTGCTGACGAATGCCCTCATTCATCGCGACTATTTCATCCACGATTCGATCAAGCTGTTGATGTTTGACGACAGGGTTGAGATCCGCAGTCCCGGACGTCTTCCCAACAGTCTGACGATCGAACAAATGCGGCGTGGGGTGCGTCGCGATCGCAATCCGCTGATTGCCTCCTTTGGTAATGATCTGATGCAGTACCGGGGGCTGGGCAGCGGCGTTGTCCGAGCGATCAGGCACGTTCCGGATCTGCGGATTGAGGAAGACGCCGAAGCGGAAGAGGTGGTCGTCACGATCCCGCTGCCTGTTTTGCGTGGGCAGGCTCATGGAGTGCCTGTATGAGTCCAGCGACAGCTCTATTTCAACTCGGTCCGGTCTCGCGAGTTCTCGAAGCTGACGTGCGCGACTGGGTGACGAAGCACAACCTCGTTTTGTGGCTGGACATTGACGGTCATTACGTGGATGTGGTCACACAACTGCGTTCCCTGCGTGCTGCCGGGCAGCTGCCATACAGCGTCTACACGTTCAACGGCAGCTTTCTGGAGTTGATGCTGGAGCTGGAAGAGGTGATGAGCGGCATCGATGCAACACGCGCTGTGATCCATTTGCCAGGTTTCAATGAGGAGCTGGTCAAAGCAACGCCGCTGCTGGAACTCTACAAGGCCGGGGCGCGATATCGCAGGTCCCTGGAAACATTGACGCGGGACTCAGCCGCGGGCAGGGTGCGCCCGGATCAGATCAACGAGTTCGTACAACGCGACAATTTGACTTTGGCAGCCGCCGATCAGTGGCTGAATGATCTGGAGACGACCGGTTCGGAAGGCATCGCCAGCCAGCTGCGCAATGTGTCGCTGACCGAACTTGTGGACGACCTGCTGCTGAAGGGGTCGCTCTGTGACCGGATTGCGTCTGTGAAACTGCAGTTGTCCGGGGACGGTCAGAGGCCGGCGGCATTTCAGGCTGACGAACGAGCAATTCGGGACAGGATCGTGTCTCTGACAGGTATGCCGGAGGCGTGGTTTGACGATAGTCTTCGCGATTCGTTCACCAGCCGTGGGGAAGCCACGTCGGTGGAGGCGGTTGCCTATGCCATCTGCAGCTGGGCGGCCTGCGTCAGTTACGTGCGGGATCTGCTTGTGGAACCGCGGTCCGCACTGCTGGCACCGGTGAGTCGATTACCTCAACTGGTGCGGGACACCTGCCACGAGCTGGTGGTTCATCTGCAGAATGGTGATGACCGACAGCGGGCCTTTTACCGCCAGATGGCGATGGAAACCGAGCTGCGACTGACTGATGATGTGGGGAAGATCGCGGCGGCTGACCTTGGGCGGTTCGATACCTTCTTCTTCGAGGAAGAGACGATCCTGCGAGCGTCCCTTGAGGCCCTGCAGGAACAACGCTGGAGCGTGGCTCAGGATTGGGCTAACCGACGGACGGAGACATCTGATTCGGCCCACGGGGAAACGCGGCGGCAGGCATTCTGGCTGCGGGATGATCCATCTCGCCGGAATGTATGGCATTTAGTAGCAGCCGCAGCACGGTTGGGCGTGGCCATTGAGGCCGCCGGGGCGACCTTGCCGACTACGGATGGCCTTGTGAATGCCGTAGACGCCTATGTGCAGGCGGGAGCCGTTGTGGATCAGGCTCATCGGCACCTGGAACAGGACCGTCAGAAGCTGATGCGGGCCGA
>JBDKIW010000089.1:0-5516 GCA_039796955.1 Planctomycetota bacterium
TATGATCGCGACTTCGAACATGCTCAGTTCCTCGACTGGCTCCTCGAACAACTCCGTCAACATCAGCCCGATGCCCTGCTCATCTCCGGTGACATCTTCGATACCATTAACCCACCCGCCACCGCGCAGAAACGCTTTTACGCGTTCCTCGCCAGCGTACAGACCGCACTCCCCACGCTGCAGATCGTGATTACCGCCGGGAATCATGATGCCGGAGCTCGGCTTGAAGCCCCCGCCAGCCTGCTGCAGTCGCTCAGAATTCACGTCGTGGGAACCGTCCGCAGAAATGATGATGGACAAATCGACCTCGATCGCCTGATCGTGCCTCTGCACGGCCCCGATCAATCCCTCGCGGCGCTCATCCTGGCCGTCCCGTTTCTGCGTCCTGCCGATGTCCCGGTTCTTCCAGACGCCGCTGACCCCTACCTCGACGGGATCCAGGAACTGTATCGACAGGTCACCGAACACGCTCTGACCCTGCGCCATCAGCACTCGTCCACGGTCCCCCTGATCGCACTGGGGCACTGTCACCTGACCGGTGGGGAAGAATCTCGCGACTCCGAACGCCGTATTGTCATCGGCAACGCCGAAGCCGTCAGCCTCAGCACCTTTCCGGATTCACTCGCCTACGTGGCTCTCGGTCACCTGCACAAGGCACAGCAGTTCCAGCAGGGAAGAATTCGCTACAGCGGCAGTCCCATCCCACTGTCCTTCTCTGAACGCCATTACCAGCATCAGGTCCTGCAACTCTTCTTCAAAGACGGACAACTGCAGGCGACACAACAACTGCTCGTGCCGGAATCCGTGCCGCTGCTGTCGGTCCCTCGCCGCAACGCAGCACCCATCGATGAACTGATCGAAGAACTGAATCAGCTTCCCATCGACCCGGAACTTCCACCGGAACGATTTCCGTTCCTCGAAGTTGTCGTCCTGGAAACCGGGCCGGATCCAACACGTACCAAACGGATTCAGGATGCCGTCCGCAATAAGCAGGTCCGCCTGACGGCCATTCGCCGCCAGCAACAGCACACCACCACGCTCGACTCCGATCCGGAAATCAGCACAGAACCTGCCACAGCACTGCAATCCATCAACCCGGACAGCGTGTTCCGCGATTACTGGAAGCAAAAGTATCAGACAGAACCCGATGCAGACGTCCTGCAGGCCCTTCAGGAAATCCTGCTGCAGGAAGGAGTCCTCTGATGAAAATCCTCCGCATTACTGTCGAAAATCTGGCATCGCTGGAAGGCCAGCACACTGTCGATTTCACCCGCGACCCCCTGCGTTCCACCGGACTCTATTCCATCATCGGGCCCACCGGTGCCGGTAAGAGTACGCTCCTCGATGCGCTGTGCCTGTCACTCTACGAGGATACGCCGCGACTGAGTGCGATCCGCACAAAAACAGAAAAACTGTCCGAAGGGGAAACACAAAAGGATCCACGGACCCTGCTGCGCCGCGGCGCAGCCTCTGGCTTTGCAGAAACCGCTTTTGTCGGTGTGGATGGCAAAACATACACCGCCCGCTGGCAAGTGCGTCGCGCTCGCAACAAAGCCGACGGCGCCCTGCAGAAATCCGAAATGGCCCTCTACTCCGAAAACGTCACTCCCGGTGCCGAAGGCGTCGTCGTTGAAGGTGGCAAAAAAACGGATGTCCTGAACGCGATCGAGCTGCGGATCGGGTTAACATTTTCGCAATTCACCCGCGCAGTCATGCTGGCGCAAAATGATTTCGCGGCATTCCTGAAAACGGATGACAAAGAACGCGCTGCCATCCTTGAAGCCCTGACTGGTACCGAAGCCTTCACCAGAATTTCCAGGGCCGTCTTCAAGCGCTGCTCTGAAGAAGAGGAAAAACTGAAAGCGATTGAGTCTCAGATGCAGGGCTATACACCCCTGTCCGTCGAAGCACGAGCAGACGCGGAAAAACAACGCGACGAAGCGAAACAGTCGCTGAACCAAAGTCAGCAGCTACTTACCAGTCTCAAAGCCACACTGGAGTGGTTCACCGGACTTGCCAAACTGGATCGCGAACTGTCCGAAGCCCGGGTTCAATACAACAAGGCCGTACAGCTTGACAACGACGCCGCTCCGCGCAAAACCCACCTGCGGTTAAGTCAACGCGTCCTGCAGGAAGCACAGCCACTGCGAATCCCGCATCAGCAGGCCAACACCACTTTCAAGTCCGCGGAAACAGCACTGGCACAGCGCGCCAGTGAATTCCTCAGTGCACAGACGACCCTGCAGGAAACAACGACCGCCTTCGAAAGGGCGCAGGAACGCGCCAAAGAACTGGAGAAGGATCAAATCTCTGCCAGCCCCAAACTGGACCGCGCGCGACAGCTTGACGCTATTCTCCCCGGGCTCCGCCAGACGCTCGACCAAAGCCAACAAGGAAAAACCGAAGCGGAAAAGTACGAGAAAACGGCACTCTGCAAACTTCAGACAAAAACCGAGGAACTCAACAGGACGAAGAACCGACGGACCGAGCTGCAGGGGCTGCTGAATTCCGAGCGACTAAAACCCGCCGTTCCCCTCGCACCTCAGGCCGACTCCTGGTTGAATTCCCTCAGCCAACTGGAACAGGACACAAAGAAACACCGTGACACCGCCAGCGAACTGCAGCAAAAAAGACAAAAATTTGAAGAACTGCGGCCCAGGATCGACGACCACAACAAACAGAAATCCTCACTGTCCGAACGACTTGAACAGGCAAAGCAAAAACTACTTCTGGCAATCGACGCTGAACAGAAAATTGATGTGCTGGCACTGGACCGCGAATCCTCGCAACTGACAGAGTCCAGAAATATCGTCGTCGATTTTCGGCAGCAGGTGAAAGACTACTGCCATTTGCAGACAGCCCTGCAGACAACCATCGTCGAACTGCAGCAACAACGCGAACGGGAAGCACCATTATTAAAGCAGCTTGAAACAGATCGCGATCAACCAGCACAGGCCGAAGTCGCCCTGAAAACCGCACAGCAGATGGTGGACCAGATTCGTGCAGCCATCGGCGATCACGCCAAACGCCTGCGCACGCTGCTGCTTGACAATCACCCCTGCCCCGTTTGCGGTTCTGAATCTCATCCGTGGCACCAGCAGGAACCGGACTTCGATTCCGTCGCCCTGACGGCAGCAGAGCAAAAGGTCCGGCAGCAACAGCAGGTTCTGAACAAGGCCATCACTGCCTGGACTAAGCTTGAAGCCGATGTCGAGCATTGCAGACGTGAAATCAAGAGACTCGAAATGTCCGAGCTTGAGGCTCAGCAGAAGCTGCAGAATTTTGTATGGAACAACTCCAATGCCCCGGATATCGCACCGCTGCTACTGCTCCCTCCACAGGAACGCCATGCTGCCGCTGGAGTGACCTTAAATACGATCGACTCGTCCCTGCAGCACATTCAAACTCAGCGCACGACGGCTGCTGAACGGAAGAAAGACACTGAGGACTGCCGAACACTCGCAGAAGAGGCAGAGAGGGAGCTGCGGACACTGCTGGACAGGATCGCGAACCTCGAAAAAGAGGAAGCTGGATACCAGGCTGCGCTGACACAACTGGGACCTCAGGAAGCGCTTGAACGCGGGGCCATCGAAGAACAGACGCACAAATTGAATGAGCTGTGGTCGGCATTCCCACAGAGTCGGACATTGTTTGAATCCGACCCGGCAAAACTCCGCGCGGATCTGCAGGATCGTTTTCAGCAGTGCCAGCGGTCCAGCGAAGAGTTACAAACGGTAAACGCGACAATCGACAGCCTCAACGGCGTCTGCAGCGAACTCGAGAAGACACACACACGAGCGGCAGAACAGTTGACCGAGGCCCAGGCCGCGTGCGAACGGGCCAACTCCAACTGGAAGGACGCGTTTCGTGAGCGACAGACCTTATTCGAAGGCCAATCGGTCGCCGATGTGGAAGCCGAATTCAATCGGCAACTTAAAGACGCGGTATCCCGGCTGACAGCAGCTCATGAAGCAAAGACAAAGGCAGAGTCCAACCGCTCCAATGCCGAACAGAATCAGGCGGCTGCCGCAGAAGCCCTCGAGGCAGCCCGCCAGCAACTCTCAATGCACACCCAACACATCGACAACTGGTTGCAGGAGATCAATCGCACTTTGCCTGAGCCGCTGACGATCGACTGCATCGATGAGATACTGAATCGCAGTCCCGCCTGGCTGCAGAACGAACAGCGCGAGATTGAGGAGTTGCGTGACAGAACATTGACCACAGGGAAGGTCGTCGAATCCAGCGAATTCAGACGTAATGAACACCTCGCGACACGCCCCACGGAACTCGACGAACAGGCGGTTCAGCTCCAAAAACAGGAGCAGGATGCGACTATCGCACAGGAAGAACAACGACTCAAACAGGCAGAAGCACCGCTGATCATCGACGCTGCGAACAGGAAAAACAACGAGAAACTCGCGCAGCAGCTGCTGCAAAAGAGTCAACTTGCGGCGCCATGGCAAAAACTGAATGAACTGATCGGCTCTGGTGACGGCACAAAATTCAGCAGAATCGCACAATCGATCACTCTTGATCTGCTGCTGAAGGATGCCAACTATCAACTGAGTCAACTGGCGCCGCGATATCGCCTTGAGCGGCTGGTGGATTCGTTGAATCTGGTGATTATCGATCGGGAGATGGGCGACGAACGGCGTTCTGTGCATTCGCTGTCCGGAGGCGAATCCTTTCTTGTTTCGCTCGCCCTGGCGCTGGGACTCGCTGCACTCACCTCCAATCGGATGCGGATTGAATCACTGTTTATCGATGAAGGGTTTGGCAGCCTCGATGAGGACACTCTGTCACTGGCGATGAATGCCCTGATGCAGCTTGAAGCTCAGGGACGAAAAGTCGGCATCATCACGCATGTGACTCAGATGAAGGATGTCATCCCGGTCCAGATTCAGGTCCGACGGACCAAAGGCGGAGCATCGGCCATACATATCCCGGGCACCTGAAATCAACAGCCGCTCAGGAGCACGGAACTGCGACGTCCTGTGAGCCGCAAGACACGACCGCGGACCGGCGATTCGTGCGGCCGACGATTCGTGCGGGAGGGCGAAGTTCCACCTGAGCCGAAAACGATACCTGCCGCCTGGGATGGCGACACGGCGGCAAGCTGGGATTTCCGGGGCGTATTCAGCTGGATGGAACACAACGATTGAGTGTCCCGTTCGACAGTGAAAACGCTGGACGTTCGTTTCGACGGAGCGAAACGCGACACTCTGGGGGCTGAACACCGTTTCGCCAACCCGGCACAGTGCTCCAACCGGACAACACGTTGCCGTGCTGTGGGCTGTGTGCTTTGGGGGGCCTTAGCCGATGCCCAATTCACGTTCAATTCGATCCAATTTCTGCCGGATGGAGTCCACGGCATTCTGCAGCATATCCGACTGCTTTTGCAGGGCAGCAAACTGAGTTTGCAGTTCGAGCAGGACCGAGTCGGACTGTGCGACGGGTGCCACGGACATCGGCCGCGCTTCCGCCCGCCCGTGATCGGCCGCGGGTTCTTCGTC
>JBDKIW010000090.1:0-3206 GCA_039796955.1 Planctomycetota bacterium
TCAGATTTCGGAACGCGTTGCCAATGAAGAGGTGCTGCGACAGTTGTTTATGCAGGAAGGCCGTCAGTTTGGATTCCAGAGCGGGGACGTGGCCGAGCTGACCAACGCCATTGTCGGTCAAGCGGCAATGACGGACTGGACAGACACCCTCTGGAAGAAGTACGGCATTGATCGCAATTCACTGCCGGACTAGTCCACGCAGGTGAATGAGTTCCTGCCATGCCGGCGGGACAGGCACTCTGAGTAAAACAAGACGCAGGCCCGATGATTTTCATCGGGCCTGTTTTCTTTGCAGGTGGCACGTTGCAAAGTCAACGGCGCGGCAGCGCACGGAGAGTGGTCGCAATGTCTGCTTTCCATGATACAGCAGCGAGGTCATTCAGCGTGCCGACACAGGTCCCAGCCGCATCATGCGGGCCAGCTCATCGAACAGGGCATCGAGGACCAGTCGGACCGGCGAATTGGCTTCGATCTGGTTAGCGGCCACCAGGATCCTGTCGAGCAGCGTGCTGAGCAGATCGGCACCTGAGCGAACACCGAAGCGTTGCAGCAGGGGCTCTGAAAAGTCGCCGGCCATCAGTTTTCGAAGTTTCAGATTCAGGGCCTCGGCCAGAAATCGCAGCAGCCACTGAGCATTCTGGCGTTGTTCTTCGGTACCGGAGGAAATGCGTTCCAGTTCTTCTGCGATCTGTTTGGCGACATCCAGTGGCTTCATGGCTTCGAACAGGGCGAATTCGCGCGCAACGACATCGCGGAGCTTGCGCAGGTCCGGATTGAGCAGTTGCTGAGCGAGAGTCACGCTGCCTTCGGCCATGGCCGCCACAACGCGGGCGTCATCTGGAGATTCGACAATCTGCGAGTCCAGTAGTACATGGCGAACATCGGCTTCTGTGAGTGGAAAGAAGCGAATGGTCTGACAGCGGGAACGGATCGTTGGCAGCAGCGACTCTGCGCTTTCGCAGATCAGGAGGATGAGGGCACTGGCGGGCGGTTCTTCGAGTGTCTTCAGCAGGGCGTTGGCGCCTTCGGCATTCATGCGATGGGCATCATCGATGATGGCCACGCGTCGGGACGAGGCCTGAGGGGCCATGGACAGTTCGAAACATAAGCCTTCGCGCCCGCGTTTCTCAGGGGTACCGGCGATTGCCGAGATAGGGATTTCTGACTTACCTTCGGGCAGGCCAACTTCGATATAGTCAGGCCAGGTTCCGGCTTCGAAACTGCGGCAGGCACGGCATTCACCGCAGGCATCGATCTGACCGGGCGGACATTCCCGGCAGAAGATGGACTGTGCCAGCAGACGTGCAAAGACGCGTTTACCGATACCATCGGGACCGGCGAGCACGTAGGCGTGCGACAACCGTCCATGGCTGAGTGACCGCGCAAACAGTGCACGCTGTTCCTGGTGACCACGGAGTTTTGACCACGCCGACGCCATGCCTGGTTCGCCTTGAGAAACTCACCCCGAAAAACTGTCCGTGGGAGACGAATGCACATCTGTCCCGGCTGTCACAGGTGGAGCATCAGATTGAGTAAACGGTCCCCGGTTGATCCTGCTGGATGCCTTCTGCGAGGATCACAGGAGTTATTCGTAATAGTAACAGGACAACGGTGACTCAGCCAACGACACAGCGTGTCCGCTCTGCGGGACTTTGCGGCCTGTTGGCCGGGCCTGCACCGGACGTGGCTGGTGCCGCGAGGTCCGAGAGCCTGCGCCAGCACGTTCAGGGGGGGAATGAAAAACGTGCTCACCGGAGCGTGAGCTGCGTGACCGGCAAGGGTGGGGCGGTCAATCGCAGAATTTCCAGTAAAATTCCGTTGCTTTCGCCGAATTTTCGCAAAAAGTCGCAGGGCATAATTTTCCCGGACAGTCAGGTTCGTGCGGCAATCCTGTTTGGGTTGGTCGCTCAAATGCGGTAGACTGAAGGCAGAGCAGGACCATACGTTGACGGGAGACCGACTGCCGCGAGGGTGAGTTGGCCAAATTGCTCCTGAGTCATCCGTGGTGCTTACGGGCAAATTCAAGAACATTCCGACCGACTGCCTGCAGGACCAGCAGGCTGAGCAAGATTGCAGGGAGTTTCGCAGATGCGTTTTCTGACGCCCCTACCGACGACATCCGCCTGCCTCCTGACATTGACCCTGCTGCTGCAGGGGATGGCGACAGCGGACGAGCCTGGCAGCGTTCCTCCGGATCATCCGGAGAGAGCGAAGCGGGGGCTGGCACTGTTCAAAGGGTCTGTGCGTGAGATTCTGACGAAGCACTGCCTGGACTGTCACGGCGGTAAGTCCGTGAAGAGTGACTTTGATCTCTCAACCCGGGAATCCCTGATGGAGAGTGGCTTTGTGGGACGGACGGCGGCAGACAGCCACCTGATGGCCCTCGTCACGCACGACGCAGAGCCTCACATGCCCTGGAAAGAGCCAAAGCTTGACGAGGCGCAGATCCAGGCGATTGGTCAATGGATTGACCTTGGGGCCCCGTACGACGCGCCGATGGGCAAAGGGAAAGAAGGCCCTGCGGTGGAAATGCAGGTGACGGAAGACGACCGCAACTTCTGGTCATTTCGGCCATTGCAAGCCCCGGTCGTTCCTGAGGTCAGGGATCAGGAATGGTGCCGTACACCGATCGATCACTTCATTCGGGCGAAGCAGGAAGCGGCGGGGCTGGTGCCAAACGGGGAAGCGGCGCGACGCGTGCTGATTCGTCGAGCCTCATTTGATCTGACGGGCCTGCCGCCGTCACCGGCGGACGTGGAAGCCTTTGTAAAAGACGAATCCCCGGATGCCTGGTCTCGGCTGCTGGATCGTCTGCTGGATTCTCCGCAGTACGGCGAGCGCTGGGCACGGCACTGGATGGATGTGGCACGCTTCGCTGAGTCGCATGGTTACGAACAGGACTATGACCGCCCGCATGCCTATCACTATCGTGACTTTCTGATCACGGCCCTGAATGAAGACCTGCCCTACGACAAGTTTGTGCATTGGCAGCTGGCGGGCGATGAGCTGGCTCCTGAAAATCCGCTGGCGATGATGGCCACCGGATTTCTGGGTGCCGGAGCCTTTCCGACTCAGTTGACCGAAGCGGAGTTCGAATCAGCGCGTTATGACGAGCTGGACGACATGGTGATGACCACGGGCGTTTCGTTTCTGGGGTTGTCTGTCGGATGTGCGCGATGTCATGACCACAAGTTCGATCCGATTCC
>JBDKIW010000091.1:0-3156 GCA_039796955.1 Planctomycetota bacterium
TTGCTCGTTGAAAGTTCTCCGGATCGCGGGCTCTGAGGGTGGAAAAGAATTCCCCGAATTGAGAGTGTGCGGTAGGATGTGCAGCAGTAGCTTCTGATCCTTCGGTGTGGTCAGGGGCGCACATGGCTGGGCTGCCCTGTTTGCATTAGGGGCAGGTTGACTTCTGCTGGCGGTGTGGTGAGACCGTGGCGGGGTGGAGGACATGATGAAGAATCAGAGAAACCTGCAACTGGCAGTTCTGGGATTGGTTGGGATCTTTTCGCTGATTCCTGCGGATCAGATGCTGCTGGCTCAGACGGTGTGTCTGCCGCTGCCAAGACTTCTGTCGACCATGCCGATGGGAGGGCAGGCGGGGACGCAGTTTGAGATCACGGTGACGGGAGAGAATCTGGATGATGGTGGGGAGTTGTTGTTTTCAACTCCCGGACTGACTGCAGTCCGCCGGATGCAGGCAGATGGTCAACCGGAACCTGGCCGTTATGTTGTGACAGTGGCTGCCGACTGTCCGCCTGGGCTGTATGAAACTCGGATGATGACACGTCTGGGGATTTCCTCGGCCCGGATTTTTTCGGTAGGGTCACTCAGGGAAGTGACTCAGACGGCCGGCAACACATCCGTGGCCACGGCGATGCCGCTGCAGATGGATACCGTCTGCAACTCTGTCATGTCGGCACGCAGCATTGACTACTATTCGTTTGACGCCGAAATGGGCCAGCGATGTTTTGTGCACTGTGCGGCTAAGGGAATTGATTCCAAGCTGGACGCGGTGCTGGTTGTAGCCAATGCTGCCGGGCAGGACCTGCTGGTGGAGCGTCAGGGTGGTGTTCTGGATTTCAGCGCGCCAGCTGCCGGACGGTACATCGTGAAAGTTCACGAGCTTACGTACAAGGGCGGGCCAGGTTACTTCTACCGGCTTTCGCTGCAGCGTGCCTCGCAGGACGCCGCGGTTCCGGTATTTGCCTCCACGCGTACTGTCAGCTCTTTTTCATGGCCTCCGCAGGGGCTTGCAGAATCCGCTGCGGCGTCTGAGCAGGAGCCGAATAATTCGGGCGAACAGGCCAACAGAATCAGTTTGCCCTGTGACCTTGCGGGCGCGTTTGCCACGGCTGCGGATGTGGATACGTACGAGTTCACTGCGTCGAAAGGTGACGTCTGGTGGGTTGAAGTTGCTTCGGAACGTCTCGGGCGTCCAACGGATCCCTCGGTTGTGATTCAGCAGGTGACCGGTGAACCGGGGCAGGAGCTTGTGACGGACCTTGTCGAGTTGACGGACATTCCCAGTCCCATGAAGCCGTCCAGCAACGGTTATGCTTATGACGGGCCGCCATATGATGGAGGTTCGGCGGATCTGATTGGCAAGCTGGAGATCCCGCAGGACGGCCGGTATCGCCTGCAGGTCACAGACCTGTTCGGCGGAACGCGCACGGATCCTCGCAACATTTACCGCCTGATTGTGCGACGAGCTGCACCGGATTTTGCGGTTTGTGCCTGGGGCTTGCACATGGAACTTCGCAATGGGGATCGCAATGCGTTGTCCAAACCTCTTGCATTGCGCGGCGGCGTCACAACAGCTCTGGAAGTGGTTGCCGTGCGGCGGGATGGATTTGATGGACCGATTGAACTGGTGCTTGACGGGCTTCCGGAAGGTGTGACTGCCAGTGGATTGACAATTCCCCCGGGTCAGACGCGTGGGATTGTGCTGGTCACGGCGGATCAGAATGCACCGCGAGCGCTGACCTTTGCGAGTTTCACCGCGCGGGCCGACATTGCAGGACAGTCTGTTGAGCGGCCGTGTCATGTCGCCGCGGTTGCGTGGCCGATTGTGGTTTCATGGAGCGAGATTCCGGTTCCTCGACTTGTGCAGGGAGTTCCGGTTTCTGTGAGTGGTTCAGAGGTGGCACCGCTGACAATCGCAGCAAGAGAAAACAAAGTGTGGGAGGTGAAGGCCGGTGAGAAACTGGCGATTCCTCTGATTCATACGCGCCGCACCGAGTTTTCCGGAGGTGTGCTGCAGTTGAAAACATTCGGACATGGATTTGCGAACAACCCCCAGTTTGATGTGCCTCTGACGGAGGATTCCTCGCAGGCCGTTCTGGACACTGCCGCTCTGAAAACGCCTCCGGGTGACTACCAGATTGCGTTTTACGGCAGTGCGGTGGCGAAGTATCAGTATTTTCCTGAAGGTGTTGCGCAGGCTGCCAGCGTGCTGAAAGCGGCTGAGGAGCGGGCGAATCTGGCTGCGGAGAATCTGAAAAAACTGGAAGCGGATGTCGCGACTGCGGCTGACGACCAGAAATCCCTGTTGGCGGAACGCCTTGAGGCGGCCAGAGTTCAGCAGCAGCAGACCGCTGCGGCACTGATGACCGCCACACAGAAACACAAACTCGCAACGGAACAGTCGGCACCGCGAGACACAGTTGATATCGTGATTTCGGAACCTATCGCAGTAAAAGTTCTTCCGGGAGAAGCCCAGTGAGCGATCCATTTTACGCAGCCGGAATTTGCCCGGGACCGCAGATGTTTGGTCCGTCTGCCCGTCGAGGTTTTCTGAAGATGGGGCTGGCTGGCTTTACAAGCCTCAGTTTACCCGGATTACTGCGACTGCGAGCGACCGCGGCGGAGCCACCAGCGGCAGCCTCCGGAAAAACAGCCGTCATTATGGTGTGGAAGCCCGGTGGTTGTTCGCACATCGATACCTATGACCCCAAGCCCGAGGCGTCCGCGGAATATCGTGGTCCTTTCGGACTGATTGACACCAAAATTCCCGGAATGCAGTTTACCGAATTGCTGCCCATGCAGGCTGCAATCGCGGATAAGTTTACGGTGCTGAGATCCATGCGGCAAAACGCTGCCGGGCATCCTGCCGGATCGATGCAGATGTTGTCTGGTGATCCGGACACGCGGGATAAGCCAAAGCCTCGACTTCCGGACTGGATGTCGGTGACGAACTATCTGCGGTCACTGGAAGGTCGAGGGAAAAATCCCATTCCCTCGTATGTCGGGATCAATCCACCACTGGAATACAATGGGCCCGCCTATCTTGGGGATGCCTATTCTCCGTTCACCGTCAACGGAGATCCCAACTCGCCGGGATTTACAGTCCCCAATATCGGGTTGACCGATGCCAATGAGGTCCGTCGCCTGGGCCGACGCAGC